>NZ_JBYQFR010000004.1:0-344836 GCF_058266945.1 Arthrobacter sp. E70 | reverse complement strand
CCGGCGTACGGATCGGCGATGCCGATGTACTGGGTGTAGAGGTACTCCTCGATTCCTTCGAGGCCACCTTCGCGTCCCAGCCCGGACTGCTTGACACCGCCGAAAGGAGCTGCAGCGTTGGAGATGACCCCTGCGTTCAGGCCGAGCATGCCCGTCTCAAGGCGTTCGCCCATGCGGATGCCGCGGTTGAGGTCCTTGGTGAAGACGTACGCCACCAGGCCGAACTCGGTGTTGTTGGCCAGACGCACCGCATCGTCTTCGCTGCTGAAGGTGATGATCGGCGCGACCGGGCCGAAGATTTCCTCGGCAAGGATCCGCGCGCCCTCGCTGACTCCGGACAGGATGGTGGGCTGGTAGAAGTAGCCGGGGCCCTCCACCGGTCCGCCGCCCAGGACGGCCTTGGCGCCGGAGGCAACGGCGTCGGAGACCAGTTCGTGGACCTTGTCCCGGCTCTTGGCGTCGATCAGCGGGCCCACCTTGGACTCCGGTTCGGTGCCCCGGGCGGTGGTCATTTCCTTCATCTTCGCGGCGAACTTCTCGGCGAACTCGCCGGCGACAGACTCGTGCACGATGAAGCGGTTGGCAGCAGTGCAGGCCTCGCCCATGTTCCGCAGCTTGGCCAGCATGGCCCCTGCGACGGCGGCGTCCAGGTCCGCGTCCTCGAAGACCATGAACGGGGCGTTGCCGCCCAGTTCCATCGAGGTGCGCAGCACGGTTTCGGATGCGTCGGCCAGCAGGCGCCGGCCCACCTCGGTGGAACCCGTGAAGGACAGCTTGCGAAGACGGGAATCCTTGATCAGCGGCCCGGTGGTGGCACCGGCGGTTGAGGTGGGAATGACGTTCAGGACGCCGGCGGGCAGGCCGGCTTCCATCATGACGGCCGCGAACAGCTGGGAGGTCAACGGCGTGAGGTTCGCGGACTTCAGCACCATGGTGCAGCCGGCGGCGACCGCGGGGGCGATCTTGCGGGTGGCCATGGCCAGCGGGAAGTTCCACGGCGTGATCAGCAGGCAGGGGCCCACCGGCTTCTTGGTCACCAGCAGGCGGGACTTGCCGTCCGGGGCCACGGAGTAGCGGCCGAACGCACGGACGGCTTCCTCTGAGAACCAGCGGAGGAACTCGGCGCCGTACGTTACCTCGCCGCGGGCTTCGGCCAGCGGCTTGCCCATTTCCATGGTCATCAGCAGGGCGAAGTCCTCGGCCCGTTCGGTCACGAGGTCAAACGCCCGGCGCAGGATCTCGCCGCGTTCGCGCGGAGGAACTTTTGCCCAGGACTCCTGGGCCGCAACGGCGGCGTCCAGGGCCGCGGAACCATCCTCGGGGCCGGCGTCGGCAATGCTCAACAGCACCTTCCCGGTGGCGGGATCCTCGACGTCGAACGTCTTGCCCGAAGCGGCGTCGCGCCATTCGCCGTTGATGAGCAGCCCGGTGGGAACGGAGGCCAGAAGCCGGCTTTCACGCTCGGCGCTAACGGCAGGCTGTGCGGTGACAGTCACGATGACTCCCTCGTCAGTAGGGTTGTGGCAGCCCGTGGTGCGGCCGGAGTGACCGGGCTCATTGGGCTGATTAACAGCCAGACTACTGCCGGGTCCGCCCGGGGTCTACGCCGTTGCGCACTGCCAAGGCGCAGCCCTGCTGTGCAGCTGCACAGCACCTGGCTGCCGCGCCGGCGGAGCGTCAGCGGGCGGCCAGGACCGCCGCGTACAGCTCCCGCTTGCTGACCCGCACGTCTTCGGCGACCGCGGCCACGGCTTCCTTGAGCCGGATGCCCTGGGCCATCAGCTCGGTGACTGCGGCCACGTGGTCCTCGGGGGTTCCGGCCGCCTGCTCGGGGGCGCCGCCCAGCACCACCGCGATCTCGCCGCGGACTTCCGTGGTTTCCGCCCAGTGCAGCAGCTCACCGACCGTGCCCCGGATGACTTCCTCGTAGGTCTTGGTCAGCTCCCGGCACACAGCGATGGGCCGGTCCGGGCCGAACCTTTCACGCAGCGCCCGCAGCATTGCTTCGAGCCGGTGCGGGGCCTCGAAGAACACCATGGTGCGACGCTCCCCGGCAAGGTCGGACAGGCGCGAGGCGCGTTCCCCGGCTTTTCGGGGAAGGAAGCCCTCGAAGCAGAACCGGTCCGTGGGCAGGCCCGACAACGCCAACGCGGTGAGGACGGCGGAGGGGCCGGGCACGGCGGTGACAGGCAGTCCTGCAGCGATCGCGCCCTCCACCAGCCGGAAGCCAGGGTCCGACACTGACGGCATCCCGGCGTCGGTCACCATCACCAGCGTGCTGCCCGCCCGGACTTGGTCCAGGAGGTCGGAGGTCCGGGACGCTTCATTGTGCTCGTGGTAGCTGATCACGCGGCCGGCGACGGTCACGCCGAGGCTCTGGACCAGGCGGTGGAGGCGCCGCGTATCCTCGGCTGCCACGATGTCAGCCGTGGCAAGCAACTCGACCAGGCGGGCCGAGGCATCGCCTGTGTTCCCGATCGGCGTGGCGGCGAGCACGATGCGCCCCGCCGTAGGGGGTTCGGGAGCGGGGAGGGGGCTGGGGTTCTGGTCCACCCACCCAGCCTACTGCTGCCGGGTCTTCCAGCCGCAAAAGGTAGCATGGGGCTCGTGACGCAGACCTCGACGCGGCCGCCCGGGGCCGGTGAACCCACCCCGGCGGGCTCCTCCACCGGACCAGGGGCACCTGCGGCCCATTCCTCCACAACGGCCCGGCGTCCCTGGATCAGCCGGCCCGCGGAAACGTTCACCGTCGAAGCCCTGCAGGAAAGGCTCCTCGGCGCGGCCCCTGCCTGGCGGGCCTATCCCCTGTCGCTGCGGCTCTGGTTTGTCCTGGTTCCGGTCCTGACAGCAGTGGCCGGGGGCCTGCTCCGGTTCGTCCGGCTGGAAGTCCCGCACAAACTGGTGTTCGACGAGACCTATTACGTCAAGGATGCCTACTCGTACCTGATCAGCGGGTACGAACGCAGCTGGCCGGACAAAGCCAACGATTCATTCAACGCCGGGGATCCCACGGTCCTGCTGGATTCCCCCGAATATGTGGTCCACCCGCCGGTGGGCAAGTGGATGATCGCGGCCGGAATGTGGCTTTTCGGGCCGGACAACCCCTTCGGCTGGCGTTTCGCCGCCGCGCTCACCGGAACACTGACAGTGCTGTTGGTTTCCCTGATTGCCCTGAAACTGTTCCGTTCCCTCCCCCTGGCCGGCGCCGCCGGGCTGCTCCTCGCCGTCGACGGCCACCACCTGGTGATGTCACGTACCGCGCTGCTTGACGTCTTCCTGACGTTCTGGGTCCTCGCCGCGTTCGGCGCCCTGCTGTTGGACCGGGACGACGGGCGGCGCCGCCTGGCCCGCCGGCTTGCGCAGGCTGCCGCTTCAAACGGCGGGCAGCCGCCGGCCCGCACGCTGCTGGCCGGGCCATGGCTGGGCATCCGATGGTGGCGGGTCGCTGCCGGAGTCTGCATGGGACTCGCGGTGGGCACCAAGTGGTCCGGACTCTTCTTCCTCGCCGGCTTCGGGATCCTCACCGTGCTCTGGGACCTCAATGCCCGGCGCGTGGCCGGCATCCGCGGCTGGATCAGCGGCGGCGTCATCCGGGACGGCCTGCCGGCATTCGCAAGCATGGTGCCCGTGGCCGGAGCCGTCTATTCAGCCTCCTGGACGGGATGGTTCCTGTCCGGCAATGCCTACTTCCGACACTGGGCCGAAAGCAACCCGTCCGTGCAGTGGGGCTGGCTGCCAGACTCAGTCCGTTCCCTCGCCCACTACCACCTCGAGGCGTACAAGTTCCACCAGGGCCTGAGCTCCGAACACCCCTACCAGGCCAGCGCCTGGAGCTGGCTGGTCATGGGGCGGCCGACGTCGTTCTTCTATGAATCCCCACCGCAGGGAACCCCGGGGTGCGCCGTGGAAAAATGCACCTCCGCCATCCTTTCCGTGGGAAACCCGCTGGTCTGGTGGCCGGCGGCCATCGCACTGGTCGTGGTGCTTTTCTGGTGGGCAGGGCGCCGGGACTGGCGGGCCGGTGCCGTCCTTGCAGGTGTGGCCGCGGGGTACCTTCCGTGGTTCATGTACCCCGAGCGCACGATGTTCTATTTCTACGCCGTATCCTTCGAACCGTTCCTGGTCCTGGCGCTGGTGTATTGCCTGGGCCTGGTCCTCGGCAGGGCCACGGACCCGCCGTGGCGCCGGCGCTCGGGCCTGTACCTGGTGGCCCTCTTCCTTGCCGCGGCCGTCCTGCTCTCGGCATTCTTCTACCCCATCTGGACGGCGGAGGTCATTCCCTACGTGGACTGGAAGGTCCGCATGTGGATGCCCTCCTGGATCTAGGGCAGGATTGCATGAGACCCCATGAGGAGCCGCTGCCGCGGCGTGGCAGCGGAAACGGAGACCTGCTGTGAGAGAAGCAAGCACGGAACTGCTGGTTGAGCTTGACGCCGACAGCAACGTGACTGACCTGCTGCTGGAGCAGCACGCCGCCAATCCCGCCCATGCGCTGTACCGGCGGAAGGGGCCCAACGGCTGGGTGGACGTGTCCGCGCAGAAATTCCTCCAGGACGTCAGTGCCCTGGCCAAGGGCCTGATCGCCGGTGGCTTGGAGCCAGGGGACGCGGTGGCAGTGATGTCCCGTACGTCCTACGAGTGGACCCTGGTGGACTTCGCCATCTGGTTCGCCGGTGGAGTCACCGTGCCCATCTATGAAACATCGTCCGCGAGCCAGGTGGAATGGATCATCCAGGATGCCGGGGTGCGGCGCGTCTTCGCGGGCGACCGCGCCACGGTGCAGCTGGTCACCGGCGTTGTTGCGGAATCCGCGGCGCTGCGCGACCGCCTGGTCAACGTAGTGCGGATGGATTACGACGGCGAGGCACCGGACCTTGCCAGCCTCGCCGCAGCTGGCGCCGGGGTCAGCGACGCAGAGCTGGAGCGGCAGCGGAACCGGGCCAGGCTGGACGACGTCGCTTCCCTGGTTTACACATCCGGCACGACCGGCAGGCCCAAGGGGTGCGAGATCACCCACGGGAACTTCGCCCTCGTGGCCAAGAACATCGTCGCCTTCCTCCCGGAAATCCTGCAGGACGACAACGCGCGCACCTTGATGTTCCTGCCACTGGCCCACGTGCTGGCCCGCGCAGTCCAGGTTGTGTGCCTCACGGCTGGAGCAACCCTGGGACACACCCCCGGAGCGGCACAGCTGCTGGAGGACTTGGGGACGTTCAAGCCGACTTTCCTGCTGGTTGTCCCCCGGATATTCGAGAAGGTGCGGGCAAGCGCGGCGCATAAGGCGGCTTTGGCAGGCAAAGGCCGCCTTTTCGCGGCCGCCTCCGCCGCCGCCATCGAGTACTCGCGGGAGCAGGACAGACAAAGCCGGGGTGGGGGACCCGGGCCGGGACTCTTCAGCCGCTTGCGGCATGCGGCCTACGACCGGCTGCTGTACCCCAGGCTCCGCCAGGCCCTCGGCGGCGAGGTGGGGTACACCGTCTCCGGTGCCAGCCCGCTGGCCCAGGAGGACGCCCACTTCTTCCGCGGCGTCGGCATCCCCGTCCTCGAAGGGTACGGACTCACCGAAACCACGGCACCGTGCACGGCCAATACGCCGTCCCGCACCAAGGTGGGAACGGTGGGGATACCCATTCCCGGGACCACCATCCGGGTCGCCGAGGACGGCGAGATCCTGGTGAAGGGCATCGGCGTCTTCAAGGGGTATCACGCCAATCCGGCGGCCAATGCCGAAGCATTCGTGGACGGCTTCTTCCGGACCGGCGACTTTGGTGTCCTGGATGCAGACGGCTTCCTCACCGTGACGGGGCGGAAGAAGGACCTGCTGGTCACGGCCGGCGGAAAGAACGTGGCGCCGGGCCCGCTGGAAGAACGGCTCCGCGCCCACCAGCTGGTGGGGCACGCCGTCGTCGTCGGCGACGGCAGGCCGTTCGTGTCAGCCCTGCTGACCCTGGACCCGGAAGGCGTCGCCAACTGGCGGTCCGAGCGGGGGCTGCCCCCGCTCGCCCTCCGGGACGCCACCAGCGATCCCCAGATCCTTGCAGCCGTCCAGGAGGCCGTGGACCACGCCAACGAGCTGGTATCCAAGGCGGAATCAGTGCGAACGTTCGCGCTCCTGGACGCCGACTTCAGCGTGGAGTCCGGGCACCTGACGCCGTCCCTGAAACTCAAGCGGGCCGTCGTCGTACAGGACTTCCAGGCGGAGATCGCCAAACTGTACGGCTGAGCCGCTACGCCTTTTCCGCGGCCTCCGGGCGCTCCTGGGCTGCCTGCCGCTCCTTGGGAGCCAGGCCCCGGCGCCGGCGCGTGGGCCAGGTCAGCACCAGGGTCACCAGCGAGGTCACCAGTACAAGGCCGGCGATGGCGATGCCCGCGTCGATCCAGAACTGGCCC
This sequence comes from Arthrobacter sp. E70, assembly GCF_058266945.1. Lineage (NCBI taxonomy): Bacteria > Bacillati > Actinomycetota > Actinomycetes > Micrococcales > Micrococcaceae > Arthrobacter > Arthrobacter sp. E70. The sequence goes on along the minus strand of NZ_JBYQFR010000004.1, from coordinate 338,446 downwards.
GGGAACAGCCTGATCAGCGTGTCATCGAGGCTGAATGTCCAGGACCCGTCGGCGAAGAACATTCGGTGGAATTCTGTGAAGAACTGCTGCCAGCCCAGGGCGGCCAGCGTACCGAGGCCAAGAATCAGGACCAGCGTGATGACCGATCCCGCGAACAGTCCGCGGCGGGTTCCGCCAGTGCTCCGCCTGCGCAGGTAGAGCACGGCAATAAGTGCCAGGAGCAGCAGCGCCGCTCCGGCACCGAAGGTGGAGAGGATAACCACCTTCACGTCCGCCATGTGGCTGACTTCGCCGTCCTTGAACAGTTTGTCGCCGCTGCGGTGCACCAGGTCGCCCAGGTAGCGGGGGCCCGCCCAGTTGCTAAGGTAGTCCACCGCGTAGGAGCCGTACGTCATCCGGTCGTCGGTGCTGAAGCCGTAGCCGTCGCCCGGGAAACCGGGACGGTTGTACTCCACCCACAGGAATAGTGGGCTGGTGACGGCCCGGACGGCCAGGATCAGGAGGATGAACGGGTAGGCAATGGCCAGCAGGACCTGCATGACGCGCGGGGCTACGGGCCGGGCGTTCGCGGCGCTCTCCCGCTGGGCGTTGCGGCGTTCCACCTCTTCCTCGGGAGGACGAACGTGCAGCGCTGATGTGGGCAGGGGCTCCCGGAACACGGAAGAACCGGACTGGTCATCAGGGGCATCCTTGGCGTGCGCGGCGCGGGAAGACACGGTACCGGAAGGTTCGACGGCGGCTTCCGCGGCTTTGCGGTCAGCCCTGCTTTCTGGCTGGGCTGCCTTGCGCACGGCGGCACCGTCCTGCGTGTGGTCCGGGCCGGGCGCCTCCGTCCGGGTAGTGCCTGCTGCGGAGGCAGCGGCGGTGGCGGATGATCCGGCGACGGGGGCCGCGCCGGCTTCGGCGGAGCCTCCGGAGTCCTCGCCGGAGGCTTCGCCACCGGCGGGCTTCAGCCAGGAAAACGCGGGTTCGTCGGAGTCCCCGGATGTGTCCAGGAAAGGTTCCGGCTGCGGCGCAGCGCTTTTGGCGCGGGCCGGTGTTTCGTCGTTCACAGCAGCGTCACTTCCGTTGGGTTCCACGCCGGACCCAGTCCGCCGGCGCCATTCGTTTCTGTTGACGAGCCTACCGTCAGGGACTTCGGCACGGCGAGGAACCACCCCGGCTGGATTACAACGATTCAGGCAGCGATTTCCGTGTAGCCGGAATCCTCGGGCCGAAGATCCCCCCGCTCCCCCGCCAGGTACGCCTTCCTCCCCCACACCAGGACGTAGGCCCAGTACGCAGCCAGCACCGACGCACCGATGCCGATCCGGGCCCAGGCAGGCAATGGGCTGGGGGTAATGAATCCTTCCACCAGTCCCGAGACGAACAGGACCAGGACCAGTCCGAGGGCCACGGTGACCAGGGAGCGCCCCTCCTCCGCCACCGCGCGGCCCCTGGTCCGGACCCCCGGGGAGACCATTGCCCAGAAAATCCGCAGGCCGGCGGCACACGCAACAAAGACCGCGGTGAGCTCCATGAGGCCATGGGGCAGGATGTAGCTGAAAAAGACGTCGGATTTGCCCGCTGCGGCGAAAATTCCAGCAGCAATTCCCACTCCTTGGGCGTTGCTGAACAGGATCATCGGCACCCAGATCCCGGTGATTCCCAGGGCCACGGCCTGCGCGCTGATCCAGGCGTTGTTGGTCCACACGGCGCCGGCAAATGAGGCCGCCGGGTTTTCGGAGTAGTAGCCAACGAAGTCTTCGTCGACATATCGGGCGGCCTCCGCCTCGGATGCAACTGCCCGGAGCGCTTCAGGGGATGTCCCCAGCCAGGCGGCGTAGGCCGCGGCAATGAGGACAAAAGTGGTTCCGCAGGCCAGGGTGAGCCACGTCAGCCGGTACAGCGCTGCCGGCAGGGCCACCAGGAAGAACCGGGCGAGGTCCGCCATCATGTTGGACCTCGCACCGGTGAAGCGCGTCCTGGCGAGGGCGAGGGTGGCGGAAAGTGATGCGGACAGCCCGCTTTCCGGAGCCACGGAGCGGATCAGGGACAGGTGGCCGGAGGCGGCCTGGTACAGCGCCAGCAGCTCATCGGCTTCGCGGCCCGTGAGCCTGCCCTTGGCGGCCAGATCGTGCAGCCGCGCCCATTTGTCCGCGTTGACTGCGGAAAAGGCGTCCATATCCACGGCCTCAGCCTAGCGTCCCGCATTAGACTTTGACCGTCCACACCACCACCGCGAAGAACTTAGGACGCAGCGTGAGCCTGATAGTCACCGGTGAGGCCGTAGTCCTGGATCTGCGGCCTGCGTCCTTTGCGGCGCGGGCGCTGGGCCTGGCCATCGACGTCGTGTTCCATGCGGTCCTGCTCGTGGCAGTCCTGTTGGGCTTGTCGGCGGCCGGGCGGGACCTCGATGACGCGGCCGGGCGCGCCCTGGTCCTCACCGGCGTCGTGTTTTGCCTGGTGGTGGTGCCCGTGGGACTGGAAACGCTGACCCGGGGCCGCTCCCTGGGCAAGCTCGCCACCGGCTTACGGGTGGTCCGCGACGACGGCGGCGCCATCCGGTTCCGGCATGCCGTGATCCGCGGACTGACCGGTTTCCTCGAGATCTATCTGACGTTCGGCGGCCTGGCACTCGCCGTCGCGCTCTTCAATGACAAATCCCGGCGGCTCGGAGACCTGCTGGCCGGGACCTATTCCATCCGCGTCCGGGTTCCGGCCGAGGCCGCTGCTGCAGTCTTCGTTCCGCCAGCCCTCCTGCCGTGGGCTTCGACGGCGGACATCGGCAGGATCCCCGACGCCACGGCGCGCCGCGCCGCACAGTTCATCCGGCAGGCAGGCCGCATGGCGCCGCCATCCAGGGCGGCGATGGCAGCGTCGGTCGCCGTGGAACTGTCAGCGCACGTGGCCCCGTCTCCGCCGCCGGGGACAGGGCCGGAGGATTTCCTGGCCGCCGTCGTCGCCGAACGCCGGAACAGGGACTTCGGCAGGCTGGCCCAGTCCCGCCGCCGGAACAGCGCGGTGGGCGAGCGGCTGCAAAAGCTGCCCTTCAGCGACTGACTTAGTTGTCGTACTCGTTCCAGGGGATGTTCCAGTCCCCGTAGCCGTCGTCAAGGGCTGCGAAGTCGCCTTCGGTATTGATGATCTGGACCACGTCACCGGTGCCCATGTTGTCAAAGACCCAGGCAGCGCCGTCGGGAGCGAAACCTATGCAGCCGTGCGAGACGTTGGTGTTCCCGATGTAGGGGAAGGCAGACGGAAGGGCCTGGTGGATATAGGCGCCGCTGAGGGTGAGCCGGATGGTGTATTCGACGTCCACGTCGCCGTAGTAGGCCGGATCATCCGGCTTCAGCCCGATGCTGGAGGCCCTGAAGTGGTCATAGCGGTTCTTCTCCATCAGCACCGCGTAGCCCTTGGCCGACGGGAAGCGCTTGTCCCCCATGCTGACGGGCAGCGTCTTGACGGGCTGGTCGTTGACGCTGAGCGTGAACGTGTGCGCGGTGGCATCGGCGACCGCCACCTTCTTGTCGCCGATCGAGACGTTGACCTTCTTGTTGAAATTGGCGATCTGCCCGTTGCCCAGGTCCACGCCGAACAACTGCATGTCCATGGAGATGGTGGAGTTTGCGGTCCAGAAGTTCTCAGGCCGGTACCGGACCATGGTGTCGCTGTGCCAGTGGAACGCTCCCGTCTGGCCGGCGCTGCTGGTGACCTTGATGGCCTTTTCCACGGCCTCGCGGTTGACCACCGGCTCGCTGAAGATGATCTGCAGGGGCTGGCCGACGCCAACCTTCATGCCGTTCAGTGGGTAGACCGCGGCATCTGCCTCATGTGAGCTGGACACGGTGCTGAAGGACTGGGTGGTGCTGGTTTCCCGTCCGGCGCCGTCCTTGACCACGTACGTGTAGCTGTACCCGGTGTTGAATTCGAGCGGGCCGGCCGCGGACCATGCGGTCCGGTTCGCATCGATGCTGCCCTGGACGGTCTTGCCGGCGGTGCTGGTCAGGGTGACGCGTTCAATGGTGCCGTTGCCTACCTTCAGGGAGACAGGAGCAGCCGGATTCACCTGCTTGGCGCCGTTGGCGGGTGCGGCATCCAGGCTCACCGGCGGCACCACGGGCGAAGCGATGCCTGGCGAAGTGCGCAGCGCCGATCCGGCCTCGGATTCCACGGGCCCGCCTGCCAGGCCGGGAGCGACGGCGGCGAAAACCCCGCCAACCGCAGCCAAGACGCAGACGGCGGCCACGGCAAGGATCTTCTTCACGGTCCCCCGGCGCCGGGGCTTCACATCAGGCTCCATCTTTCCGATCCTAGGCGCAAAAAATGACGGCCCGGGCGCGTTGCCGCGCCCGGGCCCTCACATCTCAGTAACGGTAATGCTCCGGCTTGTACGGACCGGCGACGTCGATGTCCAGGTATTCAGCCTGGTCCTTCGTCAGCTCGGTGAGTTCAACGCCCAGCGCGTCCAGGTGCAGTCGGGCAACCTTTTCGTCCAGGACCTTGGGGAGGACGTAAACCTCGTTGGCGTATTCCTTCTGGTCCTTCTTGGTCCAGAGCTCGATCTGCGCGATGGTCTGGTTGGCGAAGGAATTGCTCATCACGAAGGACGGGTGTCCGGTGGCGTTGCCGAGGTTCAGCAGGCGGCCCTCCGACAGGACGATGATGGAGCGCTCGGCATCGGTGCCTTCGTCGAAGACCCACTCGTGGACCTGCGGCTTGATTTCCACTTTCCTCACGCCGGGAACGCGGGCCAGCCCGGCGATGTCGATTTCGTTGTCGAAGTGGCCGATGTTGCCCACGATGGCTTTGTTCTTCATGCCCGCCATGTGCTCGGCCATGATGACGTCTTTGTTGCCGGTGGTGGTGATGAAGATGTCGCCCTGCGCCAGGACGGACTCGAGCTTGGCCACCTGGTAGCCGTCCATGGCCGCCTGGAGTGCACAGATCGGGTCGATTTCCGTGACGATCACGCGTGAACCCTGCCCGCGCAGGGCTTCGGCAGCTCCCTTGCCGACGTCGCCATAACCGCAGACGACGGCGACCTTGCCTCCCATGAGCACGTCGGTGGCCCGGTTAATGCCGTCCGGCAGGGAGTGGCGGATGCCGTACTTGTTGTCGAACTTGCTCTTGGTGACGGAGTCGTTGACGTTGATGGCGGGGAAGAGCAGCTTGCCCTGGTCCGCCAGCTGGTAGAGGCGGTGGACACCGGTGGTGGTTTCCTCGCTGACGCCCTTGATCCTGGCTGCCGTCCGGGTCCACTTCTGCGGGTCGGCAGCAATGGAGCGGCGGAGCACGTCGAGGAAGATGCCGTATTCCTCGGAATCCTCGGGGTTGGCGGAGGGGACGTTGCCAACCGCCTCGAATTCGACGCCCTTGTGGACCAGCATGGTGGCGTCTCCGCCGTCGTCCAGGATCATGTTGGGGCCCAGCTCCGGGTTGGACTCAGCGCCCGGCCAGGTGAGGATCTGTTCCGCGGTCCACCAGTATTCCTCAAGGGTCTCGCCCTTCCAGGCGAAGACCGGAACGCCCTGGGGGTCCTCGACGGTGCCCTGGCCCACGACGACAGCGGCTGCGGCCTCGTCCTGCGTGGAGAAGATGTTGCAGGATGCCCAGCGGACCTCGGCGCCCAGCGCGGTGAGGGTCTCGATCAGGACCGCCGTCTGCACCGTCATGTGCAGCGAGCCTGCGATGCGGGCACCCTTGAGCGGCTGGCTGGGGCCGTATTCCTCACGCAGGGACATCAGTCCCGGCATCTCGTGCTCGGCCAGGCGGATCTGGTGCCGCCCGGCTTCCGCCAGGGAAATGTCGGCAACCTTGTAGTCAAACGTCATGGGTGGTCCTTTGCTTCATCCGGGTTCCGTCCGGTTCCCGTGCTGCTGAGTCTGAAAATCGTGCGGGCTGAACTATTCCCTGGCGGCGCCACTGTTGCCTGGGGCGCCGGGATCGTGCTGGTCCGATCCGGCCGTGGCCGCTGCGGCCAGCAGTTCCGGTGGCAGCAGCAGGGGGATTCCATCCTCGATTGCGTAGCGGTTCTTCACGCCGTCCTCGCCGGCCGTGGTGGCCACCAGCTCTTCGCCCTCCTGGACCAGGGGCGAGCCGGTCACGGGGCAACGCAGGACGGACAACAGCTCGGAACTGATCTTTGGCATTAGTTCATGCTCCCTGGCGGGCGCGCTCGCGCCGGTAGCGGAAAGATGTGCAGCTTCAAGCCTACCGCCAGATGGACGTCAGGACGGTTCGCGGAGGATCCTCAGATGCCCGCGGCGGGCCCCTTCAGCACCCGGCGGCGCCTCAAGCGCGGAGTGGTGCCCGCGCTGCGCCGGCGGCTGCACCTCCGGGGGAAGGGCTGCGGCATCCCGTACGGCGTTGGCGAGGGCCAGCAGGTCGTCCGGCCCGGGCTGCTGCGGCGTTGACGGCATTGCCAGGCGGAGGACTTCCCAGCCCCGGGGAACAGTCAACGAGTCGGCATGCTGTTCACAGAGGTCGTAGCAGTGCGGCTCGGCATAGGTGGCCAGCGGACCCAGGACTGCGGTGGAATCCGCGTACACGTACGTCAGGGTGGCCACCGCTGATTGGCGGCATGCAGACCTTGAACACTGACGGATAGCTCCCACGACATCCCAGACTACCCCGTCGCACCAGTGAACCAGCGCATTGGCGCCCGGTTGGACACGTCTTTGCTGCCCTGGGGATGTATCGCGTAAATCCACGCCCGGGTTTAGAGTCGATGTATGCAGTCATCGAACCATGAATCAGGTTTTTCGGTCCGGTTGGCTGACCCGGATGCCCCGGTTGCTCCGGGCACGGAGCCCGCGCGCCGAAGCTTCTCAAGGCGGCGCCGCAACCGCCATGGACGGGGCCTTCGCGGTGAGGTGGTTCTTCCCACCCACCCCGGCCACCGGACACGGTCTGACCGTTTCGACGACATGGTGCTGGACTCCGCCCAGCGACTGCACGATATCTGGGGTAAGACCCTTGACGGCGTACGGTTCGGCGTCGATGAGATTCCGCCGGAGCTTGAGGAACTGGCAGCCAATGCAGCCCCGGTTCCCATGGGCTCCTACACCCCCGCCGCCGGAGGGGAAGGACCAATGATCACCGTTTACCGCCGGGTGGTTGAGCAGGCATGCTCAAGCGTGGAGGAACTCCAGGACCTGGTCCATGACGTGGTGGTGGAACACACCGCAGAGATGCTGGGCGTGGCTCCCGAGACCCTCGACCCCGTCTATCGCCGGCGTTACTGACCAGGGCCGCAGGCCAAGCCTCTGGCGGGTGGGACAGCGCTAATAGCCCAAACGGACGGGAACTGTTTCCTGGCCCGCGGCCGCCGGCAGGAACGCCAGGGCCGAGACATCGTTCCGGCCGTCCTGCCCCAGCAGCACCGCTCCGTACGCGGCGTCTCCGGAGGCGGACACCACATAACCCACGACGTCTGATTCTTCCGACTTTTCCGGGATCGCGATGGCAGCGGTGGTTCCGCCGGCGATATCGGCGGTGGCAGCCGCCCTGACCTTTCCGTCGGCGGTAATCGGGGCGTAGGTGATGGTGGCCCTGGTATCCAGTGCGCCGAACACCAGCTGGCGAAGACCGCCCTTGGGGACAGGGACGACGTGCTGGCTGCCCAGCCGTACGCCGGCCGGCACCCAGGCCACATCTGAAGCCTGGCCGGGCTGCAGCCCCCGGCTCATGCGCGCCCCGGCGATGAAGGAGACATCTGATGAGGCCGCAATGGTGTACTGCCCGGCCGGGACACCCGCCAGCGAAACCTCGGTCACGGCGCCGGCTTTCGCCGTGACGACGCCGCCAGACGGCAGGGCCTTTTGGCCGTCCCGCCCGTACAGCTTGACTTCCACCACCGCATCGGAGGCGCCCGGAACCGTCAGCTGCAGGGAGGGCCCGGCGTCTTCGTATCCGGGGCGGCCGGTCAGGGCTGAAATTCCGGCCGGGTCCTGGATGTCGACGCCGGTGACGACCTGGCGGACGGCCGGGGCAGTGCCCGGCGCGATGAAGTCCACCCCGCCCGGGGTCAGGCCCCGCAGGACGCTTTGCTGGATGGACGCGGCCACCGGGCCGCCGGCGCTGCGCACATGCACACTGAGCTGGGATTGGTTTGCCGCGAGCCCCGCCAGGACAACCGACCGGGTGGTTCCCGGGGCAACCAGCAGGCCGCGGCTGGCGGGCGCCTGGATTTGTCCGTCAGGACCAAACAGTTCAAGACTGACCGTCGCCGGGGTGCTGGACGCATTGGTCAGCGCCAGCACCGACGTGCGCCCCACAGTAGTACTCGCTCCGGCGAGCCATTGGTCGTTGGAGGGCTGCGCGCAACTGGCCGCGGCACTGCCCTGCAGGTCACCGTCGCCCGCAGTGTATTTCATGGCAGCCGCTGCGGACGCATTCTGGTTTGCCACCGCGTTCGCGCTGAGGACACCCACTTGATCCGCCGGCTTGTCCGCTACAACCCCGGCGCGGAGTTCCTGTGGTGGAGCGGTGGCGGGCGCCGCCCCCGGATCCTTGGCGATCTCTACTGCGCCGCTTCCATCAAGGCGCGCGAGGCGGCTTCCCGGCACCACACCGCCGGCACCGAGCACGGCGGCGGTCACCGTGGTCGCGGCGGTCGCCGACTCCGGCCGGAACTGGGCGTCTGTGCCTGCTCCTGTGCCCTCCAGCAGCCTCGCCGGGCCGGGACAGACTCCAACGCTGGCGCCGGCGGGAACAGCGGCTGCCGCCGCCGGAAGGCTCCTGCTTGACTCCGGAACGGGGAGCAATGCGCCGGCCGCCACCAGGGCGGCGCCGCCCGCAAGGATGATAACGCCCGCTGCCACACCGGCAACTGCTGCGGAGCGGGTCCTGCCCATGGGCAGCGCGGTGGCACCGCTGCCGGCGGTCTTGCCGCTTCCGCCTTTCCCGGCTTCGGCGGCCGCCGAAGCACTGGCCGGGAGCTCCGTTGCGGCCGCGCCCGGCTTTTTGGCGGAGGCCGGTGTCTGCTCATGCATTCTGGTGTTCCTTACGCAGGGAGCCCTCATCGCGTGAGAGGCCGGTCCGCGGCCTTTGCGCGGGCATGGGAATGGCCAGGATGACCGTCAAACCGATCACGGTTATTTGGGCAGCGGCAGCCCACCATGCCCAGGGATTCTCGTAGCGAATGCTGAGTTGGCCGCCCGATGCCGGCAGGGTGAACGCCTGGGACCAGCCGGAGGTGGTTGACGTCAGCTTCCTGCCGTCAAGCCAGGCGCTCCAGCCGGGATCGGCACGCTCGGCCAGAACCACCAGGCGGCCTTCCGGCCCCGCCGGGACAGGAGCCTCGACCTCGTCCCTGTTCGAAAGGACCTGCCCCACTGTGGCTCCCTGCGCATCGACAATCCGTACGCGGTGGGCGACATCGGCGGCCTGGACCGCGGGCTGGTTGAGCGGGCTGATGCGCCAGAGCCAGCCAACGTCCGTCTGCCCCACGGCAACCAGGCCGGGCACGGCATCCATCCGGCTGGCTGTGAGCTGGGCTGCGGTATCGGCAGACCGGAGCACGACAAAACCGGCGCCGAGCTGCTCAAGGTCACGTCGCGGGTCCACGCCCTGGCCGGCCACCAGGGTTGCGACAACCCGGCGGATGGAGGCAGTCACGTCGTCGTCACTGCGCACTTCCTCGGCCCCGGGGGCACCGAGGATATTGCGTGCGGATGCCACGGCGGAGAGGCTGTCCAGGGTGGTTCCTGCACCCCGGACGAGGGACGCGGAGAACGTGCCGTCGGCACCTGTGCTGACCAGGAGCGTGCGTGTCTGTTCCGGACCGGTGCCACGGTCGATGGCGGTGGCAGGAAGGGTCCGCGCCGTGCCGGCTTCAACCAGCCGCGGTGTACCCAGCGCTCCCCCGGCGCCCGCTTCCGCTGCGGACCGGCCCTCGCCCGTCCCCCCTGCGGAAGTGGCAGACGTGGCAGCCGGGCGCAGCACGTTCTGGGCGGACCAGACAGCCATGCCGGCGAGCGGGCCGGCGAGCAGTAACGCCATAGCCAGCGCGGCGCCCGCCCTCACGGCCCTCCGCGGCTTTGCCCCCCGGGCAGAGGTGGCGTCCCCCCGGGCCAGCAACTGCTCAGCCCCGAGGAGCGCGGCCGCAAGAAGGGCGAACCCGGCTGCGGACACGGCAGGCCCGGTAAAGGGTGTCACTAAACTGTCCGCGTTCATGCCCGTGACGACGTGGCTGGCGAGCCAGCCCGACGCCAACGCGATGACCGCTGCGATCCAGAACCACCTGGCTGCGCCGTTCCGGCGCCCTGGGATGAAAAGGCCGACGATGGCAAGGACCAGTACCGGCGCTGCCACGAGAACGGCCAGCAACAGGGCCCATGGCCCTGTCCCGCCGGCAAAGGCGGCCAGTCCCTGCAGGCCGGCCGCCGGATCGAATTGCAGTGGCTGGCCCAGGAACTGCTGCCACAGCGGGGCGGCGCTGAACGCCAGCGGCAGCCCCGGGTCTGCCAGGAGTGCGCGGGGCCGGTCAAGGGCGGTGAGTGCAAACGGGATGAACAGTGCGGCACTGGGCAGCAGCGCCCACCACACGGTACGGCCGCGCCGGCCCAGCAGCAGGCCGCAGAGCACGATGAGGACGGTTGCGGGAATGAGCAGTGAGGGCGCCGACGCCGTAGTGGCCGCCAGCGCCAGGCCTGCCGCTGCGGCGGCCGTCCAGGATGGCGTCCCGTTGACGCCGGGTTTGCCGGCAGAGGGTTCGGCCGCTCTCTGCTCTCCGGAGGACGACAGGAGGAAGCGCCCGTGGCCTGTTGCCGAACCTGTGGCACGCAGCAGGCCAAGGACTACCAACGGGATCATGACGTGGGCAACCAGGGCACCTGCACGCCCCTGGTTCAGGGCAGCCTGCAGGGCGGGGGCAGCCGCCCAGAAGAGGGCGGCCGTCAGGCGAAGGCGGCGCCGGACGGTGAGCCCGCCGGCGGCAAACCAGGCAGTGAGCGCCGAGAGCGGCGCCGCCAGCAGGAGCAGCCAGGCCATGGCAGCGTTGGCATCTCCGCCGCCGAGGACGCCGAGGATCCAGAGCACGTAGCCGAACGGATCCCCCCGTCCGGGAAGCCCGGCGCCAAGGCTCACCCACCAGCTTGAGGCGTTGTGCCAAATGTCACCCAGCGTTGCCGAGACCGGAATCAGGGCACCGCCGGTGACGGCATCGGCACGGAACAGGCCTGCCAGAGCCAGGAGCGAGGCTACTGAGGCGATGATAATGGCCGCCAGTGCACCATTGCCCACCCAGCCCCGTTTGCTTACTGCCAGGGATGCAAAGTCGTCTGCAGCGTCGCCGGTGGGCTGGTGGGCCAGGGGATCCTGGACGAGGTCATCGGCGCTCGATCCGTCCGATCCGAGCGCCTCCATCAGGGACCGGCGGTGGCTCCAGACCTCGCGGCGGGGGGTCTGCAGCTTGCGGATGACGGACCTGCGGATCCGCCGGGTCCGGCGCGCTGCCAGCCTTGCCTTGGTCACGGCCCGCGGCCGGCCGAGGGCAGCGCAGGTGGCAAGGAGTTGGCTGATGCCGTGCCCCGGATCCTTGACGACAATGCTCAGAATGACTTTGAAGAGACTGCCGAGAAGCGCGCCGACGGCATGGACGGGGACCATCCATGGTGTGCTGTGCTTCAGGCGCAGGTGGACCTGGGCCTTGCGTGCCGCCGCGGGGTTCCCCAGTGCATGCGGGCGGTGGGCCACATGGAACATCCGGGCGGCCGGGACCACCACCACGCGGTGGCCCGCTAGCCGGTTCCGCCAACAGAAGTCGACGTCGTCGCCGCTGCCTGGCAGGGCGGGGTCGAAGCCGCCGAGGTGTTCCCAGACGTCCCGGCGTACCAGCATCCCCGCGGAGTTAACCGCGAAAGTGTCCGTGCGGCCGTCGTACTGTCCCTGGTCCAGCTCATCAGCGTCAATGAGGGTGAGCCGCTCAGCCCAGCGGCTGGTGGATAGTCCTACGTCTATCAGCTTCCGGGGTTCGTGCCAGTCGAGTTGCTTGCAACCGGCCACGGTGACCGAGGGAGCCCGCTCTACTGCGCCCAGGAGTTCAGCGAGGGCTTCCGGCGCCGGGGCGGCGTCATCGTGGAGCAGCCAAATCCACTCGGTCCTGTCTTCCAGGGTTCCGTGGGACTGCGCAAGGGTTTCAAGGGCAGCCGAGACGGCCGCCCCCATGCCGCCCTTGCCCCGGTGCTGGATAACACTGGCTTCGCCCAGGGCTTGCCCGAGCAGGGCCATCGACTCATCGGCGGACCCGGTGTCAACGCCGATGGTACGGTCAACCGGCCGGGTTTGATTCGCCAGGGCTGACAAAGTTCTGGGCAGATAGGCACTGCCGTTGTGGGCAACCACAACGGCAGTGACGTGAACATCCTGAAGAATTAGATTGCTCGCTTCCTTAGCCGCCGGCGCTCACGCTCGGAAAGGCCACCCCAAATACCGAACCGCTCATCGTTGGCCAGGGCGTACTCGAGGCACTGGGACCTAACGTTGCAGGCACCGCATACCTTCTTGGCGTCGCGGGTGGAGCCGCCCTTTTCCGGGAAAAAGGCCTCCGGGTCGGTCTGGGCGCACAGGGCATCCGTTTGCCAGCCCAGTTCGCCCTCGTCGTCGAAATCCTGCTGGAGGGGCAGGCCGATCCATACCGGCTGGGCCGGTCCACTGGCAGGCAATTCCATGGGCGGGTCGAGGTCGTCCTCAAGGTCCCCGCCGCCTTCCAGGAGTGCCTCATGCGCTGCCAGGAACGCAGTGGCCTGATCCTCCAGGACGCTGCTGGAGTTCCTGTTGTAGCGCTCTGCCGCATCAGGATCCGCGGGGTCCACATACCAATCGCTTGGCACCCCCCGGGCACGGTATTTCGCCGTTGCCTGACCGGCTACGACGGCATCTTCCTGGATACGCTCTGCTTGCCCCATGGCGACCCTCCTGATGTTGCAGCCCTTGCCTGGATACGTGGACACTCGGTTTGTGTGCCGGTATTTACGCAATTGCTTTAGTTACCTAATTACACGTGTGTAACTAGGGCGAGTCAAGCCGTGGCCGGGATAATAATCAGTGGAACCTGGGAACATCCGGCACGCCACGCCCGGGAATTTTTGAGACCAGGCGCAGGCATGGAGCCCAGCCAGGGGCAACCGGGGACTTTTACCCCGAAAAAACGCTCAATAGCGGGAAAATACCCGCTCCGCCAGAAAATAGCAAGCACGCTTAGCATCGGATGTGATAAGAATCACTTCGCCTTCGCTCCGTCCCCGGCAGGCATGCGGACCGCAGTGACGTCCCACGGTGCCAATGGCAGGATGGAGCCATGACGACTATCCCCGCCACCGACCTGACGGCACTCCTGCGCTCGGGCAATTCCACCGCACCGCGCCTCACCTGGTACGGCCCCGACTCGGAGCGCGTGGAGCTTTCCGGCCGGGTGCTGGACAACTGGGTGGCGAAGACCAGCAACCTGCTGCAGGACGAGCTCGACGCCGAGCCAGGCATGCGGCTCCGGCTGGGCCTTCCGGCCCACTGGAAATCCATGGTGTGGGCGCTGGCCGGCTGGCAGCTTGGACTCGAACTGATACTTGACGACGCCCCGGCGGATTTCCTGGCCACGGATGAACCGGCCCAGGTTAAGGAACAGTACGGCGCCGTCATCGCCGTGGCGCTGCCCGCACTCGCCATGAGGTGGACCGGGGACCTTCCGCACGGCTGCATCGACTACGCAGCAGAGGTACGTTCGCACGGCGACGTGTTCATGCCGCACGGCGATCCTGATCCGGAAGCCTGTGCACTGGTGACCCACGACGGGCGCAGGATTACGCACGCAGATCTACTCAGCGGCTTTGCCCTCCCCCACGAGGAGGGGGTCCGGCTGCATGTCTCCGCGGAGCGGGGGCTCGAGTCAGCGCTGTCCGATGCCCTCGGGGTGTGGCACCAAGGGGGCTCCGTAGTACTGACGCACCCTGACGTGCCGCTCACGGACAGACTGCTGGCCGACGAGCGCATCCACGGCAGCTAAGCGCTCCCGGCTGCAGCCGGGCACCCCGCCCCTGGGCTTAGGCCTGCGGCCTTCGGTCGGCGGTCGGCTGGCGCTCGGCGGCCGCATGTTCCTTATGCGGGTGCGCTTCGATGAGTTCGTGGTCGTGGGAGAACTCCGGTTCCTGGTCCAGTTCCTGGTTGAAGACAAGGAAGCGGTAAGCAAAGAAGCGGACCACGGTAGCCACGAGGATGCCGGCCACGCCGGCCAGGAACAGCAGGTTCTTGTTATCGATCCCGAGCCCGTACTTGGCCAATGCCGTGAAGCCGGTCGAAATACCGATGCCGATGCCATTGATAAGTACGAACATCGCAAATTCGCGGAGGATGTTGGCCTGCCGCCGGTGCCGGAAGGTCCAGAAGCGGTTGGCAATCCAGGAAAAGACTGTGGCGACGGTGGCGCCCACAAAACGGGCTTTGGCCTCGCTGTCGGACATGGGGCCATGCATGAGGTAGTACGTCAGACCGTTGTCGATGACGAATGCCACACCGCCTACGGCGCCGAATTTTGCCACTTCGCGCCAGAAGAGTGAGGCAAGCCCCCGAATACGATCTGCAAGTGTGCTAAACATGACCCTCCATGGCCGTGACGAACTGTGGGCCACTTGGCCAAAGACCCATTTTAGCTCCCAAACCTTGGGGCTTCCCCGGCGACCGCAGTTGGCGGGCGCGGCAATACGGGAAATGTCTCCCCCGACAGAGCCCAAAAGCGGGATACCCTTGCCGACTTCGGTAGGCTGGCACATGTGACTTTTCCAGTGATAGGTGTAGTTGGCGGCGGCCAGCTCGCGCGCATGATGGCCCCGGCCGCGACAGCCCTCGGTTTTGAACTCCGCGTTTTGGCAGAGGGCCACGACGTCTCCGCGGTTTCCGCTGTACCGGAGACCCCGGTGGGTGACTACAAGGACCTGCAGACCCTCCTGGACTTCGCCCAGGGCCTGGATGTGCTGACGTTCGACCATGAGCACGTGCCGACGGAGCACCTGCGCGCCCTCCGGGAGGCGGGCGTCAACGTCCAGCCCGGACCCGAAGCCCTTGAGCACGCGCAGGACAAGCTGGTCATGCGTGCGGCTGTGGACCGGCTGGAGTTGCCCAATCCCGCCTGGGCTTCGGTCGACGATGTCCCGGCCCTGGTCCGCTTCGGCGAGGAGACTGGGTGGCCGGTGGTGCTGAAGATGCCGCGCGGCGGTTACGACGGCAAGGGCGTCCGCATCATCTCCTCCGCGGAGGAGGCGGAAGGCGCCGCGGATTGGTTTGCCGCGATGAGCCCACTGCTGGCCGAGGCAAAGGTGGAATTCACCCGCGAGCTTTCAGCGCTGGTTGCCCGGACGCCGGACGGCGAAGCCCGGGCGTGGCCGGTGGTCCACACCGTCCAGGTGGACGGAGTCTGCGACGAGGTCATCGCGCCGGCCCTGGACATCCCGGTGGAAGTGGCCGCAGCTGCAGAAGACGCCGCCCTGCGCATCGCCGCCGAACTGGACGTCACCGGCGTCCTGGCCGTGGAACTCTTCGAGACGCCCGGCACGGGGGCCGGCTTCCTGATCAACGAACTGGCAATGCGCCCCCACAACACAGGCCACTGGACCCAGGACGGCTCCATCACCAGCCAGTTCGAGCAGCACCTTCGCGCGGTCCTTAATCTGCCCCTGGGCGCCACCGATGCGCTCGCGCCCGTGACGGTCATGAAGAACTTCCTGGGCGGCGGGAACCAGGACCTGTATGCCGCCTTCCCCTTGGCCCTGGCCAGCGAACCGGCCGCCAAGGTCCACTGCTACGGCAAGTCCGTTCGTCCCGGCCGCAAAATCGGCCACGTCAACCTGGTGGGAAGTTCGACGGCGGATGTCGACTCAGTGCGCCGGCGGGCGGCTGCGGTGGCAGCCATCATCCGGGACGGACGCCCCGGGACAGAGGAACCGCCCGTAATTTTCGAGGAGAACGCATGAGCGCCGAAGCCGCCCCCGCAACCAGTCCCCTGGTCGGCCTGGTGATGGGTTCCGACTCCGATTGGCCCGTCATGGAGGCTGCGGCGGACGCCCTGGCCGAATTTGGAATCCCGTTCGAGGCGGACGTGGTCTCGGCCCACCGGATGCCCACAGAGATGATCCGGTATGGCCAGACGGCGCACGAGCGCGGCTTGCGGGTGATCATCGCGGGTGCCGGCGGTGCCGCGCACCTGCCGGGCATGCTGGCCAGCGTGACGCCGCTCCCGGTCATCGGGGTTCCGGTGCCATTGAAGACCCTGGACGGCATGGACTCCCTCCTTTCCATTGTCCAAATGCCTGCCGGAGTTCCAGTGGCAACCGTGTCCATCGCAGGGGCCCGCAACGCAGGTCTCCTGGCCGTGCGCATGCTTGCCTCCGGCACGGATGAGCTCGCCGCTTCGCTGCGTGCGGATCTCCTGGACTTCGCCGCCGACCTGAATGCCGTGGCCAGCCGCAAGGGCGCCAACCTCCGGCAGAAAGTGAGCGAGGTCTTCGCCGAAGGCCCGGGCACCCTCCGGGGCAGCCGTTAGGGCGGCGGGCATGGCCAGCAGCAACGTGCCGCAGACCGGGCCGGGAGCGCTCCTGACGGACCCCGTACGGTATCCGGCCAGCGCCTCCCCCAAGGTCCGAACCAAACGCGCGTTCGTGCTGGTCCTGCTGACGCTCCTGGTCCCCGGCAGCGCCCAGCTGGTGGCCGGCGACCGCAGGCTGGGCCGGATCGCACTGCGCGTGACGCTCTGCGCCTGGGTGGCCCTTCTCCTGGCACTGGTCCTGCTGCTGCTTAACCGCACCCTGCTCATCAGCATCATCACCAACCCTGTCACGTCGCTGCTCGTGGTGCTGCTCCTGGCGGCCCTCGCTGTGGGCTGGACGGTCCTGTTCGTGAACACCCTCCGCCTGATCCGCCCCGTCCTGCTGGCACCGTCGGCGCGGCCCGCCGTCGGCATAGCCCTGGTGTTGGCGCTGGTCCTGGGCAGCGGCTCCCTGGGTTACGCGGCCTACTTGCTGAACGTGGGCCGGAACGCGATTGGCAGCATCTTCTCGTCGGGCCCCGCCATCGAACCGGTGGAGGGACGCTACAACTTCCTGATGATCGGTGGTGACGCCGGTGACGACCGCACCGGGCGCCGCCCGGACAGCCTTTCCGTGTTGAGCGTGGACGCCAAGACCGGCCAGACAGCCATTATCTCCATCCCCCGGAACTTCCAGAACGCCCAGTTCAGCGCTGATTCGCCCATGCGCAAGATCTACCCCGACGGGTATGACTGCGGAGACGAGTGCCTCATCAACGCCATAAACACAGAGGTCACCAACGAACACGCCGACCTCTACCCCGGCGTTGCCGATCCCGGCGCACAGGCCACCCTTGAGGCCGTGTCCGGAACGCTGGGCATGGACATCCAGGCCTACGTCCTGGTCGACATGGATGGCTTTTCCAAGCTCATCGACGCCATGGGCGGTATCCGGATCAAGGCCGGCGGCTGGGTCCCGATCAGCGGCGAGACCATCGATGAGGTCAACGGCATCCACGGTATGCCCCTGGGCTGGATCCCTGCCGGCGACAACACGCTGGACGGCTACCACGCCCTCTGGTACGGCCGCTCCCGGGAATTCGTGGATGATTACGCGCGGATTGCCCGCCAGCAGTGCGTCCAGCAGGCCATGCTCAAGCAGCTTGACCCCGCCACTTTGCTGGCCAAGTTCGAAGACATCGCAGATGCCGGAACCAAGGTGGTGGATTCCAACATCTCCTCCTCACAGCTGGGCAGCTTCCTTGACCTGGCCATGAAGGCAAAGGGCAAGGAGGCCAAACGGCTCACCCTTGGGCCGCCGGACTTCGATCCGACGTTCTCCACGAACCCTGATTTCGACGAGATCCACGCACGCGTTGACCAGCTGCTGGCCTCCGCCTCCGGGCCGCAGGCTTCCGGCCCGGCTTCCGGGGTGCAGGACGACGCCATCGTGGCGCCGGCGGCGGGTGCGGGACACCTGCAGGCGGCCGGCCGCGCCCCCGCGCTCCTCCCCCGGCCCTACACGGGAGGCCTTGCGCAGGAGTCACCGGCGCCGTCGGACTTCACGCCCGTGACCACCACCCCCGACGGCGAGCCCATCACCGAGGAGATGCTCAACGAGCTCAAGCGCGAGGGCAACGAGCAGGCCATCCGCGACCTCGTGGCCACCAACGGGCAGTGCGCCGCACTGTAACAGCACCCATGACAAGCTAGGGAAACGGAACCATCCTTGTACGAGATTGAGAACGTCCTCCGGAACTACGCCTGGGGTTCGACGACGGCGATCGCCTCGCTGCTTGGCCGGCCCGAATCGGGACAACCGGAGGCGGAGCTTTGGATCGGGGCGCATCCCGATTCGCCCTCGGTGGCGCAAGTGCCGGAGGACGGGACGCACAGGCCGCTCGACGCCCTGATCGCATCCGACCCGGAACACTTCCTGGGAGCCGAATCAGTGGCCGCTTTTGGCCCCCGGCTGCCCTTCCTGGCCAAGATCCTGGCCGCCGCCCAGCCGCTTTCCCTCCAGGTCCACCCCAGCCTGGAGCAGGCCAGGGCCGGTTTCGCACGTGAAAACGAAGCGGGGGTGGATCCCCACGCCGCGAACCGGAATTACCGGGATGACAACCACAAGCCCGAGATGATCTTCGCCCTGACGCCCTTCGAGGCACTGTGCGGGTTCCGGTCGGCGGCTGAGACCCGGAAGATCCTGGTGCATGTTGCGGAGGCACTCACCGGGGGCGGCCAGTCCCCGGCGCTCATCCAGGCCCTCCTTGACGATCTCTCCGCCGAGGACGAGGGCGAGGGCCTGCACCGGGCCTTTGAACGGCTGATCACCGGCGGCCAAGCCGTGGCGGAGGAAACCGCGCTCGTGGTCGCCGCCCTGCTCTCAGGGGCGCCGCTGGCTCCGTATGAAACCGAGCTGCGGACCGTCATCAGCCTCAACGAGAAGTACCCTGGCGACCCCGGGGTCCTGATCTCGCTGCTGCTGAACAGGATCTCCCTGCAGCCGGGAGAGGCGGTCTACCTGCCGGCAGGGAATGTGCACGCCTACCTTCACGGTTTGGGCGTGGAGGTCATGGCGTCATCGGACAATGTCCTGCGAGGCGGCCTGACACCGAAGTTTGTCGATGTTCCCGAGCTCCTGCGCACCATCGACTTCCACCCCGTGGCCGTGCCGATGGTCAGTGCTGAAAGGACCGTCATGGACCAGGAGCTGTTCCGTCCGCCGTTCGGGGAGTTCCAGCTGCAGCGCATCGAGCTGGGCCCGGAGGCCGGCCCCGTTCCGCTGGCCCAGGCCGGTCCGGCGGTAGTCATCGTGCTCGATGGTGCCGTTTACCTTGACTCCCCCAAGGGCGACCTGGAGCTCGCACGCGGCGGCAGCGCCTTTGTGGCGGCGGCGGAAGCGCCGGTCAACGTGCACCGGGTGGCCGGCAGCACGGGACCGGCCCTCGCCTTCGCGGTGACCACCGGGCTTTAGCCCGGCTTAGCCGCGCCGCAGCAGGGCAGTGGCGCGCCCTGCCGCGCCTTTGGCGAGCCGGCGGGCCGTCTGCAGCCCCTTCCGGGCCAGCGGCATGGCCTGCGCGTATGCGGGGTAGAACGGCGACAGCGGCTTCTCCCACGTCCCCAGCAGCATGTCTTCGTGCTTGGCGAACTGCTTCTTGAAGTCGGAAATGCCGTCGTTCAGCAGGCCGTTGAAGTCGTAGCGGCGGCAGCCGTCCTCCCGCATCGACTGCAGTGCCGCCCACTTCACGCCGTAGTTCACGCGCTGTTTCTGCCCTTCGGAGGACACCCCGCCGTACAGCTCGAAGGCGGTTGAGGCGCTGCGGGAGAGCCAGGTGAACGCCAGCATCTGCTCGCCGTCGAACGCTGCAATGATCGGGGATGCGTCCCCCAGGTTCCGGAAGATGTCGCGGTAGTACTGGTCTTCGTGGATGCCGAAGCCGGCCCGTTCCGCCGTTTCATGATAAATGGCCAGCACCTGCGCCAGTTCGGAGTCGTTTTTGACCTTGCGGAATTCCACGTCGCTGCGCATCGCCTTTCGGATGTTGGCGCGGGTGGATTTTGACATCTCTGCCATCAGCTCGTCATCGGACCGGGTGAGGTCAAGGATGAGCGTGCGGGGAATGAGCACCGTGTTGGTCGTCTCCCGGAAGCCCGCGGCGGCGACGGCCCCGGCAAAGGCAGACCCGCGGTCCCAATCGGGTTCGATGCTCAGGGCGACACCGTGGTGGCGGGATGCGGCGTATTCGGCCAGGCGGTTGAGCACCACCTGGGCGTTCTCCACCGTACACATCGGACCACGGGGAACGTAGACCAGCGCCTTGAACGGGAACGGAAGCCGGCGGACCAGGAGCTGGGCGCAGCCAATGGTCTCATCGCCGGCCTGGACGAGCACGCGGTCTACGGACCAGCCGTGTGCCTCCTTGGTCTCACCCCATCCCCACAGCTGTTGCGGATGCCCCTGGAACCGGTCGACGTTTTCGTCCCAACGGGCGCGGTCAGTACAGGGCACAACAGCAGGAATCATGGCTTAAACCCTATACCAAGCCCTTAACGCCAAAGCCCCCGGTGCGCACCAGGCGCACCGGGGGCTGCCGCAACCAGCGGGAGCTGTGGCTAGTTCTTGCGGGCGTAGCCTTCCCACTTGCTGGCCTGGTGCTCGCCCTCAACAAAGCGGATGGTCCCGGACTTGGAACGCATCACGATGGACTGGGTCAGGACCTTGTCCTTGGAGTACCGGACACCCTTGAGCAGGTCGCCGTCCGTGATGCCGGTGGCCGCGAAGTAGCAGTTGTCGCTGGAGACGAGGTCGTTGGTGGAGAGCACCCGCTCCAGGTCGTGGCCGGCGTCGATTGCTTTCTGCTTCTCTTCGTCGCTGGTGGGCCAGAGGCGGCCCTGGATCACGCCGCCGAGGGACTTGATGGCGCAGGCCGCCACGATGCCTTCAGGGGTGCCGCCGATGCCCATCAGGGCGTCCACACCGGTACCTGAACGTGCTGCGGCAATGGCACCGGCGACGTCGCCGTCCATGATGAACTTGGTGCGTGCACCGGCTTCCCGGATCTCCTCCACCAGCGGGCGGTGGCGGTCACGGTCCAGGATCATGACATTGAGCTGGTTCACCTTCACGCCCTTGGCCTTGGCGATCAGGTGCAGGTTCTGCTTGACAGGCAGGCGCAGGTCCACCATGTCAGCTGCTTCGGGTCCGGTGACGAGCTTTTCCATGTAGAACACCGCGGAGGGGTCGAACATGGAGCCGCGCTCGGCAACAGCCAGCACTGCAAGCGCGTTGTTGATGCCCAGGGCGGTCAGCCGGGTTCCGTCGATGGGGTCGACGGCGACGTCCACCTCCGGGCCGGTGCCGTCGCCGACGCGTTCGCCGTTGAACAGCATGGGCGCTTCGTCCTTCTCGCCTTCACCGATGACCACGACGCCGTTGAAGTGGACGGTCTGCAGGAAGGAGCGCATGGCGTCCACGGCGGCGCCGTCGGCCTTGTTCTTGTCACCGAAACCGACCCAGTGTCCGCCGGCGATGGCCGCGGCCTCGGTGACGCGGACCAGTTCCAAGGCAAGGTTGCGGTCGGGCTCATCAATGCCGACGGCGAGCGACGGGGAAAGCGTGGAGTACTTCTGGGTCATGGACGCTGGTGACACGTGAACCTCTTCTTCGAGTGGCGATCATTGAACCCGCCAGCCGGGAGCTGAGCGGTGATTCCTCTGTTACCGATCATAGTCGCGGCGCCGCGGCGCGGGGCGGTGCATGACGCGCCCGCGCAATGTGCGCACTGCAGCCCGCCGGCGCGGGATCCGGCCGAATGGAAGTCATGGTCCCCGATGGGGGACTATGGAGGGGTGAATGACATGCAGGAAACCACCAGCCCGAACACCGGCCAGCCAGGGCCGGAAGGGCGATCCCGTTCCGCCGGCAGCAGGGCGGATGCGCCGGTAAAGCCTGTCATTCCGGCCGCAGCGGCCAAGCGTGCCAACGCTTCCGTGATCGGCATGATCATTGCCCTGGTCCTCAGCATCGCCGCCTTCCTGCCGGTCGTCCTGATGAATCCCCAGCCCAAGAGCGAGGGCTACCGGCCGGACATCGACGTCGCCGCTGTCGCCCGGAACGCCGCGGATGTGGCAGGATTCACACCCGTTGCCCCGGATACCGGCAACGCGTTCCGGGCAAACTACGCCCGCTGGGAGGCCGGGACAGGCAGCGGGGTGGCCGCCTGGGAGGTTGGGTACCTGACGCCCAAGGGCTCCTTCATCGGCCTGGTCCAGACCAAGAGCGCCAACCCCACCTGGTTGCTGCAGCAGACAAAGAACGCGCCCGTCACAGGTTCCCGGAACGCGGGCGGGCAGGAGTGGGAGCTGCGGGACACCGGCAAGGGTGAAAAGTCGCTGGTGCTCGCCTACCGGGGCACCACCGTCATCCTCTCGGGCGCCGCACAACTGGACGAATTCGCCACCCTGGCGGACGCCGTCGTGAAGTCCATCGACAGCGGCCCCACCGTCACAGTTTCCCCTTCGGCCAGCGCCACGCCGTAAGGTAAGGGCCGTGACGACTTATCTGACTCCTGCACTGGCCTGGCGCCGTTTGCGCGAAGGCAACGAACGTTTTGTCAACGGCGAATCCTCCCACCCGAACCAGAACGCCTCCCGGCGGTCGTCGCTGGTAGAGACGCAGAACCCTTTCGCCGTCATCTTCGGCTGCTCCGATTCCCGGCTCGCGGCCGAGATCATTTTCGACGTCGGCCTGGGCGACGTCTTCGTGGTCCGCACCGCCGGCCAGGTCATTGACGACGCCGTCCTGGGCTCCCTGGAGTACAGCGTCGGAGTACTGAACGTACCGTTGATCGTCATCCTCGGGCACGACAGCTGCGGCGCCGTCACGGCCACCAAGGACGCTGTGGAGACAGGCGAGATGCCGGCGGGCTTCATCCGGGACCTCGTGGAGCGCATTACTCCCTCCGTGCTGACGTCCCTGCGCAACGACCAGCCCGAGGTCAACGACATGGTGGTGGAGCACGTCAAGCAGACGTCACAGCGCCTTGCGGACAGCTCCCGTGTGATTTCGGACGCAATCGAGGGCGGCCGCACCGCCGTCGTTGGACTTTCCTACCGGCTGGCAGAAGGCCGCGCGGACCTGGTTTACGGAATCGGCGAGCTCTAGGAGCCACCTGCCGGCGGTCCAGCGGACCGCCGGCAGCCCCCACTTAACGGTTTTCGATGCGGCGCCCCTCCGCCATAAGCTAGCCCCATGACTTCCACTGAAGAGTTCCGCATTGAACATGACACGATGGGCGAAGTCCGCGTCCCCGTGAACGCACTGTACCGCGCGCAGACGCAGCGGGCAGTGGAGAACTTCCCCATCTCCGGCAAGACGCTGGAGCGCACCCACATCGAGGCCCTGGCCCGGGTCAAGAAGGCCGCTGCCCAGGCCAACGCAGAACTGGGCGTGCTCGACGGCGAGCTGGCCAAGGCGATCGCAGACGCAGCCGACGAGGTGGCCGCCGGCAAGTACGACGGCGACTTCCCGATCGATGTGTTCCAGACCGGCTCCGGCACGTCCTCGAACATGAACACCAATGAGGTCCTGGCCGAACTGGCCACCCGTGCGCTCAAGGCCGCCGGCAGCGACAAGGTGGTCCACCCCAACGACCACGTCAACGCCTCGCAGTCCTCCAACGACGTGTTCCCCACGTCCGTGCACGTTGCGGCCACCTCCGCACTGATCAACGACCTCATTCCCGCCTTGGGCTACCTGGCCGAATCGCTGGAGCGCAAAGCCGTCGAGTTCAAGGACGTCGTCAAGTCCGGCCGCACCCACCTCATGGACGCCACCCCGGTGACCCTGGGCCAGGAGTTCGGCGGCTACGCAGCCCAGGTCCGTTACGGCATCGAGCGCATCAACGCCTCGCTCCCCCGCGTTGCGGAGGTCCCGCTGGGCGGCACCGCCGTGGGCACCGGCATCAACACCCCTGCCGGCTTCCCCGAGCGCGTCATCGAGCTGCTGGCCACGGACACCGGACTGCCGCTGACCGAGGCCCGCGACCACTTCGAGGCCCAGGCAAACCGTGACGGCCTGATCGAGGCCTCCAGCCAGCTGCGCAACATCGCCATCTCGTTCATGAAGATCAACAACGACCTTCGCTGGATGGGTTCGGGCCCCAACACGGGCCTCGGCGAAATCGCCATCCCGGACCTGCAGCCCGGCTCCTCCATCATGCCCGGCAAGGTCAACCCGGTCATCTGCGAAGCCTCCATCATGGTCGCCGCCCAGGTCATCGGCAACGACACGGCCATCGCCTGGTCCGGCACCAACGGCGCCTTCGAGCTCAACGTGGGCATCCCGGTCATGGCCGCCAACCTGCTCGAGTCCATCCGCCTGCTGGCCAACACCAGCCGCGTGATGGCGGACAAGATGATCGACGGCATCACGGCCAACGTGGAACGCGCCCGCTTCCTGGCCGAGGCTTCGCCGTCCATCGTGACCCCGCTGAACAAATACATTGGCTACGAGAACGCCGCCAAGATCGCCAAGACCGCCGTCAAGGAGGGCCTGACCATCCGCCAGGCCACCGAAAAGCTCGGCTTCGTCGGCGAAGGCGACGGCAAGGTCTCGGAGGCCGACCTCGACAAGGCACTGGACGTCACCACCATGACGTCCCCGGCCCACAAGGCCTGAGCCCCATCGCACTAACCGCTTAGCGTCCGACGGCGGCCGGTACCTTTCGCACGGAAGGTACCGGCCGCCGTCGTACTTAAGCTCGGATGGCGGCCGCTGAGCTGCAGTTTCTGCCCCGCCCTTGCATTTGGGTACTACAGTGGATGCATGGCTCCCAGCCGCCATCCGCTTGACGACCTGCGCGAAACCATCGGCCACCTTGCCGATCAGCTCAAGCTGCCCGGATCGGAGCGGGTCGATGACCTGGTCGGCGATTTCATCGGTGCCAGGCCCGGACCGGCCCGGCCGCTGTCCGAGGTCCAGGCCGAGCTCGACGCCCTGGTCGGGCTGGAGACCGTGAAGGAACAGGTGCGGGCCCTCGTCGCACTGCTCCAGGTCCAGGCCCGCCGTAAGGCGCACGGCCTGCCGGAGGTGGCCACGTCACAGCATCTGGTGTTCCTCGGCAACCCGGGCACTGGCAAGACCACCGTGGCGAGGCTCCTGGCCGAGATGTACCGCGCGGTCGGCCTGCTGCAGAAAGGCCACCTGGTCGAGGTCGACCGTTCAGGCCTGGTGGGACAGTACGTCGGTCAAACCGCCATCAAGACCGACCGGGTGATCCGGCGTGCCCTGGACGGTGTCCTGTTCATCGACGAGGCCTACGCGCTGGCTCCCGAGGACGGCCGGATGGACTTCGGCCCCGAGGCGATCGAGGTCCTGCTCAAGCGGATGGAGGACCACCGCCATCGCCTGGTGGTGATCGTGGCTGGTTACCCGCAGCTGATGGAGTCCTTCCTGCTCTCGAACCCCGGGCTGCGCTCACGGTTCGCCCGCGAGATCACGTTCCCCGACTACTCCGTCGACGCGCTCCAGACGATCTTCCACCAGATGCTGGCCCAGCACGAGTACACCCTGGAGCCGGGTGCGGACCAGATGCTGCGCCGCATCTTCACCGGGCTCCACGCGGGCGAGGACTCCGGCAACGCACGGTTTGCGCGCACACTGTTCGAGCAGGCGCTGAACCGCCAGGCGTTGCGGCTCTCGCTCGACGAGGAACAAAGCCTCGACGCGCTCGACCGTGAGGCCGTGATGACGCTTACCGCGGACGATATCGTCGAGGCCGCGCTCGCCCTGGGCGAAGAGCCGGAACCGGAACCGACGCCGGAACCGGAGCAGCCGCGCTGGTGGCGCTGGCTGCAGGTTTGACCGGATCCGCGGCGGGGAGAAGTTCAGTTCCGGCGCCCTGTCCGGTTCGAGCTGGCCGGCTTATGGCTCGAAGTGCACGTTTCCTGACGGCGCCAGCGCCTGGCGGATGCTGGTGAGGTGCCCGGGCATCAGGTCGGGGAGTTCGTCGAGGCCAAACCAGCCAACCGCCAGGGATTCATCGTCATTGACCCTGGCTTCGCCGGCCACGTAACGGCACAAAAACACCACGTCCAGGAACTCGCAGACATCACCGTTGGGGTAGGTCACAGGGCCTACTGCGCCCACTGACACCACGCGTTCGGCTTCCGCTATAACCGCCGTTTCCTCGAAGATCTCCCGCACCAGGCCGCGGGCAGGCTGCTCCCCCGGGTCCAGCATGCCGCTGATGAGTGCCCATTGCCGGTTGTCTGCCCGCTGGGCCAGCAGGATCCTGCCGGTATCGTCGATCACCACGCCCCGGACGCCGGGAACCCAGAGGGGGTCATTGCCAATCTTCTTGCGAAGCTTCAGGACATATTCGGGTGCAGGCATACCGCCAGCCTACCGAAGGCAAAAACCTTTCAGGCCGGCAGCAGCATGGCGGCGGCCGTTCCAGCAAGCATGAACGGACCGAACGGGATGGATGATTTCAGTGTTCCCCGCCGGGCCCCAAGGAGCGCCAGGGACCACAATCCGCCCAGCAGGAAGGCAAGGAAGGTCCCCGCGAACAGGTGGCCCCACCCGAGGTAGCCAAGGTACAGGCCCAGCACTCCGGCGAGCTTGACGTCGCCGAAACCCATTCCCGCGGGATAAACAAAGCGCAGGATGAAGTAAAAGAGCCACAGGGTCCCCGCTCCGGCCAGGACGCGGAGCGCCGGAACGGCCAGGAATCCGGCCGTGCTGTCCACTGTTGCCTGGGCGGGGCTAGCCCACGCAACGGCGGCGGCCGCCAGCAAAAGGACTCCTGCCACTGCATAGGAGGGAAAGACAATCCGGTTGGGCAGCAGGTGGTGCCGGACGTCGATGATGGTGAGCCGGACCGCCATCACGGCAAAGTAGAGGCAGGCCGCCAGCACCAGCCAGAAGGCAGGCGGACTGTACTGCCAGAGCTCACCCAATCGTCCAATCACCCCTCGGATGCTACTGGATCCGGCCATTCCCGCCGTATCACGCCCGCGTAAAATGTGGATATGTCGACCTGGGACGCCCGTCACGGGGCGCAAGCCGAGACCGCCGCCCCCGCGGACCTCGCAACCATGTTCCGGAACCTGTGCCGGTCCTCGCCTTGGAGATGGCAGTCGCTGCGCTTCGAATACTGGGACCAGCCCTTTGACGGGGCGCCGGATCCCGCCGCTCCCTTTGTCCGGGCCTGGCTGCGCCGCCCGGGGGCGCTGCGGCTGGAAAGCCCCGACGGGCAGATCCTTTACAGCACAACGGGCATCAACGATTCCCGGGACATTTTCTACGTCAGCGCCACCCGGAAGTCCTGGCTCCTGCCCCCGCACCTGGTGACCCCCGTGTACGACGACGCCGGGCTGGTGCGGCGGCGGCCAGAGGCAGCCTACGGCGAGCCCGGCTTCGGCAACGGGCGTTTCTCGGCTGCGCTCGACCCCGTGGAGCTCGCCGGCAACGCCCCAGTGCCCCTCGAGTTTCCCGGGAGCAATGCCCTGGACATACTCCAGGTCCGGTTCGCCGAGCACGAGGGCCGGCGGGTCCTCGAGGCTGAGGCGGCTGCCAATCCCGCCTACCATCCCGGCGACCCTGCTGCTCCGCTCTGTCTTGCCGGCCGGTCGCGGCTTCGCCTGGACGTCGGCACGGGGGTTTGCGTGTCCAGCCAGTCGCTCGAGCCGGAAACGGCGGAACACGGGCACTGGTTGCGCATCATCGCCGTGGATGAATACATGCTGGACGACCTGTTCCTGGCGGAATCCATGAACCTCACCGACGTCCGCAGGCACATCACCTGGGACATTCCCGCTTGAGTACATCACCCGTTGACACGGCCCGACCAGCGCTGATCGGCTAGGCTTCGCGGATGACTACGCTGAGCTCCGTCTGGCCCTTGTTCGATCTAAGGCTGGCTACCCCGCGCCTGGAGCTCAGGCCCATCACTGACCTGGACATTCCTGCGGCTGTGGACGCCGCCCGCAGCGGCATCCATGAAAACGGCAGGAACCCCTTCAGCACGCCCTGGACCGGGTTGCCGGAGGATGAGCTGGGACCGAACATGGCCCGCTGGTACTGGCGCTGCCGGGCCGGATGCACGCCCGAATCCTGGACCTTGTTGCTGGGGATTTGGCATGATGCCGAATTTGTCGGCTGCCAGGACGTCGGTGCCAAGGACTTCGCGTCCCTCAGGACAGTCACTACCGGCTCCTGGCTCAGGCAGTCCGTCCAGGGCCGCGGCCTGGGCAAGGAGATGCGTGCCGCCGTCGCGCTCTGGGCCTTCGATTGGCTGGGCGCCGAGGTTGCCGAGTCGGAAGCAGCCGACTGGAACGCAGCCTCCCTTGGCGTCTCCCGGTCACTCGGCTATGAGCTGAACGGCACCTCCCGCAAAATGTGGGGCACCGAAGTCCAAACAGTGCAGCACGTCCGCCTCACCCCGGAAAGGTTCAACCGCCCGGACTGGACACTCGAGGTCCAAGGCCACGAAGCGGCGGCGCGGTTCCTGCACATAAGGTAGGGCCGTGGCCCGGCGAGCCCGGCCACGGCCCCTTTCGCAGGTGACCTACCCTTCGAGGAGTTCCGTCACCAAGGCTGCGATCGGCGAGCGCTCCGAACGGGTCAGGGTGATGTGGCCGAAGAGCGGGTGACCTTTCAGGGTTTCGACGACGGCGGCGATTCCGTCGTGCCGGCCGACGCGGAGGTTGTCGCGCTGGGCGACGTCGTGGGTGAGCACGATCTTGGAGTTCTGGCCGATGCGGCTCATGACGGTGAGCAGGACGTTCTTTTCCAGGGACTGGGCCTCATCGACGATGACGAAGGCGTCGTGGAGGGAGCGTCCGCGGATGTGGGTGAGGGGCATGACCTCGAGCATGCCGCGGTCCATGACCTCTTCCACCACTTCCTGGCTGACCAGGGCGCCCAGGGTGTCAAACACCGCCTGCGCCCAGGGGTTCATCTTCTCCGACTCGGATCCCGGCAGGTAGCCCAGTTCCTGCCCGCCAACGGCGAACAGGGGCCGGAAGACAATCACTTTGCGGTGCTCACGGCGTTCCAGCACAGCTTCCAGGCCTGCGCAGAGGGCGAGCGCGGACTTTCCGGTGCCGGCCCGGCCGCCGATGGAGACGATGCCGACGGAGGGATCCATCAGCATGTCGATCGCCAGCCGCTGCTCGGCAGACCTGCCGTGCAGGCCGAACACGTCACGGTCGCCTTTGACCAGGCGTACCTGCTTGTCCGCCCCCACGCGGCCCAGGGCCGAGCCCCGGTTGGAGAGCAGGACAAGGCCGGTGTTGACGGGCAGTTCAGCGGCGGCCGGAATGAAGACGGGCTCGTGGCCGTACAGGGTGGAGATTTCCTGTTCGTTGGCTTCGAGCTCGGCCACTCCGGTCCAGCCGGAGTCCTTGACCAGTTCGTTGCGGTACTCATCCGCCGTCAGGCCCATGGCGGATGCCTTGACCCGCATCGGCAGGTCCTTGGAGACCACCGTGACATTCCTGCCCTCGTTGGCGAGGTTCTTTGCGACGGCGAGGATCCGGCTGTCGTTGTCCCCGCTGCGGAACCCCAGGGGCAGCACTTCCGCGGAGATGTGGTTGAGCTCCACGGTGAGCGTCCCGCCCTCGTCGCCGATGGGAATGGGCTCGTTCAGGCCGCCGTGCTTGACCCGGAGGTCGTCAAGGAGCCGCAGGGCCTTGCGGGCAAAGTACCCCAGCTCGGGGTCGTGGCGTTTGGCTTCGAGTTCGGTGATGACCACTACGGGGACGATGACTTCGTGTTCCGCGAACCGGAGCAGCGCGCGCGGGTCGGACAGGAGGACGGAGGTGTCGATCACGAACGTGTGGATGAGGGTTTCCCTTCCGGAGACGGCAAAACCGGCCTCAGCATCAATTGCTGAACCGGTTTGTGTAGTGGCTCGCGCGGCGCGAGAGGTAGCTTTTCCTGCCTGGTCGGAAAGGACCTCGTGCAGTTTTTCAGAAGTAGCCACATCGACTCCAGCCCCGGGCCCAGCCCGGCTTTGTTATTGGTGAGGCGGCTCGGCCACGAGGCCGGGTCCGGCCTCCCATACAACCGGTGCGATGTTTCGCTCCATGTACTGGCCTCCCCGATCAGCCGGCGGTTTTGCCTGCTGATGGATATAACCTAAATCCACTCCAGGTAATTTCCGCAATCATTGCCCGGCGATTCCTGTTACGGCGGCGTGAAATTGCGGTGAACCGCCGACGTCAGGCGCCGAAGCGCCGCTGCCGGCCGGCGTAGTCCCGGAGGGCGCGGAGGAAATCCACTTTGCGGAAGGCCGGCCACAGGGCCTCGCAGAAGTAGAACTCGCTGTAGGCGCTCTGCCACATGAGGAATCCGGACAGCCGCTGCTCCCCGGACGTCCGGATCACCAGGTCCGGGTCAGGCTGGCCCCGGGTGTAGAGGAAGCGCGAGATGTCATCGACGCAGAGGTCGTCGGCAAGTTTGGAGATATCCATGCCCTTGGCGACGGCGTCGTGCAGCAGTTCACGGACGGCGTCGACGATCTCCCTGCGGCCGCCGTACCCTACGGCGACGTTGACGTGCAGCTTTTCCCGCACTGGGGTCCTGGCCGTCAGCTTGGTGAGCCGCTCGGCGAGGTAGTCGGGCAGCAGTTCGGGCGCACCCATGGCGTGCACGGAGATATTTGCGTCCTCGTCCAGCCGGTCAAGGGTGTTGGCGATGATGCCCATCAGGAGGTCCAGCTCCTCGCTGGAGCGGTTCATGTTGTCCGTGGACAGCATGTAGAGCGTGACCACCTTGACGCCCAACTCCTGGCACCAGCCGAGGAACTCGTGGATCTTGTCAGCCCCCGCCTGGTGACCCTGGCTGGTGGGGGCGTTGAACTGCTTGGCCCAGCGCCGGTTGCCGTCAACCATGACGCCGATGTGCCGGGGAATCCGGTCCCGGGGGAGATCCTTGAGCAGACGGCGTTCGTAATAGCCGTAGAGGAACCCGGGCAACTCCACGCGTCCACTCACCTGACTTTCCTGCCGAACGTACTTGCACATCCTAGGCTACCGCCCGCCGCGGGCCGGTACTTCCCGCAATGCCAGGGGATGGCGTCCGCGCGTGCTACTCGCGAGTAACTTACTGGGCCGTAAGTTATTCTGGATTTATGAACAGCCACTCTCCGAAGGCTCCGCTGACACCCCAGCCGGAGGACAGGAACAGTGCCGGGACAGGTCCCGGGCCAAGCGCGGTTGATGACGCCGCCGTCAGGCTTGCCGAACTGCTGATGATCAAGCCCAAGTGGCGGGGCTGGATCCATACCGTCACGGCGCCACTGGCCCTCGTGGCAGGCATCGTGCTGGTCGCCCTTGCCCCGACGACGGACCGTAAGATCACCTCTGCGGTTTACGCTGCCACCGGTGTCCTGCTGTTCGGCGTCAGCGCCGTCTATCACCGCGGCAACTGGTCTCCAGGGGTGAAGCTGGTCCTGAAACGGCTGGACCACACCAACATCATGCTGGTCATCGCCGGCAGCTACACGCCGCTGGCGTGGACCCTCCTGGAGCGTCCGCAGGCTGTCCTGCTGCTGTGGGTCATCTGGACCGGGGCCATCCTGGGCGTCCTGTTCCGGCTCCTGTGGACGGACGCTCCGCGGTGGCTCTACGTGCCCATCTACATTGCCCTGGGCTGTGCCGCACTGTTCTACCTGCCGCAGTTCTTCCAGGCCAGCATCCCGGCAGCGGTGCTGATTTGCGTGGGCGGCGTCCTGTACATCACGGGGGCCGTCTTTTACGCCCTCAAGAAGCCCAACTTCAGCTACCACCACTTCGGCTTCCACGAGCTGTTCCACGCGTTGACCGTCTTGGCGTTCGCGGCGCATTTCACGGCGATCGCCATCGCGGTCCTGCGCTGACCGTACGCCTCCGCCGGCCACGCTGCCCGGCAACCGGAAGCGGTTGCGGACTAACCGCGGGGGCGGGGAAGTCCGGGACCGGAGGCGTCGCCATTGGAGTCAGGCGCGGCGTGCCGGGGGCTGTCGATCCCCTCCTGCGCGTCAGCAGCCTCCACATCCGCGGCGGCCGCAGCCGCCATGCGCTCCTCCTCAACCTGGGCCCGGTAGCGGACCCGGCGGATCCGGCGCACCATGTCGACGATCAGCAGCGCCGTGGCCACCACAAAGAAGGCGGTCATGATGAACCCCAGCAGGCCCGGGGTTACCTGGTCCTCCGAGATTCCGTCCCGGAGTGTGGGAGTGGGCAGCGGGGTCGGCGTGGTGGCGAGGCTGAGGAGCAGAGAATGCACGGTGGATACCTTCTGGTGGAACGGATGCAGCAGGAAGCGGACAGCGCCGGCCGGGGCCGCGGGTGTCTTCTACGCCAGATAGAAATTGCCTGCCTGTCTATCTTAGCCCGGCAAACAGGTCCTTCTCCGGGAGTTCGGACGGCACCCGCGAAGAGATCAGGGAGTAGTCCTCCCAGGGCCAGGCGCGTCGCTGCATCTCCGGCGAGACGGCAAAGAAGAACCCCAGCGGGTCAACCTGTGTGCGGTGGGCGCGCAGTGCGTCGTCGCGCACTTCGAAGAAGTCCCCGCAATCGATCTGGGTGGTGGTCGGGTGGGGCGCCGGTGGCGGGGTGTGCCCTTCCGCGTCGGACTCCAGCCACGCCGCCAGCCGCTCCGCGTACGGGGACTGGAGCCCGGCCTCTTCCAGCGCAAAATGCAGGGCACGGAAACGTTCCGGGCTGAACGCACGGTCGTAGTAGAGCTTGCTGGGTTCCCAGGGCTCCCCCGCTTCCGGGTAGCGCTGGGGGTCCCCGGCGGCGTCGAAGGCTTCCACCGCAACCCGGTGGGCCATGATGTGGTCCGGATGGGGGTAGCCACCGTTCTCGTCATAGCTGAGGATGACGTGGGGTTTGAACGAGCGGACCAGCCGCACCAATGGCGCGGCCGCCTGGTGCAGGGGCAGGGTCGCGAAGGATCCGGCCGGAAGGGGCGGCAGCGGGTCGCCCTCCGGGAGCCCCGAATCAACGAAGCCCAGCCACCGCTGCCGGATGTTGAGGATGGCCGCTGCCTGCTCCATTTCCAACCGCCGGGCACCGGCCATGTCCCGCTTGGGGTGCGGCTCCCCCTCCACTGCGGAATTCTGGATGTCGCCACGGGAGCCGTCCGTGCACGTCGCCACGAGGACGTCCACTCCTGCCGCCGCGTACATGGCCATGGTCGCAGCACCCTTGCTCGACTCGTCATCCGGGTGGGCATGGACTGCCAGCAGCCGGAGCGGCATCTGGGCTTTGCTGGACGCTGTCATGGCTGGGACTGCTCCTGGTTCTTCTGGAAGCGGCGTGTGGCGGCGCCGCGGACGGTGGCCGTGCGGTGCTGGCCTGTACGGCGGCTGCTCGCCCCCGCAAAGCGCAGGCGGAAAGGGCACTAAACTGGTCTGGTGACTTCCCCGGACCAGCCGGCCCATCCCGCGCCCGCAGACACTAGCCTAGCCAATCGGTATGGTGCTAAAAAGCGCAGGCTCACCCCCACTGCAGCCCGCACCGCTGTCGGGGTTGCGCTGGCGGTGGGAATAGGTTTCCTGGCGTGGGTTTCAACATCGAATTCGCTGTCCGGCGTGACGTTCAAGGACATCGGCTACAGCACCACCGACTCCACGCTGGCGGAAGTGGATTTCCAGGTGACGCGCGAGCCTGCCAAGACGGTTAAGTGCGCGGTCAAAGCCCTGGATTCGAAATTCGCGGTGGTGGGCTGGAAGGTCGTGGACATCCCGCCGTCCGTGGCAGATGGAACGCCCGACGGCGGCAGGACGGTCGCCCAGCGGGTCACGGTACGCACGGAGTCAGCGTCCGTATCCGGCGTCGTTGACAGCTGCTGGATCCCCGGGGATGGGCAATGAAACATGTGACGTGCAACGCTTCGAGGTTGGGTTAACTCCAGAGGATTGACTACAATAGAGAGATACCTTCACCCCGCTGAGCTGGTTACTGTTCCACAAGTGGCCACCGTGGCGGGGTCTTTTGCATGTAGGACCACTAGAGGAGAAGTCCGTGTCTACCACCAACAGCGCATCTGCAGCCTGGCTCACCCAGGAGGCTTTTGACCGCCTGAAGGCAGAGCTGGACCACCTTTCCGGCGCTGGCCGGGCGGAGATCGTCCAGAAGATTGAAGCAGCCCGGCAAGAGGGGGACCTCAAGGAAAACGGTGGCTACCACGCTGCCAAGGAGGAACAGGGCAAGATCGAGGCCCGTATCCGCCAGCTGACGGTACTCCTTCGCGACGCACACGTGGGCGAAGCCCCTGCTGATGACGGCATCGTGGAGCCCGGCATGATCGTGGTGGCCAGGATCGCCGGCGACGAAGAGACCTTCCTGCTCGGCTCCCGTGAAATTGCCGGCGGCTCGGACCTGGACGTGTTCAGCGAGAAGTCCCCGCTTGGTGCTGCCATCCTTGGGCACAAGGAGGGCGACACCCTCAGCTACGTGGCGCCCAACGGCAAGGACATCAAAGTGGAGATCCTCTCCGCCAAGCCTTACACGGGCTAGCACCAGCGCAACGAAAACGGCGGCCTCCCTCCCGGGACGGCCGCCGTTTTCGCTGTGATCCCGGTGCCTGCGGCGCACCGGGATCCTGTGTCAGAATCCGCTGCCTGCCCGTGTGTGGCGTGGACGAAGAAGAAGCGCTGCCACCACTCCCCCGGCAGCACCGCCAAGGTGGGCCTGCCAGCTGACGTAGCCTGCTACGAATGGCAGGACTCCCAGCAGGATGCTCCCGTAGCCCATGAAGAGGACCACGGCGAGCAGGATCTGCCGCCAGCTGCGGTTGAAGAAACCACGCACCAGGAGGAACGAGAAAAGCCCGAAGACCAGGCCTGAGGCGCCCACGGTCACGCCGTCGCCGATCAGCCACACGGTGAGCCCGCTGCCAAGCCAGCTGAAGGCCAGGGCGGTCAGGAACACCCGCAGCCCCGAGAGGAACACCAGGAAGCCGAAGATGATCAGCGGCAGGCTGTTGGAGAGCAGGTGGTTCAGGTTCGCGTGCAGGAGCGGAAAAGTGAGGATATCCAGCAGCCCGTCCGCACTCCTGGGCCGCAGCCCGAATGTCCGGTTGAGCGCACCCAGCATCAGGCTGTTGGCCAGCTCGAGGACAAAGAGCAAAGCCACGAACCCACCCAGCACGAGCAGCCCGCCCCTGGCCCGGGAGGCGACTTCCTGCCGTTCCGGAAGGCGCCCGTTACCCATCGGTCCGGCCACGGCCGCTCCTAGTGCACGACGATCGGCTGGAAGCCTTCGGCGCGGAGCGCGCTGAGGACCTGCTCACCGTGCTGGTGGCCCTTGGTTTCCAGGTTCACGGTGATGGAGACGTCTCCCATGCTGATCGATCCGCCCACCCGGGTGTGGTCAAGCCCGGTGACGTTGGCGTCGTTTTCGGCGATGATGCGGGCGATCGTGGCGAGCGAACCGGGACGGTCATCGAGCATCATCCGTACAGTCATGTAGCGGCCTGCTGCGGAGAGGCCGCGCTGGATGACCTTGAGCATCAGCATCGGGTCGATGTTGCCGCCGGAGAGGACCACCGCGGTGGTGCCCGGGTTCTCAATCTTCCCGTCCATCAAGGCGGCGACGCCCACGGCGCCGGCAGGCTCCACCACCATCTTTGCCCGCTCGAGCAGGAAGATCAGCGCGCGCGCCAGCGAGTCCTCACTGACGGTGACAACGTCGTCGACGAGTTCGCGGATGATGCTGAACGGCAGCTGCCCGGGGCGTCCGACGGCGATGCCGTCCGCCATGGTGGACACCTTTTTCAAGGGCACCAGCGCGTCTGCTGCCAGCGACGGCGGGTAGGCAGCGGCGTTTTCGGCCTGCACACCGATGATGCGGATCTCCCGTCCCAGCTCCCTCGCCCTTGCCTTGATGGCGACGGCGACGCCAGCCAGGAGCCCGCCCCCGCCAACACCCATCAGGACGGTGTCCACGTTGGGCACCTGCTCGAGGATCTCCAGTCCCAGCGTGCCCTGGCCCGCCACGACGTCAACATTGTCGAAGGGGTGGACGAACACCGTTCCCGTCTCGTTGCTGTAGCGCTGGGCTTCCGCGAGGGCCTCGTCCACGTTGTGGCCGTGCAGGACCACTTCAGCGCCATGGCTGCGGGTTGCGGCGAGCTTCGGCAGCGCCACACCCAGCGGCATGTAGATGCGGGCCTTGATGCCCAGGCTCTTGGCGGCAACGGCGACGCCTTGCGCATGGTTGCCGGCGGAAGCTGCCACCACCCCGCGCTTTTTCTCTTCGGGCGACAGCCGTGCCATCCGCACATAGGCCCCGCGCACCTTGAACGAGCCGGCGCGCTGCAGGTTTTCGCATTTGAAGTAGACGTCCCCGCCCACCATGTTTCCCAGCGCCCGCGAAGACTCCACGGGCGTACGCGCAATAATCCCGTCAAGCAGCTTCTGCGCCTCCAGGACATCGTCCAGTGTGACGGGAAGGGTTTCAAGGATTTTCACGGACTATTCTCCTCTGGGTTCGGCCCCGTTGCCCGGTCGGGAGGCGGTGCGGGCATCACGGTGTTCACTTGTGGTGCCGGCCGTCTGGTCCTTCCCGGGGCCGGAGGCGGCCGGCGGTTCAACGTCCTCGATGGTGTTGTCCGGGCCTGCTCCGGCTGTAATGGGCTTTCCGGCAATTACCGGCACCTGTTCATGTTCCCACGTTCTCGCGGCGATGTAGCGAACGGCCGAGTTTGCTACGGCCAGGATGGGCACAGAGAAGAGCGCGCCCGGGATGCCGGCGAGGTAGGAGCCCGCCGCCACGCTCAGGATCACGGCAACGGGATGCAGCGAGACCGCCTTGCCCATGACCAGCGGCTGCAGGATGTGTCCCTCAAGCTGCTGGACCAGCAGGACGATTCCCAGCATGATCAGCGCGTTGACCGGACCGTTGGCCACCAGGGCCAGCAGCACGGCAACGACGCCGGTGACCAGGGCGCCGACCACAGGGATGAAGGAGCCGAGGAAAACCAGGACGCCCAGGGGCAGTGCCAGGGGAACGCCGATGATCGCAGCACCCACGCCGATGCCGACGGCGTCGACCGCTGCGACGAACATCTGGATGCGCGCATAACTGACCATGGATGCCCAGCCCTTGCGGCCCGCGCCAAAGGTAGCCGCCCGGGCTTTCCGGGGAAGCAGCCGGACCAGGAAGGCCCAGATCCGGTCCCCCTCAAGGAGGAAGAAGATCAGGATGAACAGCGCCAGGAGCATTCCGGCCGCGAAGTGTCCGGCGGTGCTGCCGAAGGACAGGGCGCCGCTGAGGATGCTGCTGCTGTTGTTCTGCAGCGCATCGCTGGCTTCCTTGACGTACTGGTCAATCTGGGCGGCGGTCAGGTGGAGCGGGCCGGCCGACAGCCAGTCCTGGACCTGCCGCACGCCTTCAAGCGCCTGGGACCAGAGCTCGCCAAAGCCGACGACGAGTTGCCGCCCGACCAGCGCCAGCGCCCCTGCGATCACGCCGATGAAGCCCAGGACGGTCACAGCCACGGCCAGGCCGGCAGGCAGGCCGCGCCGCTTCAGCCACGCGGTGACCGGGCTCAGCAGCCCGGCCAGCAGCGCAGCCACCATGACCGGGATGAGCAGGAGGGTGACGTGGCTGAGCAGCCACACCACGGTTCCGGCCATCAGGAGGATCAGCCCCAGGCGCCAGGACCAGGACGCGGCAATGCGCACGCCGTACGGTATGTCCTTGTCGAGTTCACGGTCCGTCAGGACCCGCAGCGGCGCAGCGGAAACCTGCGCGGAAGATTGCCTTGCCTGGGTAACGTCGTCCTCGTTTGGCCTCATACGCCAATACTTCCGCAGCCGTCGGCTAATGGGAAACTAGCGGCCGCCCGTGGCGGGCAGGTAATCGATCCCCCATTCCATGCTGAAGGACTCCCCCGGCGGAAGCCACCTCAGCCCATCACCGGAGTTGAAGGCGTTCGCCGGCCCTGTCATGGGCTCCACAGCAACGGCACGGGTCCGGCCGGGAAAGACCGTACTCACGTAGATGTGGACGTAACGGCAGGACTCGTCCTGCCACAAAGCCACCTGGCTGCCGTCTGCGGCAGCCAGCACGTGCCGGGCCTTGCCGGCCTCAAATCGAAGATCCGTGAGGGCGACGTCGATGGCCAGGTCGGCAACCCGCCCGCCCGAACGGAAATCAGCGTCACCCTCGACCGGCGCTGAACTGCGGGGAATCAGTCGCTCGTCGGTGACGAGGCGGGTGCCGGCAGCGACCGTCAGGACCAGTTCCTCGACCGGAGCCTCCCCCAGCCGCAGGTAGGGGTGGGCGCCCAGGACAAACGGCGCCGGCGCCGCCGAGTCGTTTGCCAGGGTCTGCCGGACCCGCAGGCCCAGATCCTCCGTCAGCTGGTAGTCAACCCGGTGCCGGGCGCGGAACGGGTAGCCATGCTGCGGAAAAATCGTGGCTTCCAGCGACACCGAATGCCCAGACTGCCCAAGGGGCGTGTATCCGGTGTTCCGCAGGAGGCCGTGGCTGGCGTTGTTGCGGCTGACTTCGGTGATGTCCAGTTGCTGTTTCTTGCCGTCCAGGAACCATTGCCCGTCCTCCACCCTGTTGGCCCAGGGCGCCAAGGTGATGCCGGCTCCTCCGGGCGGGATCTCGTCGTCGCCGTAGGTCTCGGTGAGCAGGACCCCGGCGCGGCTGAAGGAGCGGAGACCGGCCGCGAGTTCGGTGACCACCGCCACGGCGTCCCCGCGGCGAAGCTCGTACTGGTGGCCCGTCGCGCAGGTCGGGGGGCTGGTGGGGGCTGGAATTTCCGGATTGGAAGACGCTGTCATGCGCCTTACCGTACAACGGGCAGCGCCGCTCCTCCACCAAACCCGCTTGTTACTTTTTGTTGTTAACTATTCATTGTTGATCGCTTATGGGAAGATTTCTGCATGACAGGGATCACCAGTACCAAACTCTCGGACGGCCGCGAGCTGATCTACTTCGACGACGCCGGCAGCAATGCCTCCCGCGCCGCCCACCTGACGACGGACCACCGCGGCCTGCCGGCCCGGGGCGAACCGGGCGAGATCCGTTTCGATGCGTTGACGGAAGAGTGGGTTGCCGTTGCCGCGCACCGCCAGACCCGCACCCACCTTCCCCCGGCGGACCAGTGCCCGATTTGCCCCACCACTGCCGGCAATGCATCGGAGATCCCTGCAGGGGACTATGACGTCGTGGTGTTCGAAAACCGCTTCCCCTCCCTTGGGCCGGCCCTGGGTCCGGTTCCCGCGGACGCGGTCTGGGGAACGAAGGGACCTGCCTATGGGCGCTGCGAAGTGGTTTCCTTTACCCCGGAGCACACAGGTTCCTTCAGCGGCCTGAGCCCGGAACGGTCCCGCACGGTCATTGAAGCCTGGGCCCAGCGCACGGAGGCGCTGAGCGCCATGGCCGGGATCAAGCAGGTGTTCCCGTTCGAGAACCGTGGCGCGGATATCGGCGTCACGCTGCACCACCCCCACGGGCAGATCTACGCCTACCCCTACGTCACGCCCCGCGCCGGCGTCCTGGGTGCAGCGGCACGTAAGTACTATGACTCGAAAGACGGCAAGGAAACCCTGACCGGTTCCTTGCTGCGGGCCGAACGCGAGGACGGCAGCAGAATGGTCCTGGAAGGTGCCAATTTCAGCGCGTACGTCCCCTTCGCAGCGCGCTGGCCGCTGGAAATCCACCTGGTGCCGCACCGCCACGTCCCGGACCTTGCCGCGCTGGACGGCGAGGAAAAGGATGAACTCGCGCACCTTTATCTGGACCTGCTCAAGCGCGTCGACGCCCTCTACCCAACCCCCACCCCGTATATCTCCGCCTGGCATCAGGCACCCCTGGATGATGCCCTCCGGCCGGCCGGTTACCTTCATCTGCAGCTGACGTCTCCACGCCGTGCCGCCGATAAGCTGAAGTACCTCGCCGGTTCGGAAGCAGCGATGGGCGCGTTCATCAACGACACCACGCCGGAGAGCGTAGCGGAGCGGCTGCGCAATGTGGCCGTCCCGCCGTCGTCCCAGCCCGTTGCCGCCGTGGCGGCCGCAACCGAAGGAGCCTCCGCATGAGCAAAGCCCCCAGCCCTGGCGCTGGTCCCGCCCCCGCCGGCACCGAAGAGCTCACCGATCGCTTCAGCCGCGAGTTCGGTGGACGGCCCGACGGCGTCTGGCAGGCCCCCGGCCGGGTGAACCTCATCGGGGAACATACCGACTACAACGAGGGCTTCGTCCTTCCCTTCGCCATCGACCGCACGGCGCGCGTTGCGGTCGCAGCCCGCCCGGACTCCACCGTCCGTCTGCTGTCCACCTACGGGGACCAGGGTGTCGTCACCGCTTCGGTGGAGTCGCTGCAGCCGGGAACCGCCAAGGGCTGGACCAAGTACCCCCTCGGTGTCATGTGGGCCTTGCGCGAGCGCGGCATCGATATCCCCGGAGTGGACCTCCTGCTGGACTCCAACGTGCCGCTGGGCGCCGGCCTGTCGTCGTCGCATGCCATCGAGTGCGCCGTCATTTCGGCCCTGAACGACCTCACGGGCGCCGGCCTGGAAGCGGAAGACATGGTCCTGGCCACCCAGCGGGCCGAAAACGACTTCGTGGGCGCGCCCACCGGCATCATGGACCAGTCAGCGTCCCTGCGGGGATCGAAAGGGCACGCGGTCTTCCTGGATTGCCGGAACCAGCAGGC
This sequence comes from Arthrobacter sp. E70, assembly GCF_058266945.1. Lineage (NCBI taxonomy): Bacteria > Bacillati > Actinomycetota > Actinomycetes > Micrococcales > Micrococcaceae > Arthrobacter > Arthrobacter sp. E70. The sequence continues at coordinate 297,777 of NZ_JBYQFR010000004.1, read as the reverse complement.
CAGCCTGGTTCCGTTCGAGACCGAACCGGCCGGGCTGGTGCTGCTGGTCATCGACACGAAGGTTTCACATTCCCATGCCGACGGCGGTTACGCTTCCCGGCGGGCATCGTGTGAACTCGGCGCCGAGGTACTGGGCGTCAAGGCCCTGCGGGACGTGGAGGTGGCTGACCTCGAGGAGGCGTCCGGGCTGCTGGACGAGGTCACATTCCGCCGGGTGCGCCACGTGGTGACGGAGAACGACCGGGTGCTGCAGACGGTGGAACTGCTGGGCCGCCAGGGCCCCTCAGCCATCGGCCCGTTGCTGGACGCCAGCCACGCCTCCATGCGCGACGACTTCGAAATCTCATGCCCGGAACTGGACCTGGCAGTGGACACCGCCCGGGCCAGCGGCGCCATCGGTGCCCGGATGACCGGGGGCGGCTTCGGCGGGGCAGCCATCGCGCTCACTCCGGTGGATGCCGAACAAAAGGTGCGTGGCGCCGTCGCCAAGGCTTTCGCCGACGCGGGATATGCGGCGCCGGACATCTTCACCGTCTCCCCCGCCGCGGGAGCCATGCGCATTGCCTAGGCGCGCCTGCTCCCTGCTGCGGCGGCGCTTTAAAGACTGTGGGCCCCACCAGCTTGGTGGGGCCCACAGTTGTTTGATGTACGACGGCGGGAGCTGCCGCAGTGCCTAGTCGTCGCCCCGGAGGATGGCCAGCAGGCGGATGATCTCCACGTAGAGCCAGATCAGCGTCACAGTCAAGCCGAAGGCTGCAGTCCAGGAGAAGCGCTGCGGAGCGCCGCTGCGGACGCCGGCCTCGATGCTGGTGAAGTCCATGACCAGGGAGAACGCGGCCAGGCCAATGGCCAGCAGGCCGATGAAGACGCCCAGCGGAATGCCGAAGATCTCAACGCTGCGCAGGCCGAAGGGCTGCTGCAGGACACCGGTCCACATCATCACCATGTTGACCAGGGCGAACACGGCATACCCGATGACGGCGATCATGAAGAAACGCATGGCCTTCGGGGTGGCGCGGACTTTGCCGCTCTTGAAGAGCACCAGGGTCACGGCGAACACTGACAGCGTGCCGATGACAGCCTGCAGGCCGACGCCTGGGAACTGCGTGTCCAGGATCCGGGTCAGGCCGCCGAGGAAGAGTCCTTCCAAGGCTGCGTAGGCCAGGATCAAGGCCGGGGACGGCTGCTTCTTGAAGGTGTTAACCAGGGCGAGCACGAAGCCGCCCAGGGCGCCGACGATCATGAGCATCGATGCCAGGCCCAGTCCGACCGTGAGGGTGATGGCGGCGCCCACCAGGACGGCCCCGAGGCACGCTGCGGTCTTCATGATGACGTCGTCGAACGTCATTCGGCCGGTGTCTGCAGGCCCGGCCGAAGGCTGGCTGTACATCTGGCGCAGCTGCTCGTCCGTCATGCTCTGCGGCTGCGCGCTCCAGCCCTGCTGGCCGTACGGCTGGCCGTAGGGTGCCTGGCTGTACGGCTGCTGGCCATACTGGGCCTGGCCGTAGGGAGCACCGTAAGGAGCCTGCGGTACAGGCGGTGCCTGGGTGGCTCCACGGAAACTCTTTCCGTTGAAGATCGGGTTGCCGCCAAGTGCCATTGCGGGGTTCCTCCATGTTGGGTGTGGGTGATGTACTTTTCGTTACGCTACCAATTCCCACGTCGGGCTTCTCCCGAAAGTTCCCGCAGCAGCCTCTCCGCAACCTAACCGTGACTCTTGGTCCGGTGGACAGCGGCGGTGGACACGGCCGGTGGACACGGCCGGTGGACAGGGCGGGGGCCGGGCGGCTGCCCGGCCCCCGGCCCTCTACCCGACGCCCAGGTAGGCCTCCTTCACGGCGGGATCCTCCAGGAGTTCCTTGCCGGTGCCGCTGTGCGTGATCTCGCCGGTCTCCAGCACGAACGCCCGGTGGGCTCCGGCCAGCGCCTGGTTGGCGTTCTGCTCCACCATCAGGACCGTGGTGCCCTGGTTGTTGATTTCCTTGATGATCTTGAAGATCTGGCGGATGAACTGCGGCGCCAGGCCCATGGATGGCTCATCGAGCAGCAGCAGCTTCGGGTTGGACATCAGCGCCCGGCCAATGGCGAGCATCTGCTGCTCACCGCCGGACATGGTGCCGCCGAACTGCTTTTCCCGCTCCTTCAGCCTGGGAAACAGGTCGAAGACCCGTTCCAGGTCCTTGGCTACGCCGCTCCTGTCCTTGCGGCCAAAAGTTCCCATGTCCAGGTTTTCCATGACGGTCATGCCCGGGAAGATGCCGCGCCCCTCCGGGGCCTGGGAAATGCCGTGCACAACCCGGATGTGCGCCTTCATCTTGGTGATGTCCTGGCCGGCGAAGGTGATTTTGCCTTCCGAGCAGTTGAGCAGGCCCGAGATGGTCCGCATGGTGGTGGTCTTGCCCGCGCCGTTGGCCCCGATCAGGGCCACCACTTCCCCCTCATTGACCGTGAAGGACATGTCCCGCAGGGCCTGGATGCGTCCGTAGTGGACAGACACTCCTTTAAGTTCAAGCAACGTCATCTTCGGGCTCTCCCAGGTAGGCGGCGATAACACGCGGGTCTTCACGGATTTCGCGGGGCAGTCCGTCCGCGATCTTCTTGCCGAATTCCAGCACGACGATCCGGTCCGTCACTCCCATGACGAGCTTCATGTCGTGCTCAATCAGCAGTACCGTGTAGCCCTCATCCCTGATGGTGCGGATGAGGGCCATGAGCTCCTCTTTTTCCGCGGGGTTGAAGCCGGCCGCGGGCTCGTCAAGGCAGAGCACTTTGGGATCGGTGGCCAGGGCCCGGGCGATTTCCAGCCGCCGCTGGTAACCGTAAGGCAGCTGGCGGGACAGCACATGCGCATGGCTGCCGATGCCCACGAAATCCAGCAGGGCCATGCCGCGCTCAATGGCCGACTTTTCCTCCCGGATGTGCGTGGGCAGGCGAAGCAGGGCTCCGCCCACGCTGGTGCGGTGCCGGGCATCCAGGCCCACCACCACATTCTCCAGCGCGGTCATCTCGCCGAACAGCCGGATGTTCTGGAACGTGCGTGACAGGCCCAGGCGCGTGATCTTGTGCTGCTTGATGCCGTTGAGGACCTGGCCCTCCAGCACCACCTTGCCGCTGGTGGGCTTGTAGACACCTGTCATGGCGTTAAAGCAGGTGGTCTTTCCCGCACCGTTGGGGCCGATAAGCCCCAGGATCTCACCGCGCTTGATGTTGAAACTGATATTGTCCAGGGCCACGAGGCCGCCGAACTTGATGGTCAGGTTCTGCACCTCCACGATGTTGTCGCCTACTTTGACCGCGATGTCGCGGTCAGGCGCCACCTTCTCAGCCAGTTCCTGGTCGACCCCGGCCTCCGCGAGGGCCTCCATGTCCAGTTCCGGGGCGACGGGGGCCCCTGGGCTGTCCTGTGCCGCGGCACCGTGTGCCGGCTGCTCTTCCACGCTGCTGGAGCCGGCGTGCCTTTCCTCGGAGCTCATGCCTCCGCTCCTCTCTCGCCGGTCACGCGGGAATCCGTGCCCGCCGGCGGGTTGTCAGTGTCCTTGGGTTCCATGGCGTCCCGGCGGGTGACCTTGTTCAGGGCCGTCCGGCCATAGGCCAGCAGCCTCTGGCGGGCAGGAAGCAGGCCCTGGGACCGGAAGATCATGATCAGCACCAGCGCGATGCCGAAGATCAGGTACTTGTATTCGGCGATCGCGGTGAAGCGCAGCGGAATGTAGCTGACCAGGGCACCGCCCAGGATGGCTCCCACCTTGTTGCCGGCGCCGCCCAGCACCACGGCGGCGAGGAACAGGATGGAGGTGGTGACATCGAACTTCTGGTTGTTGACGAACCCCACCTGCCCGGCGAAAAGAGCCCCGGAGAGGCCGCCGATTGCGGCGCCAATGGCGAAGGCCCACACCTTGTACTTGAAGGTGGGAACACCCATGATTTCCGCGGCGTCCTCATCTTCACGGATGGCGATCCAGGCCCGGCCCACCCGGCTGCGTTCCAGGTTGCCGACCAGGAGGGTGACGATGATGATGATGGTCAGCGTCAGCCAGTACCAGGGCACGCCGTTTGAGTTGGAGAAGATTGGCGTGCCGTCAGCCTCGGTACCCGGCGGGTGGCCGACGTTCTGGAAGCCGACCTGGCCCTTCATGGCCGGGATGATCGTGGCCAGGATGCGGATGATTTCACCGAAGCCAAGCGTCACGATGGCGAGGTAGTCGCCCCTGAGGCGCAGGGTGGGCACGCCCAGCATGACGCCGAAGAACATGGTGACCGCCATGGCCACGGGAAGCGTCCACAGGTACGGGATGTGCAGGTAGGGCGAATCCGGGCTGGTCAGCATGGCGGCAACGTAGGAACCCACCGCGAAGAAGGCCACGTACCCCAGGTCCAGCAGCCCGGCGTAGCCCACCACGACATTCAGTCCGACGGCGATCAGCGCAAAGCGTGCCATATCGAAGCAGGCAAGGGCGAAGTTGTTGCCCGGCTCGGTGGTGATGATCGGCGGGTTGATCAGCGGAAGCAGGTAGGCCAGTACTACAACGATCGCCAAGAAAGCCCACTGCTGCTGGCGGGACAATGCGTGCCAGCGGTCGGAGAAGTAGCCGGGCTTGCGTTTCCCCCGTTGGCCCATGTCGCTTCTTCCTGCGGCCTTCAACGAGGCTTCGCGGTCCTCTGCTGCCTGCTCGGCTGCAGCTGTCTGCAGCGGCGTGGGGCCGTCCGTCATACTCATGCCTTGCTCCTTCCAAGGGAGGTTCCCAGGATGCCTTCGGGGCGCAGCAACAGCACGAGTACCAGCACCACGAACGCTACGACGTCGGTCCACTGCGAGTTGCCCAGCAGAATCTGGCCGTAGTTGCCGATCAGGCCGAGCAGCAGGCCGCCCAGCAAAGCCCCGCGAACGTTGCCGATGCCGCCGAGCACCGCCGCCGCGAATGCCTTGATACCCAGGACGAACCCACCGCTGTACTGGACACCGGACGGGATTTTCATGACGTAGAACAAGGCGGCGGCTCCCGCGAGCAGGCCTCCGATCACGAAGGTGGTAATAATGATGCGCTCTTTGTTGACGCCCATCAACGTTGCCGTGTCCGGATCCTGGGCAACGGCCCGGATGCCGCGGCCGGTGCGTGACTTGCTGATGAACCGGTCAATGCCCACCATCATGATGACTGCGGCGATGATGATCACCAGCTGCTGCGAATCAATGATGGTGCCGAAGACGTCGAAGATGGGGGTGGGCCGGAACATCGTCAGCGCCAGTTCGGGGCTGGGTCCGCGCCACAGGTAGATCAGGTACTGGATGGTGAAGGAAGCACCGATGGCAGTGATCAGGAACACCAGGCGGGGGGCGTTCCGTTTGCGCAGCGGCTTGTAGGCAATGCGCTCCAGCAGGAAGGCCGTCACGGCCGAGGCAACCATGGCCAGGACCAGCGCCAGGAGCAGGTTGAGAATAATGGCCCAAATGTCCAGCCTGGGGACCGATGGACCGAAGCCAAGGCCGCTGAGGGTGAAAAAGACGGCGTAGCAGCCGACGATGAACACTTCCGAGTGGGCGAAGTTGATCAGGTTGAGCACACCGTAAACCAGCGTGTAGCCCAGCGCTACGAGAGCATAAATGGCACCGAAGGTGAGGCCGTCAAAGGTGGCACTCCAGAAATTCTCGGCCAGCGACGGTACGTCGAAGGTGATCCAGTCGTTTTCCGTCGGGAGTAGTGGGATAAGAGAGGGAAGCATGGGAACATCCTGATCCAGTTGCACGCGGCCTTGTGGGCCCGGCCGTGGGACTTATGTCTATTGACCTGGTTTGGTCATGGGCTGCTGCCGAGCGAAGAAAAGGCTGTGGGGGCCTGCTGATGCTGGCCCCCACAGCCGATCCTGCCGTTCCGGCTACTCCCCGATCGGGCCGACGGGAACGATCTTTCCGTTCTCCACCTTGTAGCCGTATACCGTTGGGGCCTGGAGCTCGCCCTTGGCATCCCACTTGTAGTGCTTGCTCAGGCCGTCCTTATCGTAGGACTTGACCCAGGAGAGCAGGTCCGCGCGGCTCTGCTTGCCCGCATCGATACCGGACAGGAGGACGGTGGCGGCGTCGTAGCCCTCGATGGAGTAGGTACCGGGCTCCGCACCCTTGGAGACTTCCTTGTAGGCCGAGGCGAAATCGGGGATCAGTTCACCCGGGAGGCACGGGCAGGTGAAGTAGGCGTTGTTCGAAGCGTCGCCTGCCTGCTTGATGAACTGGTCGTCCTTCACGCCGTCAGGGCCCACGAATGTGCCGGTGAAGCCCTTGCCCACCAGCTGCTGGGCAAACGGTGCACCCTCAGCGTAGTAGCCGGCGTAGTAAACCGCGTCGGCCTTGGCGTTCATGATCTTGGAGATGACGGCCGAGAAATCCTTCTGCCCGGTGGTCACCTTCTCCGTACCCGTCAGGGCGCTGCCCAGGCCGCCAGAGGTAGAGGTTCCCAGGCCGATGCCGTAGTCGGAGTCGTCCTGGACCAGGTACACCTTCTTGGCTCCGAGCTTGCCCGTGAGGAACTTGGCGGCTGCAGGGCCTTGGACGGCGTCGTTGCCGAGGCCCCGGAAGAAGGTGGTCCAGCCATTCTCGGTCAGGCTGGGGTTGGTTGCCGACGGCGTGATGTGGACCAGGCCCTTCTGCTCGAAGATGTTGCCCGTGGCCTTGGACTCACCGGAGAACGGGAGGCCGATCACGCCGATGATGTCTGTCTCGCTGACCATCTGGGTGACTGGGCCGGTGGCCTTGTTCGGGTCGCCTTCGGTATCGAACTTCTTGAACTGGACCTGGCAGCCGGGGTTGGCCTTGTTGTGCTGGTCGATGGCCAGCTGGATGCCGTTGAAGATGTTGACGCCGAGCTGGGCGTTGGGGCCGGTCTGCGCGCCGGCATAGGCGATCGTGGTGCTGGCCGGGCAGGTTGCCTTGCCGTCGCCGGCCGGCCGGACTGCGTTGGCTGGAACGTCGACTTTCGAGATGGCAGGGATGTTCACCTTGTTGGACGAGCCGGAGCTCTCACCGCCGGTGGTGGGACCCGATGGGTTGGCGCAGGCCGACATCAGCAAGCTGAATGCGCCTGCCGCTGCCAACGAGGTGAGGACTTTCTTTCGGTACATGTGTCTGCCTTCCGAAACAGGGCCATGCGATGCAAGTGCGGAAACGTAGGGGCGCATCGGCGCCCATAGTGAAACCAGGTATTCCTGATTTAGCTTCAAGCTAATGCATAGACAGCAGGGAAACTAAGTGACTGAGGTCACAGCCTTATAACAGTCGTTTCCTATCCGGAATTAAATGGCGGAAGCCGCCTGCAACGCAGGCGGCTTCCGGGCGGGCGGGCCCCTTGAGGGCTCCGGCCGCGATGTACCCCAGGTGGGACTCGAACCCACAACACGCGGATTTTAAGTCCGCTGCCTCTGCCAATTGGGCTACTGGGGCGCCGGGTCAATGGTACCTGCCCAAGGGGCCCGGGCCGGAAACGCCGACGGCGGCCTGCCCCCACAAAGGGACTGGCCGCCGTCGTACGTCTTATGGAACCTGCAGCGATGGCTACTTGGCGCTGGCGGGCACCGTTTCCTTCGGCGCGGCAGCCGTTGAACCGGAGCCGCCGGCGGGGACGGCCGCCGGGGCAGCAGCCGGCTTAGGAGCCGGGGTGGCGGCGGCCACGAAGGCACCGCGCGGGTTGTCCAGGTCCAGCAGCTGGGTGGTGTCGCGTCCGGCGAAGAAGCTGATGATCCAGTTCAGGATCACGCGGAACTTGCGCTCGAAGGTGGGCATCGCCATGCCGTGGTAGCCGCGGTGTGCCAGCCAGGCCAGTGGACCCTTGAGGCCGATGCGGCCCAGGAGGTTGATGTTGGCCACGCCCTTCCATTCGCCGAAGCCGGCCACTGCACCCAGGTTCTTGTGCTTGTAGTCCGCCAGCGGCTTGTCCCAGCGCGAGGCCCACAGGTTCTTGGCGAGGCGCTTGGCCTGGCGAAGGGCGTGCTGGGCGTTCGGGACGCAGGTGCCGTCCGGCAGTCCCTTGCCCGTGAGGTCGGGAACGGCGGCGATGTCGCCGGCGGCCCAGGCGTTCTCCACGATGCCCTCGTCACCGGCGATGCGGAGGTCGGGCAGGACGCGGACGCGGCCGCGGGGTTCGAGCGGGAAGTCGGTGGAGCGCACCATCGGGTTCGCCTGCACGCCGGCCGTCCACACCAGGGTGTCAGCCTCGAACTCCTGCGCGGGGGTCTTGTCCGGGAGGTTGATCAGCTTGAGGGTGCCCTCTGCGCTGTCCAGGGAAGTGTTCAGGAGGACCTCGATGCCGCGGCTGCGCAGGTGCTCAACCACCCAGTCGGCCTGCGTAGCGGTGACCTCGGGCATGATGCGGCCCATGGCTTCGACCAGGACGAAGCGGACTTCCTCCTGCTTGATGCGCGGGTTGTTGCGCACGGCGGCGCGGGCAAGGTCTTCCATCTCGGTGATGCATTCGATGCCGGCAAAGCCACCGCCGACCACCACGAAGGTGAGGGCCCGGGCACGGGCCACGGGGTCGGTCATAGTGGAGGCAACCTCGATGCGCTCCAGGAGCTTGTTGCGCAGCGCGACAGCTTCCTCGATGGTCTTCAGGCCGATGCCCTTGTCCGCAAGGCCCTTGATGGGGAAGGTGCGGGTGATGGCGCCGGCCGCGAGGACGACGTCGAAGTAGGGAACCTCGAAGTTCTCCCCACCGTCGGCCGGAGCCACGACAGCAGTGCGGTTGACGTGGTCGATGGAGGTGACGCGGCCCTGGATCAGTTCCGTCTGCTTGAGGTGCTGGCGGTGGGACACCACAGCGTGGCGGGCTTCGATGTTGCCGCCGGCCACCTCGGGAAGGAAGGGCTGGTAAGTCATGTAGGGCAGCGGATCGACGACGGTGACGATGCCGCCGGCGTTTGCGATCTTCTTCTGGAGTTTCAGTGCTACGTACAGGCCGACGTACCCGCCGCCGACGACGAGTACCCGGGGACGGTCCTGGAGCTGTGGGGTGGTTGCCATAATTTAAGGATACAGGAGTTTGTGAAAGTCTTCACTAGCCCCTGCCCCTCCTGCGTAACCTAGGGATTGCGGCGGGAATCGACTCTTTCCACTACTCCTGTGTCGGGTTCTTCACGGGCGAGGGCCGGGTTGCGTGCAGCCCGGCGGAGCTGGACGGCGGCCGCCGCGATGATGGCCAGGAACAGGATGGCAAAACCGATCACGACGGCGGCGCCGATGGCACTGTCCCGCTGCGAGGGAGCCTTGGCAGCGGGAACGGTTGCTTCCGGCAGCGTGGGTGCAGCGCTTGGCACTTGGGTGGGCGCGGGCTGAGCGGTTGCCGGTGCCGCCGGATTCCCCCGCCTGTGGACGCGGATCCATTCGGCGATCGAGCCCAGCGGGTTGGCCGTCACCTCGGGGACGTCGGCTTTGAGGGCGGCCTCGGCGTTGAGGATGCCGTAGCCGTACAGCGGGTCCTTGCCCGGTGCACCGGCATCCTTTGCCGTCGAAACGATCCGGTTGATCACCTGTTCGGAGGTCATGTCCGGCCATTTGGAACGGATCAGCGCGGCCACGCCGGCGACGATGGGAGTGGACCCTGAGGTTCCGGCCCATTCGGCGTAGCTGCCGCCCGGAAGGCCGCCCACCAGGTTTTCGGCAGGCGCGGCGACGCCGATGCTGATTCCCTGGGAGGACGCGTCCACGCTTGCCACGTTCTTGCGGTCCAGTCCCGCCACGGTGAGCACGCCGGGAATGGTGGCCGGAGCGCCCACCTGGGTGTTGCCGCCCACGCGGTTGCCGGCAGCGGCGACGATGACCACGTCCTTCTGCTCGGCGTAGAGGAAGGCGGCGTCCCAGCTCTGCGGCCACTGGGGGGTGGTGCTGCCGAGCGATATGTTGATGACTTTGGCGCCGTTGTCCACGGCCCAGCGGACGGCTTCCGGGATTTGGTCCTGGTCGCTTTTGCCGGCGGGGTTGGGCGAGCCCAGCCACGTGGACACGGACAGGATCTGCGCCTCGGGGGCCACACCCATGATGCCGTCCGGCAACGGGGCGGAGGGACCCGGGCTCGGGCTGGGGCTGGGGGTGGCGTTGGCAGGCTGGTGGCCCCGGCCGGCCAGCATGGTGGCGACGAGGGTCCCGTGCTCGGGCTTGGAACCAACACTCTTCTGCCCGTCGGGCTGGCCGGAACCCGAGGCGTCGTAGCCGCCGGCGACCGCGCCCTTCAGGTCCGGGTGCTGGGCGTCGACGCCGCTGTCGATGACCGCAACCTTGACATTGGCGCCCTTGGACACTTCCCAGGCCTTGGTGATGCCGGAATCAGCCAGCCAGTACTCCTTGTCCCGCCATTCGTCCGCCCTCGCCTGGGGGGCGGTGAACAGGCCGGCGAACAGGCTGCAGGCAGCCAGGAGCAGGGCCAGCAGCCCGGCCCCCAGCCGGCGGAGGACTGCCGGTGCCAGTGAGGTGGTCTGCATCCGCTTAACCGATGCTCAACGCGATGCCGTCGAGGATGTCGTGCTCGCTTGCGGTGGCCGCCGTGATCCTCCCGCCGCTGAGCGCACCCATGTGTTCCAGGATGCGGCGCCACACGAGTCCCCCGGCGCCGATGACATCCACCCTTCCGGGATGCATGTATGGCAGCGCGGCGCGTTTGTCCCGGCTCATGGCCAGCAGGTCGGTGGCGGCAGCCCGCACCTCGTCGATGGGCAGTTCGGCGCCATGAATGACGTCCGGGCGGTATTCCGGCAGGCGGAGCGCGTGCGCGGTGATGGTGGTGATGGACCCGGCAACACCGACGACGGCGGTGGCGCGTTCCAGCGGCACGTCGCGTCCGGCGCGGGCAATGGCGGCGTCGACGTCCGCTTCTGCGGCGGCGATCTGTTCGGCAGTCGGAGGATCGTCCCGCAGGTGCCGTTCCGTCAGGCGCACGCAGCCGATGTCCACCGATTTTGCCGCCGTGACGCCGGCGGCGGTGCCGAGCACAAACTCGGTGCTCCCTCCGCCGAGGTCGACCACCAGCACTTCATGGCCGTCGAGTATGGGCAGCACGCTGCTGGCCCCGGCGAAGGACAGCGCGGCTTCCTCGTCCCCGGAAATGACTTCCGGCTCCACTCCCAGCAGGTCCCTGATTCCGGTCACGAAGACATCGCGGTTGCGGGCATCGCGGCTGGCGGAAGTCGCCACGAACCGGATCTTCGATGCGCCGTGCTCCCGGATGAGGCGGGCATAGTCGGCGGTGGCCGCGAAGGTCCGTTCCAGTGCTTCGGGCGCAAGTTCGCCGGTGGCATCCACGCCCTGGCCCAGGCGCACGACGCGCATCTCCCGCACGACGTCGGTCAGGGCGGTGCTGCCGTTGCTGCGGTCGATGTCCGCGATCAGGAGCCGGATGGAGTTGGTGCCGCAATCGATGGCGGCGACGCGGGTCATTGGGCCGCCTTGCCGGAGCCGGCAGGCTTCCGTACGGGAGCCGGCCGGCCAACGATATCCGGCAGGCCCTGGGGCCCGTGCCGGCTGAGGTCCTTGGACGGGGCCTCGCCGGTGGTGTCCCAGGCTCCGTCGCAGTAGCACTTGTCGGCGGTCCACCATTCGCTGATCAGTTCCAGCGCCCTGTCCCCCAGCGGGTTGACGCCGGTGCCGGCGGCCAGGGAATGGCCCACCAGTACGTGCAGGCATTTGACGCGGGTGGGCATACCTCCAGCGGAGACGCCGTCGATTTCCGGAACCGGGCCGATGCCGGAACGCCGGCCGATCGCCTCCCGGGCGGCGAGGTATTCCTCATGGGCCGAGCGGTAGGCCTCCGCAAGCCCCGGATCGCCGGCGAGCTGATCGTTCATGTCATTCATGACTCCGGCCGCTTCCAGCCGGGAAACAGCGGAGGTGATGACGGGGTGCGTCAGGTAGAAGGTCGTGGGGAACGGCGTGCCGTTGCTGAGCCGGGGTGCCGTGGCGGCCACCAGCGGGTTGCCGCAAACGCAGCGCGCCGGAATCTCCACGACATCGCGGACGGGACGTCCCAGTTGCCGGCTCAATACTTCAAGGTCGCGTGCTGTCGGTTGGCGGGATTCGTCCCGGGCGGCTGCCGTGTTGTCTTCCACTGTCGCGGGCCGTCCTTCCTGTGCGGTTCAGTCTGTGGCCGCGCGCCTGATGGACTCCCACAGGGAATCCACCCACGGCAGATCGGCGGGGTCTTGTGCTGCTGCGCCGGTAGGGCTACTGCTTTCTCCGGCCGGCAAATCGCTGCCGAAGACCCAGTAGCCGGTTTCGCCCGGCATAACCATGTTAATGCGGTCGCGGGCCTGCTGCTTCACGTAGTTGGGGTCCTGCCAGCGTGACACCTGCTGCCGGAGGACGTCACCTTCGGCCTGGCGAGCGGCGATATCGGCATTCAGGGCGTCGATTTCCGCCTTCTTGTCGAAGAAGACCTTGACCGTGGGCGCAAGCATGATGGTGATGGCAATCATGACCACGGCCAACGCCAGCATCCGCCCTGAGAAGGCCTTTGCCGGAACGGGCTGCGGTGCATCGTCCGCCTCGGCGGGGGTACCGCCCGCGACGCTGCTCCCCTTGCCGCTTCGCTTGCCGGTGCTTCGCGCGGCCTTGCCGTGCCCCGCCGTCGAGCGTTCCGCCGTCGACCTTTCCGCAGCAGGACCCCGTGCGTTCCCCGCACGTTCCTTGGATTCCCCGGCCGTGCTTTCCTTGCCGGCGCCGAAGTGGGCGCGGATGACGTCGGCGCCCTCGGCGGACTCCCCGGCAGAACGGTTGGGGGCGGCCTTGGGAACTTTGGGACGGCGGGTAGCCATGACTCTCCTGAAACGCAGCCTGCCTGGGCCGCCAAAATCTGGGCTGGGACTAATGCTGCCGGAAACGACAGCGGTGGCTATGGTCTTCCAACCATAGCCACCGCTGAAGGTATTACGCGGCTACTAGCCCTTGAAACGCGGGAACGCGCTGCGGCCGGCGTAGCGGGCAGCGTCATCGAGTTCCTCTTCGATGCGCAGCAGCTGGTTGTACTTGGCGACGCGCTCGGAGCGGGCCGGGGCGCCGGTCTTGATCTGGCCGGCGTTGGTGGCCACCGAGATGTCGGCGATGGTGGTGTCCTCGGTCTCGCCGGAGCGGTGCGAGGTGATGGTGGTGTAGCCGGCGCGCTGGGCCAGGCTGACGGCGTCAAGGGTTTCGGTCAGGGAACCGATCTGGTTGACCTTGACCAGCAGCGAGTTGGCGGTCCTGGTGTCGATGCCGCGCTGCAGGATGGAGGGGTTGGTGACGAACAGGTCGTCGCCCACCAGCTGGACCTTGTCGCCGATGGCGTCGGTGAGGGTCTTCCAGCCTTCCCAGTCGTTCTCGTCCAGCGGATCCTCGATGGATACCAGCGGGTAGTCCGCAACGAGCTCGGCGTAGTAGGCGCTCATCTCGCTGGCGGACAGGGCCTTGCCCTCGAACTGGTACGCGCCGTCCTTGTAGAACTCGGAGGAGGCGACGTCCAGGGCCAGTGCGATGTCCTTGCCAGGGGTGTAGCCGGCGTTCTTGATGGCTTCGGTGATGAGGTCCAGGGCTGCGCGGTTGGACGGGAGGTTCGGGGCGAAGCCGCCTTCGTCGCCAAGGCCGGTGGACAGGCCCTGCTCCTTGAGCACGGACTTGAGGTTGTGGTAGACCTCGACGCCCCAGCGCAGGCCCTCGGAGAAGGTCTCGGCGCCGATCGGGGCGATCATGAATTCCTGGATGTCGACGTCGGAGTCGGCGTGCGAGCCACCGTTGAGGATGTTCATCAGCGGCACGGGCAGGACGTGCGCGTTGGGGCCGCCGAGGTACTTGTAGAGGGGCAGGTCAGCGGAGGCTGCTGCTGCGTTGGCGACGGCCAGGGAGACGCCGAGGATGGCGTTGGCGCCCAGCTTGCCCTTGTTGGGGGTACCGTCCAGGTCCAGCATGGCCTGGTCGATGCTGCGCTGGTCGGTGGCGTCGAAGCCGGTCAGGGCGGGGGCGATCTGGTCGATCACGGCGTCGACGGCCTTCTGGACACCCTTGCCGAGGTAGCGGCCCTTGTCGCCGTCGCGCAGTTCGACGGCCTCGTGCTCACCGGTGGAAGCGCCGGAGGGAACTGCTGCGCGGCCGATCTGGCCGTCCGAAAGCAGGACCTCGACCTCAACGGTCGGGTTGCCGCGGGAATCGAGGATTTCGCGGGCGTGGATGGCATCGATAAGCGCCATGAATTTGCTCCTTATGGGCGATTAACGGGGGGATGTGGCAGAAAAACTCGACGTACTCGTCACGGACAAGCGTAGTCGAGAGTGGTGCGGGTTACGGAAACCTGTCCAGGCCCCGGCGTCATGATGGTGCGGCGTTGGACTGGTACCGGAGGATGGCGGCCCGCAGTGCGCGCTCGGCGTCCATGCCCGCGTCCCGGGCGGATCGTACGACGGCGAGCAGCAGCCCGCCGAGCTCTTCCTCGCTTTCGGGGACGGGAACCCCCGCGGGCAGCCCGAGCCCGGCGCGCTGGGCCCGGTCCAGGGACTTCTGGGCCCTGGCCAAGGCCGGGAGCGCCTGCGGGATCCCTTCGAAGGGATCTGCCCGGTCCGGTTTCTCGGCCCGCTTGACGGCGTCCCACTTCTGCTCGATCTCCGCAACGGTGGCGGGGAAGCTGTCCTGCAGGGTGCCGTCAGGCCGGAACACGTGCGGGTTGCGGCGGACCATCTTGGCAGCCAGGCCGCTCGCCACGTCGTCGAACGTGAAGGCACCACGCTCCTGGGCGAGCCGGGCATGCAGCACCACTTGGAGCAGGACGTCGCCCAGCTCGCCCTGGAGTTCGGCGTCGGGGTGGCCTTCCTCGATGGTCTCGGCGACTTCGTAGGCTTCCTCGAGGAGGTACTCCACGAGCGAGGCGTGGGTCAACGCGCCCATCCAGGGGCAGTGCTCACGCAATTGGGCGAGGACCGCGACCAGGCGTTCGATGGGTGCCTGGTCAGCCAAGGTTGGCGTAGGAGTCGTTGATGTACTCCACCAGCGCTTCCTTCTCCTCCAGGGGCAGGAAGGAGGCCTCGGCCGCGTTCAGGGTCAGCTCCAGCAGGTCGTCGAGGTCGTAGTCGAAGGTTTCCACCAGCAGGTTGAACTCGTCCGTGAGGGTAACGCCGCTCATCAGCCGGTTGTCGGTGTTGATGGTGACGTTGAAGCCCAGCTGGTAGAGCATGTCCAGCGGGTGGCTTTCGATGCCTTCGCCGAAGCCGGCGATCGCGCCGGTCTGGAGGTTGGAGGACGGGCAGATTTCCAGCGGGATGCCGCGGTCGCGGACCCAGCTGGAGAGGTCGCCGAGGGTCACCAGGCCCACGGTTTCGCCGGCCTCGTCGTCGTCGAATTCCACCATGATGTCCTCGGCGATGCGGACGCCGTGGCCCAGCCTCAGGGCACGGCCGTCCACCAGGGCGGACTGGATGCTCTCCAGGCCTGCCGCTTCACCGGCGTGGACCGTGGCGGGGAAGTTGTGCTGGGCGAGGTAGGTGAAAGCGTCCCGGAACCGGGAAGGCAGGAACCCGTCCTCTGCCCCGGCGATGTCAAAACCGACGGCGCCCTTGTTGCGGTGGCGGACGGCGAGCTCGGCGATTTCCTGGCCGCGGTCCGCATGCCGCATGGCGGTGATGAGCTGGCCGACCTGGATCTCGCGGCCGCTCTCCCCCACAGCCTCGACGCCGGCTTCCAGGCCTTCCTGGACGGCTTCCACCGCTTCGTCGAGGGTGAGCCCCTTCTGGAGGTGCTGCTCCGGCGCCCAGCGCACTTCGCCGTACACCACGCCGTCGTCCGCCAGGTCCTCGACGAATTCCTTGGCCACCCGGAACAGGCCTTCGTGGGTCTGCATGACGGCGACGGTGTGGTCGAACGTCTCCAGGTAGCGCACCAGGGAGCCCGAGTCCGCGGACTCGCGGAACCACTGCCCAAGGGCCACCGGGTCCGTGGAGGGGAGTGTGTGGCCAACGGCCTCGGCCAGTTCGATGATGGTGGCCGGGCGGAGTCCGCCATCCAGGTGGTCGTGAAGGGAAACCTTGGGAAGGTTCTTCAGGTCAAAATCGATGGCAGGGGCGGCGTCAACAATAGGCTCAGTCACGTTCCCACCTTAGGGTGGGCCGGTGTCCAAAGCCAGCCGTCCGAGCCAGCCGCTAGCTGGCGGTGGGGCCGGCCTCGGCGGAGGGCACCACCAGCGCCACCGTTCCGGAACGGCCATCCTGGCCGCCGCCGGCGGAGGAACCGTCCGCCCATCCGTCCGTGCCGGGGTCTTCGGGGGCGTCATGGCGGCCCAGGCGCTTGTGCCACCAGCGGAGCAGGTGGTCGATGACGACTCCCAGCACGATCGCGAAGACGACGGCGATGCCGGCGCTGAGCAGGGGGTTGTTGTGCAGCCAGGGGAAGGAGCTAGCAAGCAGGCCGATGCCGATGGAGTAGCCCACCCAGGTGAAACAGGCGGCGGCGTCAAGGACGAAGAACCTGCGGTGCGGGAAGCCGGTGCTGCCCGCCACGTAGTTGACTGCCACGCGGCCCCAGGGGATGTAGCGGGCGGTGAAGATCAGCACGGCACCGCGTTTGTCCAGTTCGTACCGGGCCCAGCCGAAGACTTTGCGGACTTTGGGGCGGCGCATCCAGCCCCAGCGTTCGAGTCCGATCTTCCGGCCGAGCATGTAGGCCATGTTGTCACCGCAGATGGCGCCGACCAGAGCCGTGAGGCCCAGGAGCCAAAGATTGGGCTCTCCACTGTGCCGCGAGAAGGCCGCGAGTGCCACGATGAGGGTCTCGCTGGGGACCACCATGGCGAAGCCGTCCACGAAGAAGAACAGCAACAGCACGGGGTAAATCCACCACTGGCCCGCTGCATGGAGCACGGCCTCATTAATAAACTCCACGCAGTGTTGCTCCTGTACCAAAATGACACAGCCAATGTGTCACAGCCATAGCGGAAAATCGTTCCTAAGTGTCCCATGCGGGAGGCGCAGTGCGCTACGCCTTTAATGTTCGGAACGACGCGTTAAACGCCTTGGTCAGGTCCCTGGTTCCCGGATCCGTTCCACCACGTTGGGATTGCCCCGGAATTTGTTGATCGCCAGGTCCACCACGATGCCGAGCGCCACGGCGCAAACAATGGCAATTGCGGCACCGAGGAGGTGGTTGTCTTCGAACCACTGGCCAAAGAAAAGTCCGATCGCGACCGAGTAAGTGGCCCACAGGGTGGCAGAGAGGACGGTCAACCCGACGAACCGCAGATGGGGGTAGTGGGTACCGCCTGCGGTCAGGTTCACCGCCACCCGGCCGATCGGCACGAACCGGGCCACCAGGATCAGCGAGGCCGGCCGTTTCCGCAGCTCCCGTCCGGCCCAGCGGAAGGCGCTCTGCATCCGCGGCCCGCGCATCCACGCCCACCTGCTGGTGCCCACGCGGCGCCCCAGCAGGTAGGCAATGTTGTCCCCGGCGAAGGCACCGCCGGCCGCCACGAGTGCCAGGATCCAGGGGTTGGGAACATCGGCGGTGGCGGCCACGGCAGCAAGGCCCACCACCACGGATTCGCTGGGGACCGGCGGGAAGAAGCCGTCAATGACGCAGCAGGCCAGCACCAGGACCAGCACCCACGGCTGGCCGGCGGCGGCGAGGATGAAGTCATTGATGGCCTGCATGGGTACCTATGCTATGCGGTCGATAATGAGCTGCTGGGCGGGCCGCGACCCTTCCGGGGCGATGACCACCGCGTGCTCCAGCGCCTCCCTGGCGCGGGCGAAACGTTCCGGGGTATCCGTCAGCAGCGTCATCAGCGGCTCGCCGGCCCGGACAGTGGCCCCGGGCTTGGCGTGCATGCGCACGCCGGCCGCTGCCTGCACGGAATCCTCCTTGCGGGCCCGGCCGGCACCGAGCCGCCAGGCGGCCACGCCCACGGCGAGTGCATCCAGTTCCACCAGCACGCCGTCGGCGGGGGCGTAGACGACGTCGGATTCCCTGGCGACGGGCAGCGCGGCGCGGGGGTCGCCGCCCTGGGCCGAGATCATCCTGTTCCACACGTCCATCGCCCGGCCGTCCTTCAGTGCCGCGGCGGGGTCGGCGTCGTGCACTCCTGCACACGCGAGCATCTCTTCGGCGAGCCGGACGGTCAGTTCGACGACGTCTTCCGGGCCGCCGCCGGCCAGCACCTCCACCGATTCCTCCACCTCGATGGCATTGCCTGCCGTGAGGCCCAGCGGGGTGTCCATATTGGTGAGCAGTGCGACGGTGTTGACGCCCGCGTCCTTGCCCAGGGCCACCATGGTTTCGGCCAGCTCCCGTGCCTTGGCTTCGTCCTTCATGAAGGCGCCGCTGCCCACCTTGACATCCAGGACCAGCGATCCGGTGCCCTCGGCGATCTTCTTGCTCATGATCGAGGAGGCGATCAGCGGGATGGCCTCGACGGTTCCGGTGACGTCGCGCAGCGCGTAGAGCTTCTTGTCCGCGGGTGCCAGGCCCGCACCGGCGGCGCAGATGACGGCGCCCACGTCCTGAAGCTGGGCGAGGATTTCCTCGTTGCTGAGGTTTGCGCGCCAGCCGGGGATGGATTCCAGTTTGTCGAGCGTGCCGCCGGTGTGGCCAAGGCCCCGGCCGGACAGCTGCGGGACGGCGACGCCGAACACGGCCACCAGGGGTGCCAGCGGCAGCGTGATTTTGTCCCCCACCCCGCCGGTGGAGTGCTTGTCCGAGGTGTACTTGAGCCCGCCGTCAGGGCGGCGAAGGCTGGAGAAATCCATGCGCTCCCCGGACGCGATCATCGCAGCGGTCCAGCGGGCAATTTCCACCCGGTCCATGCCGTTGAGCAGGATGGCCATGTTGAGGGCCGCCATCTGCTCGTCCGCGATCGCTCCGCGGGTGTACGCGTCAATGGTCCAGTCGATCTGGTCGGGGCTCAGCGTGCCTTTGTCGCGCTTGATGCGGATGATGTCCACGGCGTCGAACGCCTCGGCCTTGTTGTCGGTCACGGGGTTTCCTCCAGGTGGTGGGGGCCAAAGGCGTCGGGCAACATCTGGTCCATTGTCTTGATGCCACGGCTGGTCATCAGCTGCATGTCCGGCGCATGGAACTCATACAGCAGTTGCCGGCACCGGCCGCAGGGGACCAGGACGTTGCCCGCGCCGTCCACGCAATAAAAGGCGCGCAGGAGCCCGCCGCCGGTCATGTTCAGGTTTCCCACCAGGACGCATTCGGCGCACAGGGTCAGGCCGTAGCTGGCGTTTTCCACGTTGCAGCCGCTGACGATCCGGCCGTCCGCGGTGAGGGCCGCAGCCCCCACGGGGAATTTCGAATACGGGGCGTAGGCACTTTTCATCGCTGCGACGGCGGCTGCCTCCAGCGCCGGCCAGTCCACAGGCTGCGGGGTGTCCACGCCGGTCAGCCCTTCACGTAGGGAATGCCGCTTGCCGCCGGCCCCCTGGATTTGCCGACGAGTCCGGCTACCGCAAGCACGGTGACCAGGTAGGGCAGCATGGCCATGAACTGGCTGGGCACCGGGGTGCCGATGATGGTCACGATGCTCTGCAGGTTGTCCGCGAAGCCGAACAGGAGAGCGGCGAAGAAAGCTCCGATCGGGTTCCAGCGACCAAAGATGAGCGCCGCGAGGGCGATGAATCCTCGGCCGCCGGAAATTTCCTTGGTGAAGCTGTCGATCGCCACCAGGGTGAAGAACGAGCCGCCGATGCCGGCAACTGCACCGCCAAGGGTGACATTCCAGAACCGGGTGAGGTTGACGTTGATGCCAAGGGTGTCCGCCGCCTGCGGGTGCTCCCCCACGGCCCGGACCCGCAGGCCCCACCGGGTCTTGAACAGGCCCACCCAAACGACGGCGACAGCGATGTACATGAGGTAGCCCACCAGCGACTGGCGGAACAGGATGGGGCCGATGACGGGGATGCCGGACAGCACCGGGATGTCGATGACGTCCAGGCCCGGCGGGGAGTTGAACTGGGCCTTGTTGGCCTGCATCACCGTGCTGAACAGGAAGCCGGTGACGCCCGAAACCAGCACGTTCAGGACGACACCCACGATGATCTGGTTGACCAGGTATTTGATGCTGAACAGGGCCAGCACCATGGAGACGACGGCGCCGGCAACGGCAGCTGCGACCAGGCCGATGAAGGGATTCCTGGTCATGCTGGCCACAATGGCGGCCGTGAACGCGCCGCCCAGAAGCTGCCCCTCGATGGCGATGTTGACCACACCCACGCGTTCGCACAGGACACCGGAGAGGGACCCGAACACGAGCGGGACGGCGAGGGTGACGGACCCGGCGATCAGGCCCGCCAGCGAGATGGCCGGGGTGCGGGCCCCGCCCACCACCCAAATCAGGAACGCGGCGACGAAAAGGACGATGAAGGTTACCGTCAGCCAGCCCGGGGCCGGTCGGTTTTTGAGCTTCAGGTAGACCGCGTAGGCGGCCAGCGCCAGCAGGAGCACGGACAGCACGATGCCGCCGGCAGCCGCGTTGATTTCCACTGCGGGCAGCTGGAAGAAGTCGCTTCCGGTGGAGATGCCGAAGCTGGCGGTCTGGTTGGGGGCCAGGAAGCCGAAGAACACCAGCGATATGACGGCGAACACGGCCAGCAGGACCGGCGTTTTCCAACCTACCGGCTTCGCGGACAGCGGCGTGGCGGATGAACCTGCGGTGGTGCCGCCGCCTTGCGGGTTGCCCGGCCGGGGCGAGGAAACTGTTGTGCTCATGCTGCACCTCCGGTAGTGGCTGCCTGCTTGGACCTGGCGGTGCGCGCGGGCTTCCGGCGCCGGGGGTTGAGTCCGAACACCGCGCGTACCAGCGGCGGAGCGGCGATGAACAGGACAATCAGGGACTGGACCACCAGGACGATGTCGATCGGAGTGCCGGTCTGGATCTGCATCTGGACCGCGCCGGCGCGGAAGGCACCGAACAGCAGGCCGGCGGCAAAGGTGCCCCACGGCGTCGAACGTCCCAGCAAGGCGACCGTGATGGCGTCGAACCCGTAGGTGGCGGCGACGCCGTCGGTGAGGACCTTCTCGGTGCCTGCCACCTGGGCCACGCCGGACATGCCGGCGAGGGCACCGGCGAGGGCCATGACGAGGATGGTTGCGCGGGACACGTTGATGCCGGCAGTCTGGGCTGCCTTCGGGTTGGCCCCCACGGCGCGGAACTCGAAGCCCACGGTGGACCGGTTGAGGATCCACCACACCAGGAGGGTGGCGCCGATGGCGAGGATGAAGCCGAGGTGCAGCCGGTATTGGGTGCCAAGGATCTGCGGGTACACGGCGCTGGGGTCCAGGATCGGGGAGATCGGGTTCGACTCCCCCGGACGCTGGAACGCCGGGGTGTTCAGCAGGTAACGCAGGAAATAGAGCGCAATGTAGTTGAACATGATGGTCAGGATCACCTCATGGGCGCCGGTCCGGGCCTTCAGCAGGCCAACCAGCCCGCCCCAGAACGCGCCGCCCACGATGCCGGCGACGAGCACCAGGAGCAGGTGCAGGCCCATCGGCAGGTGGAGCGCGAAGCCCACCCAGGCGGCCAGGACGCCTGCGACGATGATCTGGCCCTGGGCGCCAATGTTGAACAGCCCTGCCCGGAATGCCAGCGCCACGCCCAGGCCGGCAGTGATGAGCGGCGTGGCGATGGTCAGCGTCTCCATGAACGGGGCGAACTGCGCGGCCGCGCTGCTGCCGCGGGGGTTGAACGCCGAGCCCTGGAAGAGGGCGATGTACGAGCGGGTGGCCGCGTTCCACACCGCCGTGAAGAAGTCCGACGGGCGGGCGAAGAAGTAGGTGGAGGTGGTGGCGACCTGTTTGTCGGTGGTGGCAATCAGCAGGCCGCCGATAACCAGGGCCAGCAGTACCGCCAGGACCGAGACCATCCCGCTTCCGGTGAAGATCCTGCGGAGCAGGGTGTCCGGGCCGCCGGGCAGCTTCCCGCTTTGGGCTGTTGCCGGTACCGCGGAGGGTTCCATTACTCCGCCGGCCGTATCAACGGAGACGACGGCGGCCGTTTCCTCCTCGGCCAGGCTGGTGCGGTGGGCGGTGCCGTGGTGTTTGTCGGCGGCGCCGGGGCTCTCTGCGGCGTGCTTGGGGGGATGCTGCTCAGGCATGGTCGGCTCCCTCGGCGTTGGTGGCGGGTGCCGGACTGGTGCCGGCTTGTGGGGTGGGTGCGTGTTCCTCCGGCGGGATGCCCGCCATCATCAGGCCGAGGACGTCGCGGCTGGTGCCGGCGGGGACGGTGCCCACCAGTTTGCCCTTGTAGAGCACCGCGATCCGGTCTGCCAGCTCCATGACTTCGTCCAGTTCGGTGGAAATGATCATCACCGGTGTCCCCTGGTCACGCTCGGCGACGATTCGCCGGTGCAGGAACTCGATGGAGCCGACATCCACACCGCGGGTGGGCTGGGACGCGATGAAAAGGCGCAGCGGGCGCGAGAGCTCGCGGGCCATGACCAGTTTTTGCTGGTTGCCGCCGGAGAGCGTACCTGCCGCGGCCGCTGCCGACGGGGTGCGGACGTCGAACTCGCCGATGCGGGCCTTGGCATTCTCCATGACCTTTGCGGGGCTCATGCTGATGCCCTTGGCGAAGGGCGCTTTGTCGTACAGATCGAGGATCAGGTTTTCGGCGACGGAAAAGGTGCCCACCAGGCCGTCCACCTTGCGGTCTTCGGGGACGAATCCGACGCCGGCCTCCAGGACTTCCTTGACCGAACGGCCCAGCAGTTCCTTTCCGTCCAGGACGATCGAACCGGTGACCCGGTCCTGCAGGCCCAGAATGGCCTCGGTGAGTTCAGTCTGGCCATTGCCCTGGACCCCAGCCACCGCCAGGATCTCGCCGCGCCGGATCTGGAAGCTGAGGTGGTCAACCACGTGCTGGCCGTTGGCGGCGATGACGGTGAGGTCCCGGACTTCGAAGGTCGTTTCCCGGGGCTGGGCCGGAGCCTTGTCCAGGTTCAGGCTGACGGCGCGGCCCACCATCATCGAGGCCAGCTCTGTGGTGGAAGCCGCGGGATCGGCGGTGCCCACCACCTTGCCGCGCCGGATGACGGTGATGGTGTCCGAAACTTCCTTCACCTCACGCAGCTTGTGCGAGATGAACACGATGGACGTGCCGCCGGATTTGAGCTGGCGCATGATGTCCAGGAGTTCGTCTGTCTCCTGCGGCGTCAGGACGGCGGTAGGTTCGTCGAGGATCAGGACCCTGGCGTTGCGGACCAGGGCTTTGATGATTTCCACCCGCTGCTGGACGCCGACCGGCAGGTCCTCCACCAGCGCGTCGGGGTCGACGTCGAAGCCGTACTGGTCCGAAATCTCCCGGATCCGGCGCCGTGTCTGGTCCAGGTCCAGGAACCCGGCGGCCTTCGTGGGTTCGGCGCCGAGCGCAACGTTCTCCGCCACGGTGAAAACCGGCACCAGCATGAAGTGCTGGTGCACCATGCCGATACCCGCTGCCATGGCATCGCCGGGACCGCGGAAGGTGACGGGTTTGTCATCAAGCAGGATCTCGCCGTCGGACGGCTCGTACAGCCCGTACAGCACGTTCATCAGGGTGGACTTGCCTGCCCCGTTTTCACCGAGCAGGCAGTGGATCTGTCCGGGCTCAACCACCACGTCGATGTGGTCGTTGGCCAGCAGCGTGCCGAAGCGTTTGGTGATCCCTCGAAGTTCAAGTTTCAAAACTGACGACCAATCTCGAAGCGTCCGGTGATCAACCGGACGGGATATGTGGCTGCAGCACCAGCCTAGTGGGTGCAGTCGGAGGTTGGGCCGGTCCCATGCGGTAAATGGGCGGCCAGCAAAAAGCGCCACCGGCCGGCCAGTGGGTGGGGGTCCGGCGGTGGCGCTTCCTGGCGGGTCAGGCCTTCGGGCTTGCTGCGGACTCGACCTTCAGCTTGCCGTCGACGATGTCCTTCTTGATCTGCTCGAGCTCGGATTTGAGGTCTGCGGGAACCTGGGAGTCCAGCCCGTGGAAAGGCGCCAGCTTCACGCCGTCATTGGCGAGGGTGCCCACGTACGGGGTGTTGTTGAACTTGCCGTCCTTGTCCTCGGTGACCACGGTTTCCACGGCCTCGCCCATCTGCTTCATCACGGAGGACAGCATGATGTCCTTGTAGTCCGGGGCCGTCAGGTAACCGTCGGAGTCAACCCAGATGAGCTTGACGTCCTTGCCTGCCGCCTTGGCTTCGTTGAGCGCCGCACCCGCACCCTTGCCCACGGGACCCGCCACGGGCATGACGATGTCGGCGCCCTGGTCCAGGAAGTTCTTGGTCAGCTGCTTGCCAACATCCTGCTTCTCGAAGTCGCCGGTGAAGCTGCCGTCCTGCGCGTCCTTGTTCCAGCCGAGCAGCTTGACGTTCTTGCCCTTCTGCTGGTTGTAGTACTTCACGCCGTCGGCGTAGCCGTCCATGAAGATCGTCACGGTGGGGATCTTGATGCCGCCGAAGGTGGCCACGGTGCCGGTCTTGGTGGTTCCTGCGGCGAGGTAGCCGGCCAGGAACGCGGCCTGCGCGGTGTCGTAGATGATGGGCTTGACGTTGCTGATCGGCTTGTCGTAGCCGAAGTCGATGATGGCGAAGTGCTTGTCCGGGTTGGCGGTGGCCTGGGCCTTGGTGGCGTCACCGAGCAGGAAGCCGACCGTGATGGTCAGGTTGCAACCGGCGGTGACCATCGCCCGCAGGTTGGGCTCGAAGTCGTTGTTTGTCTTCGACTCCACCTGGTTGACCTTGATGCCCAGGTCCTTTTCGGTCTTCTTCAGGCCCTCATAGGAGGACTGGTTGAAGGACTGGTCGTCGAACCCACCGGAGTCGGAGACGATGCAGCCGGTGTAGTCGCTGGCACCGGCGGACTGTGTGCTGCCGGCTTCGGGGGCGGCACCGCAGGCGGTGAGCACAAGCGCGGACGCACCGAGGGTGGCCACACCGGCCATTGAACCGCGCTTGAAGCTGGCACGCAGTGATTTCTTCAATTTTCCTCCAGGGATGATGCGAGTGGCGCTACGGGCTGGAATTCAATGAGTGTCCATTTCGGCGCTGAAATTCTGTTTTCACTGAAGGCACGCAGCACTGCGCCGGAGCGCACTGATGGCATTACTTTAGTGGCCTGCGCCACGTGCCAATAGCACGCCGGAAGCCGTTCCCGGAGATTGTTTACAAGTTGTTACCAAGCAGTAGGGGCGCCCTTGCGGGCGCCCCTACTGCTTCCGGACGGTGGTGCGGAGCTACAGCCGCACCAGCATTTTGCCCGTGTTGGCGCCGTCCAGGAGGTCGATAAAGGCCTGCGGCGCGTTTTCGAGCCCGTCAACGATCGTCTCGTCATACTGGACGGTGCCGTCGGCCAGCCAGCCGGCCATCTTCCCGGCGAACTCCGCCGCGTGCTGCCGCTGCCCGCCCACCAGGAAGCCGCGGAGGGTCAGCTGCTTGCCGATCGCCTGCATGAGGTTGTGCGGCGCGGGGGTGGGTTCGGTGGAGTTGTACTGGGCGATGGCGCCGCACATGGCCACCCGGCCGCCGACGTTGAGGACGGACAACGCTGCCTCCAGGTGGTCTCCGCCCACGTTGTCGAAGTAGACATCGATGCCGTCGCTGCCTGCGGCCTCCTGCAGCTGCACCACGACGGGGGCGTCGTGATAGTCGAAGGCAGCGTCGAAGCCGAGCTCCAGGAGGCGGGCCACCTTGGCCGGCGAGCCGGCGGAACCGATGACGCGCGAGGCACCCATGGCCTTGGCAATCTGGCCCACGAGTGATCCCACGGCACCCGCAGCGCCGGACACGAACACGGCGTCGCCGGGCTTGAATTCGGCAACCTTCAACAGGCCGGCGTAGGCCGTGAGGCCGGTCATGCCCAAGGCGCCAAGGAACGCCGAGGCAGGCGCCAGGTCCGTGCGGGCAGCGGTAGCAACCTCGCCGCTGACCACGGAGTATTCCCGCCAGCCCAGCGGATGCACGACGACGTCCCCTTCCTTGTGTGCGGCGGAACGGGACGCGATCACCTCACCTACCGCACCGCCGTCGAGCGCTTTCCCCAGGGCGAAAGGCGCTGAATAGGACTTCACGTCCTTCATCCGGCCACGCATGTACGGGTCGACGGACATGAAGAGGTTGCGGACCAGGAGCTGGCCGTCTTCGAGCGCGGGCAGCCGGGACTCGGCGAGCTGGAAGTTGTCGCTGGAGGGGCGGCCCACCGGCCGGGAGGCGAGCCGGATTTCGCGGGTGGTGTCGGGAAGAACCGTACTCATGCTGCATACTCCAGGATCTTGAGGTCGACGTTGATGTTGCCACGGGTGGCGTTCGAATAGGGGCACACCTGGTGCGCCTTGGCCACGAGATCCTCTGCGGCAGCGAGGCTGAGCGCGGGCAGGGCGATTTCAAGTTCGGCGGCCAGTCCAAAGCCGGTGCCGCCGTCCAACTGGCCGAGGTGGACCTTGGCGGCAACGGCGGAGTCGGTCAGGTCCGCGCCTGCCTTCCGGCCCACCAAGCGGAGGGCTGAGTGGAAGCAGGCAGCATACCCGGCGGCGAACAGCTGTTCGGGGTTAGTGCCCTGGCCGTCTCCACCCAGCTCAACCGGGCTGGCCAAATCCACGGCAAGCCTGCCGTCACTGCTGCGGGCCGTGCCGTCCCGGCCTTCGCCCGAGGCCAGTGCCTCGGCGGTGTAGAGGGTCTTCACAGAAATTTCCGTCCTGTTGTTGGGTTTGTTCTGTTGCGGGTTCGTTAGTGGCGCGGGCGCGCTCACAGGGAATCGTGGAGGGCAGCGGTGAGCTTGCCCAGGGTGCTGCGCAGTTGCTCAAGCTCGTCAAGGGAAAGCCCGGCGGCGTCGGCCAGCCGCTGCGGGATGGCAGCCGCAGGGCCGCTGAGGCTGCGACCCGCCGGCGTGAGGTGGACGGCGACGCGGCGCTCGTCCTCCCCCGACCTCTTCCTCTCCACGAAGCCAAGGGCCTCCAGGCGCTTGAGCAGGGGTGACAGGGTGCCCGAGTCCAGGCCGAGTTCATCGCCAAGCTCCTTGACGCCCCGGGGCTCGCTTTCCCACAGGACCAGCATGACGAGGTACTGGGGATAGGTCAGGCCGAGCTCATCCAACACCGGTCGGTAGACCGCGGTGGCGGCACGGGAGGCCGAGTACAGCGCAAAACACACTTGCCGGTCGAGGCGGGGAGCTTCAGTCACGGTAATAACCGTAGTACGCAATTCAGTTGTGCACAACTTACCTTGGATGGCGCACCCATTTCGGGGATGGCATGGGGCGCAGTGGAATCAGGGCTCCGTGCGCAGGGACTGTCCCTGCGCGGCCAGCCCGCGCTTCGCTGCGCAGCCGGGCACGACGGCGGAGCGCGCCGGGGTTGCTAGAGGTCGCGGATGGTACGCAGTGCGGCAGCGGTCAGGACCCGGATGCCCAGGCCCAGCGCGCGTTCGTCCACAATGTAGTCGCCGCGGTGGAGGTCGTAGTCCTCGCCGCCGGGCGTTTTGGTCCCCAGGCGCATCATGGCGCCGGGAAGTTCCGCCAGGAACCAGGCGAAGTCCTCGCCGCCCATGGACTGCGGCGTCAGCACCACCGCGCTCTCGCCGATCTCGGCACGCGCCGAGGCTTCGATAAGGGCCGTCTCATGCTCGGAGTTGACCACGGGCGGCACTCCCCTGGTGTGCTCCAGGTGGACGTCCACCCCGTACGGGGCAGCCACCTGGTGCACCACCTCGTCGAGGAGTTCCCCCGCGGCATGCCACGCGTCCCGGTCCAGGCAGCGCATGGTCCCGGCCATGTAGCCCGTGCCGGGAATGGCATTAGGCGCCGAACCGGCCGTGATTTGCCCCCACACCACGGACACGCCGCTGCGGACATCCACGCGGCGGGACAGCACGGCGGGGACGTTAACCGCGATTTGGGCCAGTGCGAACACCAGGTCCTCGGTGAGGTGCGGGCGCGACGTGTGGCCACCGCGGCCGGACAGCTCAATGCGGATGGTGTCCGAGGCGGAGGTGATGGCGCCGATGCGCGTCCCGATCTTCCCCACTTCGATCCGGGGGTCGCAGTGCAGGGCCATGATCCTCGGCACGCCGTCCAGGACGCCTTGCTCAATGCAGGCGTGCGCACCGCCGGGCATGGTCTCCTCGGCCGGCTGGAAAATGATGCGGACCCGCCCGCCGAGGGGGCTTTCCTGGTGCATCCGGTGCAGGACCAGGGCAATGCCCAGCATGGTGGTGGTGTGGACGTCATGGCCGCAGGCGTGGGTGACGCCATGGTTCCGGGAGGCGAAGGCCAACCCGGTCTCTTCGATAATGGGAAGGGCGTCGATATCGCCACGCAGCGCGGTGGCAATGGGACCCTCCCCCACATCGACCGTGAGTCCAGTGCCCTCAAGCCGGCGGGGATGCAGGCCAGCGGCTTCGAGCCGCTCGGCCAGCTTGTCCGTGGTGCGGAACTCCTTGAAGGACAGCTCCGGATGCGCGTGGAGGTCCCGGCGGAATTCGATCAGTTCCGGCAGGAGCGGCTCGAGCCAGGGAGCCACCAGGGCGGTGGGCTCGGCTTCAGTAGTGTAGTTGCGCACTGCTTCACTCTAGCGAGCGTGGCCGCAATAGGAGCCATTCCCGGACGTCCCGTTACATCCGGTTTCCTGCCGGCACTGCCCGCGCCGGCAGGAAACGGTCAGAGGACGTCCGTGTCGCCGCTGGCCTTGAGGGCGTCAACAGCAGCCTTGACACGCTGCGAATTGGCCATGGTGGTCACCAGCAGGGCGTCCGGAGTGTCCACGATGACGACGTCTTCGATCCCGATCAGGGCGATGACGCGCTTGGTGTCGGTGACGACCACTCCGCTGGAGTTCTCCGTGAACACGCGGGCGCCTTCACCGAGCACGGTGACAGCATCGACTTCCTTGGCACTGTTGAGCCGGCCAACGGAAGCGAAGTCACCGACGTCGTCCCAGCGGAAGGTCCCGGGCACGACGGCGACGTCCCCGGCTTCCGCGGCAGGCTCGGCCACGGCGTAGTCAATGGCGATCTTCGGCAGGGTGGGCCAGACCCGTGCCGTGACCTCATCACGTTCGGGGGTGTCCCATGCCCGCGCAATCTCCTGCAGGCCCTGGAACAGCTGGGGCTGGTTGGCTTCCAGGTGCTTGAGCATCAGCGCAACCGGTGCCACGAACATGCCGGCGTTCCACACGTAGTCACCGCTGTCCACATACTGCTGCGCCACGACCTCATCCGGCTTTTCGACGAACTCGACCACGTCGTGCGCGCTGGGCGCACCGTCTACATGGAGCGCTTTTCCGGAGCGGATGTATCCGAACCCGGTGGAAGGGTGCGTGGGTTTGATGCCGATGGTCACGATCTTGCCTGCCGCGGCAGTGTGGATCGCCTCCCGGACCGCCTGCTGGAAGAGGTGGTCGGGGCTGATGACCTGGTCCGCCGCGAAGGACCCCATGATCGTGTCGGGGTCGCGCTCATGCAGGATGGCTGCCGCAAGGCCGATGGCGGCAGCCGAATCCTTGGGCTCGGATTCCAGGACAAGGTCGGCATCGTGGATCTCGGGAAGCTGCCGGCACACCGCCTCGCGGTGGGCCTGGCCGGTGACGACCAGCATCCGGCTGGCCGCCAGCGGGTGCAGCCGGTCATACGTGGCGCGCAGCAAAGTGCTGCCCGAGCCCGTGAGGTCGTGAAGGAACTTGGGAGCTGCTGCACGTGACAGGGGCCAGAGGCGGGTCCCCACTCCGCCTGCCGGGATCACCGCAACGAAGCGGTCAAGGGGCGATACCGGGCTTGTCACTTTGTCTGTACTCATCACCGCTACTTTAGCCGACGGGCACAACGGCCTCCCTTTGCCACTGCTGCCGGGACACACTGTCGCACGAACGCACCCGCACAGTGTGGCGTTCGTCTCATAAATTCGGAAAATCCGCGCCACTATTGGGCAGCAAGGAACTCCCAAATTGAATAAGCTGTTAGCGGAGCCTAGATTTAGGCCTGAGCTACGAGTGCTCTCGCAGCAGGCGTTCCCCCCGCGTGGATCTCATGCCAGCGCCGCTGTGTTGCAGGGAGGTTTATCAGTGCCGACAAAACCAGCTGGCACCTTGTACCGCGGCCGTGAAGGCATGTGGTCCTGGGTAGGACACCGCATTACCGGTGTAGTGATCTTTTTCTTCTTGTTGGTCCACGTTCTGGACACCTCCTTGGTGCGTGTGTCACCCGAGGCCTACACCGCTGTAATCGGTGCATACAAGAATCCCCTGATGGCGCTGGGCGAGACCGGCCTCGTTGCCGCCATCGTGTTCCACGCCTTCAACGGCCTGCGGATCATTGCGGTCGACTTCTGGAAGAAGGGCGCCAAGTACCAGCGGCAGATGCTGTGGGCAGTGCTGGCCCTCTGGATCGTGACCATGGTCGCCTTCTCCATCCGCCACCTGTCCCTCGCCCTCGGAGGTCACTAAGCCATGACTGCAACGATCGAGAGCCCCCGCAGCGGGCGGATCGCGCCCCAGTACCGCCGCAGCGGTGGTTCCAAGGGCAACTTCGAGATGATCGCCTGGCTGTTCATGCGCCTGTCAGGCGTGGTCCTGGTGGTCCTCATCTTCGGCCACCTCTTTGTGAACCTGATGGTGGGCGAAGGCATCCACGCCATCGACTTCGGCTTCGTGGCCGGCAAGTGGGCGGACCCGTTCTGGCAGTTCTGGGACCTTGCCATGCTGTGGCTGGCCATGCTGCACGGCACCAACGGCGTGCGGACCATCATCAACGACTACGCCGAGAAGTCTTCAACCCGCCGTTGGCTGAAGACCGTTCTCTACGCAGCCGCCGTGGTCATCATCCTCCTGGGCACCCTGGTCATCTTTACCTTCAACCCCTGCCCCGTCGTCGACGGTGTTGCCCTTCCGGGTGGATTCTGCCCGGCCTAGCACTGGCACAACCCCGGGCCCGCGGGCATTCCCGCGGGCCCTGTTTTGCGGAGCAGGCAACGCCGCCCCGTTGTTTTATTGCGAATTTTGAGAGAAAGAGCGTCTGGTATGCAGGTCCATAAGTACGACGTCGTCATCGTCGGTGCCGGTGGCGCTGGCATGCGCGCCGCGATCGAGTCCGGTCAGCGCGCGCGCACAGCAGTACTGACCAAGCTCTACCCCACCCGCTCGCACACCGGTGCGGCGCAGGGTGGCATGTGTGCAGCCCTGGCCAACGTCGAGGAAGACAACTGGGAATGGCACACGTTCGACACCGTTAAGGGCGGCGACTACCTGGTGGACCAGGACGCCGCCGAGGTCATGGCCAAGGAAGCCATCGACGCCGTGCTGGACCTGGAAAAGATGGGCCTGCCGTTCAACCGCACGCCCGAAGGCCGCATCGACCAGCGCCGCTTCGGCGGCCACACCCGGGACCACGGCAAGGCACCGGTCCGCCGGGCGTGCTACGCCGCGGACCGCACGGGTCACATGATCCTGCAGACCCTGTACCAAAACTGCGTCAAGCACAACGTTGAGTTCTACAACGAGTACTACGTCCTGGACCTGCTGACGGTCGAAGAGGATGCTGTCCGTGAAGACGGCACCCCCTACAAGCAGAAGCGCGTGGCCGGCGTCGTGTCCTACGACCTCGCCTCCGGCGAACTGCACGTATTCCAGGCCAAGTCCGTGGTGTTCGCTTCCGGCGGCGCGGGCAAGGTGTTCAAGACCACCTCCAACGCGCACACCCTGACCGGTGACGGCATGGGCATCGCCTTCCGCCGGGGCATCCCGCTGGAGGACATGGAGTTCTTCCAGTTCCACCCGACCGGCTTGGCCGGCCTGGGCATCCTGCTCTCCGAAGCCGCCCGCGGTGAAGGCGCCATCCTGCGCAACTCCGAGGGTGAGCGGTTCATGGAGCGCTACGCCCCCACCATCAAGGACCTGGCGCCCCGCGACATCGTGGCACGCTCCATGGCCAACGAAGTCCGCGAAGGCCGCGGCTGCGGCCCGAACAAGGACTACGTCCTCCTCGACCTGACCCACCTGGAACCGGCGCACATCGACGCCAAGCTTCCGGACATCACCGAGTTCGCCCGCACCTACCTGGGCGTGGAACCGTACACCGAGCCCGTCCCGGTGTTCCCCACCGCCCACTACGCCATGGGCGGCATCCCCACGAACATCGAAACCGAAGTCCTCCAGGACAGCAACACCGTTGTTCCCGGCCTCTTCGCGGCCGGTGAAGTGGCCTGCGTTTCGGTCCACGGCTCCAACCGCCTCGGCACCAACTCCCTGCTGGACATCAACGTGTTCGGAAAGCGCGCCGGCATCGCCGCCGCCGAGTACGCCAAGACTGCCCAGTTCGTGGAACTGCCGGAAAACCCCCTGGCCTACACCACCGAACTGCTGGACATTGCCCGCAACGGCACCGGCGACGAGAAGGTGGCGCAGATCCGCAAGGAACTGCAGGACACCATGGACGCCAACATGCAGGTGTTCCGCACGGCGGACACGCTGAACCAGGTGCTGCGCGACATCGCATCCTTCGAGGAGCGGTACAAGCGCATCAACGTCCAGGACAAGGGCAAGCGGTTCAACCTGGACCTGCTGGAGGCCGTTGAGCTTGGCTTCCTGCTGGAACTGGCCAAGGTCATGACCGTGGCCGCCCTGCACCGCGAGGAATCCCGCGGTGGACACTTCCGCGAGGACTTCCCCGAGCGTGACGACGAGAAATTCATGAAGCACTCCATGGCGTACAAGGATGACCACGCGCCGGCGGACGGATCGGCGGAAGCAATCGCCGGAATCCGGCTTGCCACCAAGCCGGTTGTCTTTACCCGCTACGAGCCGATGGTGAGGAAGTACTAAGATGTCCGCTGAAATCGCTGAGCCAGCCTCCAAGGTTGAACTGCCTGCCGGCGTCGGCGGGGGCGGGGAAATCCCCACCTTCGATGTGCACCTGCGGGTCCGCCGCTACAACCCGGAAGTATCCGGGGAAGCTACCTGGGACGACTTCCACCTCACCATGTACGGCACGGACCGTGTCCTGGATGCCCTGCACAAGGTGAAGTGGGAGATGGACGGAAGCCTGTCCTTCCGCCGCTCCTGCGCCCACGGCGTGTGCGGGTCCGACGCCATGCGCATCAACGGCCGCAACCGCCTCGCCTGCAAGACCCTCCTGAAGGACCTGGACACCTCCAAGCCCATCACGGTCGAACCCATCAAGGGCCTGCCGGTGGAGAAGGACCTCATCGTGGACATGGAGCCGTTCTTCCAGTCCTACCGCGAGGTCATGCCGTTCCTGATCAACAAGGGCCACGAGCCCACCCGGGAACGCCTGCAGTCCGCCGAGGACCGTGAGCGCTTCGACGACACCACCAAGTGCATCCTGTGCGCTGCGTGCACGTCCTCCTGCCCGGTGTTCTGGACCGACGGCCAGTACTTCGGCCCCGCCGCCATCGTCAACGCCCACCGCTTCATCTTCGATTCCCGTGATGACGCCGGCGACATGCGGTTGGAAATCCTCAACGACAAGGAAGGCGTGTGGCGCTGCCGCACCACCTTCAACTGCTCCGAAGCATGCCCGCGCGGCATCCAGGTGACCCAGGCCATCGCCGAAGTCAAGCAGGCCATCCTCTCCCGCAAGATCTGACCAAGGATCGCAGCGGACGACGGCGCCCTCCCCCACCCGGGGATGCGGCGCCGTCGTCGTATCCGCACCAAATCCGCCGGATGCTCTATCAGTTCTGGCCCCCAAGAAGGCCTTTTAGGGACCACAACTGATAGAGCAAGCCGAACGTCGATAGAAAGGGGACACCGTGTCCCGCTCGGAAAAAGTCAGCTTCGAAGGCTCCACGGGGGAGATGCTTTCCGGCATCATTGACGTGCCGGAGGGGCCCGTCAAGGGCTGGGGTGTCTTTTCGCACGGTTTCACCCTGGGCAAGGACAGTCCTTCAGCGTCCCGCATGTGCAAGGCACTGGCGAACAGCGGCGTGGGCATGCTGCGCTTCGACAACCTGGGGCTCGGCGGCTCGGCCGGCGAATGGTCAGCGGGCTCGTTCAGCCACAAGGTGGCGGACACCGTGAAGGCCGCCGAGTTCATGCGCAGCCAAGGCAAGGAAATCTCGCTGCTGGTGGGCCACTCCTTCGGCGGTGCTGCCGTGCTCGCTGCCGCGCGGGAGATTCCCGAGCTCGACGCCGTCGCTACCGTTGGGGCGCCCTTCTCGCCGAAGCATGTGGCCCACGTCTTCGATGCCGCGCTGGACAGGATCCTGAGCGAGGGCAGCGCGGAAGTGGACCTGGGCGGGAAACGGGTGGAGATCCGCCGCCACTTCGTCGAGGACCTGGAGAATGCGGACCTGACGGACTGCATCCGTCAGTTGCACAAGCCGTTGATGGTGCTCCACTCCCCCACCGACAACACCGTGGGCATCGAAAACGCCAGCACGATCTTCCAGACAGCCCGGCATCCACGGAACTTTGTCTCGCTCGAGGGAAGCGACCACCTGCTGACGGGCAAGGGCCAGGCCGCCCGCGCCGCCCGCATTATCGCCGCCTGGGCCGACCAGTACCTCGACGCCGAACAGTAGCTGCGGTCCCGTTCTCCGGCAGGACGGGCACCTGCCCTGGCGGCAGCGGCAGCCTGCCGGGCTGCACGGGCACCTTGCCCGGCTGGACCTGGCGTGCACCCCACATGGCTTTGTCCTGCCGTGCAGGCGAATTGCGGAGATCCGCCTCCCGCACCGCTGCCCAGCCACCCGAGACCAAATAGACCTGGCTGACCAGGTTGAACCAGATCAGCAGCCCGATAACGATGGCAAAGGGTGCCAGAATCGGGTTGCGGCTGGCGCCGGCGAGCAGTTCTGTGCTGAACACCTGCAGGACGGTGGTGCCCACCGCCGCCAGGATGGTTCCCTCCAGGAGGGCCCTCCGGGACAGCTTCAGTGCAGCAGCCAGCCGGTACATGACCAGTGCCGTCACCCAGTTCAGCACCAGCGGGACGGTGATCTTCACCGAGGTGGTCAGCGGGCCTGCCACTGTTTGATCCAGGTGCAGGAAGTCCGAGACCCAGCCGGCGGCGGTGCCGAACACCAGCGAGGCACCGGCGCTGGTGACCAGGGCCAGGCCGAGGATGAGGAGGGTGCCGGCGTCGCGCAGCTTCAACAGGACGGGGTTAACCAGTACAGGGGGCAGTTCCAGCACCCCGCGGAGCCCCTCCCGGACCCCCGCGATCCATCGCAGCGAGGTTACTACCGTGACCAGGGAACCGATCACCGCGGTCCAGCCGAGCCCGTTTGGATCCAGCAGGTCCTTGGGGTCCACCAGTCCCGGCGCGCCGTTGATCTTCAGCAGCCCCGGGGCACTGGTGGCCACGCTGCTGATAATCGTGTCCAGCAGTGCCGGCTGGCCGCGCAGCACCAAGCCTGCCACCGAGAAGCCCGTGGCGAGCAGGCCGGTGATGGAGAAGAACATGTTGAAGCCGATGCCTGCGCTCAGCAGCGGACCGTGCTGGAGGCTGTAGTGCCTGAAGGCGCGCATAGGCCGGAGGACATTCAGGCGGGCCGTGATCCACTGGACCAGGGCCATCAGGGCCGGGAATTTGCCGCCGTCCCTGCGGGCCCGGTTCCATTCCATCTGCTTTTGGATGACTGCCAGTTTCAGCCGGGCATGGTCCGTGGGAAGCGGCTGCTGGTCAGCCGGCGTCGGTTGTCCTGTCCGCGGTGGCACCGGTGAAGCGGGTGCGGGCGTCGTTGTCAGTTTCGGTCCCAAAGTCCAGCTCTTCCCGTAGCTGCCAGATGCCCTCGGCATCGTGCTCGTAAAGTCCCATGCTAACCACGGGGAAGGTAGCCTTGTAGGTTTTCAGCACCGTTTCGGCCTCGTCCAGGCTTTGGGGTGCGACATCGTGGGCGATCGTGACGTGGGGGTGGTAGGCGAAGGGCAGATCCCGGTGGAGCGGACCCTGCTGGAGCTTGCGGTGCAGCTCCACGCACTCCTCGAAGCCGTCCTCCACCTTGATGAAGACGACCGGTGAGACGGGCCGGAAGGTTCCTGTCCCTGCGATCGTGACCATGAACGGACTCTGGCACCGGGCCACCTCGCGGACGTGGTGGAGGGTGGCTTCCCAGTCCCGGGTGGGGGTCGTGGTGACGAGGGTGATGTGTGCCGGTACCACCTCCGCCAGCGGGTCCCCGAAGGAAGCCCGCCAACGCTGCAGTTCCTCGGCTATCCGGGGTGGAAAACCGAGGATGACGCCAACGCTGATCTCTTCATGTCCGGCCGGCTTTGCCGCCGCGCTCTGACCCGACTGCTCCGGGTACGGGGTGGCGGGTTCCTGCTCGGCCTGGCTGGCCTGGCAGGCGACTCCCCTGGCGGTGACATTCCTCGAAGCCATGACGCTAGCGGACTCCCGCAAGGCTCATGGATGGCAGGAACCCCATGCGGTCATACACCTGGCCCAGGGTGACCGAGGCGATCTCGCGGGCCCGTTCGGCGCCCAGTGCCAGCAGCCGGTCCAGCTCAGCTGGGTCGGCCATCAGTTCGTTGGTCCGGTTCCGGAGCGGGGTGATGAAGTCCACCAGCACCTCGGCGAGGTCCACCTTCAGGTGCCCGTACATCTTCCCCTGGTACTCAGCCTCAAGTTCGGCCACCGACTTCCCGGTCAGGGACGAGTAGATGGTCAGCAGGTTGGAAACCCCGGGCTTTTCCTCGGCATCGAAGCGGATATCAGTGCCGGCGTCGGTCACGGCGGACTTGATGCGCTTGGCCGCGATCTTGGGATCCTCCAGCAGCTGAATGGACCCGTTGGGGGACTCTCCCGTCTTGGACATCTTGGCGCTGGGGTTCTGCAGATCGTAGATCTTGGCGCTTTCCTTGACGATGGTCGCCTCGGGAACCGTGAAGGTGTGCCCGAACCGGGTGTTGAAGCGCTGTGCCAGGTTCCGGGTCAGTTCAAGGTGCTGGCGCTGGTCCTCGCCCACAGGCACCAGGTCGGTCTGGTACAGCAGGATGTCCGCCGCCATCAGGGTGGGGTAGGCGAACAGTCCCAGCGTGGCGGCATCGGCGCCGGACTTCTGGGTCTTGTCCTTGAACTGGGTCATCCGAGAGGCCTCACCGAAACCGGTGATGCAGTTCAGCGCCCAGGCCAGCTGCGCGTGCTCCGGCACGTGGGACTGGACGAAGAAGATGCTCTTGTCGGGGTCGATGCCGGCGGCGATGTACTGGGCCGCCACGGTGCGGGTGCGTTTGGCCAGCTCAGTGGGGTCGAAGTCGACCGTGATGGCGTGCAGGTCCGGGATGAAGAACACGGCGTCGTACTCGGCCTGCATGTCCACCCAGTTGCGGACGGCGCCGATGTAGTTCCCCAGGTGCAGGGAGTCGGCAGTGGGCTTGGCACCGGAGAGGATGCGTTTCTTGGTGGCCGGTGAAGTCTGGCTGGTCATGGGGAGGAAACCTTCGGGCTTAGAGCTGGTAGTCCACTACGAGCGGGGCGTGATCGGAGAAGCGGGTGTCCCACGTGGCTGCGCGGTCCACGACTGCCGAGATGGCTGATGCGGCCAGTCCCGGGGTGGCCATGTGGTAATCGATGCGCCACCCGGTGTCGTTGTCGAACGCCTTGCCGCGCCAGGACCACCACGTGTACGGACCGTCAACGTCGCCGGAGAGCTTGCGGTGGACGTCATGCCAGCCAATCTCCTCTCCGAAGAAGCGGTCGAAGTAGGCCCGTTCCTCCGGCAGGTGGCCGGCTTTCTTCACGTTGCCCTTCGAGTTCCGGATGTCCTTGGGGGTGTGGGCGACATTGAGGTCCCCCACCACCAGGGCATGGTCGCTGTGCTTGGTCAGCTCGGGCAGCCGCGTGCTCATGACATCCAGGAAGCGGAACTTGTCGTCCTGCTTCGGCGTGCCCACTTCGCCGGAGTGGACGTAGGCGCTGGCAACGGTGAGCTGGACGGGATTTCCGGCGGCGTCGGGCACGCGGAAATCGGCTTCGACCCAGCGGCCGGCGGTGGCGAAGTAGTCGTCCCCAATGCCGTTCCGGGTCTGCAGCGGTTCCTGCCGGGAGGCGATGGCGACGCCGGCGCGGCCCTTGGCTTCGGCCTCGGCGTGCAGGATGTGCCACCCCTCCCCCAGCAGCTGCCGGACGATCGCGTCGGGTGCGCGGACTTCCTGCAGGCAGAGGATGTCGACGTCGCGCGGTTCCAGCCACGCCGCCATGCCGTTCTTGTAGGCAGCCCGGAGGCCGTTTACGTTGACGGATGCGATGCGAAGGTGGTCCTTGTTCAATGCCGAGCTCACCCGCTCCACTCTAGTCGATGATGGTTCCGGTCACCGGTTCTCCGCTGCCGCCGGAAGACTTGATCATGTCCCGGGCGTTGGTGGCTGTAATCTCGATGGTCTCGAGGGCGCGGTTGATGGTGTCCTGGTTCGCGGCGGCGCCCTTGGCGCGTTCCTCCTCCACCACCCGGATCTGCACCTGGACAATCTTGAACGAGTGGTCCAGCTTCAGGTCGCGTACCTCGTCGGCTTCGCTGCGCTCGTAGAGGACACGCGTTCCGCCCTGGTCGGCGGAGGAGCGCGACGGCGCACGGCCGGTGGCGGTGTTGAAGGCGCTCTGGGCCTCGGAAAGCTTTGCCCCGGCCTTCTTTGCTGCCTTCTGGATGCTGAAGACCACGAACGCGGCCAGCGCGAGCCAGAAGGCGGCGATGACGGCAACAACCCAGCCCACGACGTCGTTCTGGTTGGCCGCGAAGATGACGGCCACGATGAACGCAGTCACCAGGACCATCAGGCCCGGCCCGCTGATCCGGAACATGGAAAAACCGGCCCTGGCGGGTTTGGAGGATGACGAGGAGCTGCCCAAAGTTCGCATGCAGCTATTCTCTCAAACCGTCCGGGATGCTCCGTCCCGCTTCCACCGGCGGCGAACAGCCGCGGACGGGGACCTGCCCTACTTCAGGAACAGGCCGCGCAGGCGGAGTGTGGTCAGGAGCATGCCGACGGCGGTCATCGCCAGGTAGTAGCCGATGTGCAGCGGGGTGGCGGCCGTGAAGCTGCCCACGCTGATCTGGCGCAACAGTTCAACCCCATGCCACAGCGGCATGGCCTGGATGAACCACTGGATGGGATCCGGGTACACGCTCAAGGGGTAGAAGGTGGCGCTGAACAGGAACATCGGCAACAGGATGAAGTTGATCCAGTCCATCTGTTGGAACGTCTTGAGGAAGCTGGTGATGCCCATGCCCAGGCTGGCAAAGCCGAAGGCGATCAGCACCGATGCCGGGATCATCAGCAGCGCCCAGGCCGTAGTGAGCAGCCCCATGGCGCCCATGACGGCGGTGAAGCCGGTGGCGTACAGCATGCCGCGCAGCAGGGCCAGGACGATCTCCCCCAGGGCGACGTCCAGCGGGCCAAGGGACGTGTACAGCATGCCCTGGTACAGCTTGGCGAAGTTCATCTTGAAGAACACGTTCCAGGTGGAGTCGTACACGGCGCCGTTCATGGCCGAGACGGCAAGCAGGGCCGGGGCGATATAGGCCGCGTAGCTGATGGGTGTTCCATCCGGTCCCTGGACGTCGCCAACGATCGCGCCCAGCCCCACTCCCATGGAGACGAGGAACAGGACCGGTTCAAAGAACCCCGACACCATGACCAGCCAGTTGGTGCTCCGCGTGGCCATGAGCCCGCGCGAGATCACGGCCCTGGCGTTGCGCGAATACAGCGCGCCAAAGGTCCGGTTCCGGGCCTCGTCCGGGACGGAGCGCTGCCCGGTCCCGGACGCGGCCGTGCTCACTGTCCCATCCTTCGGGCGAACCTCCGCCGGGTCATGAGCCAGCCCAGCACGGCAAGGAGCGAGAGGACCGCGCCGTGGACGACCGTCAGCAGCGGGGGCTCGGCGTAACCAAAGCTGAACACGCGGCCCAGTTCCGTGCCGTGCCAGATGGGTGAGAGCCACCCGATCCAGCGGACGGCAGGCGGAAGGTTGTCCAGCGGGAAGAACGTCCCGGAGAAGAGGAACAGCGGCATGACGATGAACCGCATCACCAGCGCGAACTGGCCTTTGTCCTCGGTGATCGAGGCGGAATAGGCCATCAGCGGCAGTCCGAAGGCCAGTCCCGCCAGGGTGGCGACCAAGACTCCGGCCCAGCCCCAGCCCGACGGCGAGGCGCCGAACAGTGCCACGGCGGCGAAGTAGACAGCCGACTGCAGCAGCAGTCGCAGGGTCACGGCCATGATGTGTCCGGCGGCGATCTGTCCCGGCGTCAGCGGTGAGGCGTGTGGGCCGAAGTAGGTCCGGCGCCACTTAAACCCTGCCATCACGGGGAACGTGAATTCATTTGCCGCCGTCATGACCGCCGCTGACACCAGCAGCGCAGGTGCGATAAAGGCGAGGTAGGTAACCCCGCCAAAGGCCACGCTGCCCGTATCCACGAGCGAAGCCAGGCCCACCCCCATCGCGAAGAGGTATGCCACCGGCTGGCCGACGCTGTACATCAGGATGGACCACGTGTAGCCCTTCATCACCCGGAGCACCTGCTCCGCATAGTAGAAGGCGCCCCAGCGGCGCGCCCTGGCAGCCGCCACCGCAGGACTGTGTGCCCGCGGCACACGATGCACGTCAGTCAACGAGGCTCCGTCCGGTAAGCCGGAGGAACACGTCCTCCAGCGACGACCTTCGGACCAGGGATGTCAGTGGCCGCAGGCCGCGGGACGTTGCCTCCTCAAGGGCCGACTCGCCGTCGTCCGCGTACAGCAGCACCCGGTCGGGCAGCACCTCAAGGCGCTCCCCGATGCCCTCCAGACGGGAGCCGACCGTGGAGTTGCGTTCCGAGCCGAACCGCAGCTCCACCACCTCCCGGGTGGAATGTTCGCGGATCAGCTGTGCGGGCGATCCCTCGGCCATGATCCGGCCCTTGTCCACCACGATCAGCCGGTCACAGAGCTGCTCGGCTTCGTCCATGTAGTGGGTGGTGAGGATCAGCGTGACGCCCTGTTCCTTGAGCCGGAACAGCCGGTCCCACAGAATGTGGCGTGCCTGCGGATCCAGGCCGGTGGTGGGTTCATCCAGGAGCAGGATGCGGGGTTCGTTGATGAGCGACCGGGCGATCGTGAGCCGCCGCTTCATGCCGCCGGACAGGGCGTCAACTTTGGACCTGGCTTTGTCCGTCAGCTGCGCGAATTCCAGCAGTTCGTCCGCCTTGGGCTTCAGGTAGCTCATGGGAAGCCCAAAGTAGCGGCCGTACACCAGCAGGTTGTCCCGGACCCGCAGTTCCTCGTCCAGGTTGTCCTGCTGCGGCACCACACCCAGGTGGGCCCGGACCTCGGGCCCGTGCGTGTCAGGGTCCAGGCCCATGATGCTGAGCCGGCCGGACGTGCGCCGGGTGACGCCGCCGATCATCTTCATGGTGGTGGACTTGCCGGCGCCGTTGGGCCCAAGCAGCCCGAAGGACTCCCCCGCCGTCACCGTGAAGGAGATGCCGTCCACGGCCGCCACGTCCCCGTATGTCTTGGTGAGGCTTTCCGCGGTGATGACGGCCGTGCGCGACAATGGGCTGCCGGACCGGGTGCCGGACGGCAGGATGGCTTCGTTGTGCACCCTCCGCACACTAGTGGAGCGGCCCCGCACGTGGAAGTGGGCTCGCAGTTTCCGGGGTTTAACGGCCGACGGCGGCACGGCGCCTTTCGTGCGAAAGGTGCCGTGCCGCCGTCGTACTTTTTTGGCGTGCCTAGGCGATGCCTGCCTGGCGCTCCGCCGCTTCGACCACGTTGGTCATCAGCAGCGCAACCGTCATGGGACCGACGCCACCAGGGTTCGGCGAGATCCAGCCGGCCACCTCGGCGGCGGCGGGATCGATGTCACCATAGACGCGGCTCTTGCCCGTCTCCGGATCCGTTTCGCGGGTGACGCCAACGTCCAGCAGCGCCGCGCCCGGCTTGACGTCCGCAGCCTTGACGATGTGCTTGACGCCGGCCGCACCCACGATCACGTCGGCCTGCCGGAGCAGCTCCGACAGGTTCGTGGTGCCGGTGTGGGTCAGGGTCACCGTGGCGTTGACGTCCCGCCGCGTGAGCAGCAGGCCGATCGAGCGGCCGATCGTGACGCCGCGGCCCACCACCACAACGTGCTTGCCGGCAAGGCTGTACCCGTTGCGCTCGAGGAGCTCGATGACACCGCGCGGAGTGCACGGCAGCGGCGTGGTGATCTTGTTGTTGACGTTCAGTACCAGCCGGCCGAGGTTGGTCGGGTGCAGGCCGTCGGCGTCCTTGGCGGGATCGATGCGCTCCAGGATGGCGTCCGTGTCCAGGTGCTTGGGCAACGGCAGCTGCACGATGTAGCCGTGGCAGGCCGGGTCCGCATTGAGTTCGTCAATGAGGGCCTCAACCTGCTCCTGGGTGGCATCCGCCGGAAGCTCGCGCTGGATGGAGTTCATCCCGATCTGCACAGACTGCTTGTGCTTCATGGACACGTACAGCTGTGAGGCAGGGTCCGCGCCAACGAGCACAGTGGCGATGCCTGGAGTGACGCCCTTGGCCTTGAGTGCGGCCACGCGTTCGGTCAGCTCGGCCTTGATGGCGGCGGCGGTGGCCTTGCCGTCAAGGATCTGTGCGGTGGTGGTTTCAGTCATTGCTTACCACTGCTCGTGCTGCGGGTAGAGCGGGAAGTCGGCAGCCAGCTTGTCCACGCGGGCCTGCAGGGCCTCGACGTCGGCGCTGGTGCCTGCCTTGAGGGCGGTGGCGATGATCTCGGCGACCTCGGTGAACTCGGCAGCGCCGAAGCCGCGGGTGGCCAGTGCCGGGGTGCCGATGCGCAGGCCGGAGGTGACCATCGGCGGGCGGGGATCGAACGGAACGGCGTTGCGGTTGACGGTGATGCCAACAGAGTGCAGGAGGTCCTCGGCCTGCTGGCCGTCCAGCTGGGAGTTGCGCAGGTCAACGAGCACCAGGTGCACGTCGGTGCCGCCGGTGAGGACGGAGACGCCTGCCTCGGCGACGTCGGCCTGGTTCAGGCGGTCGGCGATGATCCGCGCGCCTTCCAGGACGCGCTCCTGGCGCTCCTTGAATTCCTGGGTGCCGGCGATCTTGAAGGCCACGGCCTTGGCGGCGATGACGTGCATCAGCGGCCCGCCCTGCTGGCCGGGGAACACGCTGGAGTTCAGCTTCTTGGCCCACTGCTCCTTGGCCAGGATCACGCCCGAGCGCGGACCGGCCAGGGTCTTGTGCACGGTGGAGGTGACGACGTCGGAGTGCGGCACCGGGCTCGGGTGCAGTCCGGCGGCCACCAGCCCCGCGAAGTGTGCCATATCGGTCCAGAGGAGCGCGCCCACTTCATCGGCGATGGAGCGGAAGGCAGCGAAGTCCAGGTGGCGCGGGTAGGCGGACCAGCCGGCGATGATGACCTGCGGCTTCTCGGCGATGGCCTGCTCGCGGAGCTTGTCCATGTCGATGCGGAAGTTGTCCTCTTCCACCTGGTACGCCGCCACGTTGTACAGCTTGCCGGAGAAGTTCAGCTTCATGCCGTGGGTCAGGTGGCCGCCGTGTGCCAGGGACAGGCCCAGGATCTTGTCACCGGGGGTGATCATGGCTGACAGCGCCGCAGCGTTGGCCTGCGCGCCCGAGTGCGGCTGGACGTTGGCGAATTCGGCACCGAAGAGAGCCTTGACCCGGTCGATGGCCAGCTGCTCTGCGACGTCGACGTACTCGCAGCCGCCGTAGTAGCGGCGGCCCGGGTAACCCTCGGCGTACTTGTTGGTGAGGACGGAGCCCTGGGCTTCCATCACGGCGCGGGGCGCGAAGTTCTCGGAGGCGATCATTTCCAGGGTGCCGCGCTGGCGGCCGAGCTCCTGGTCCAGGACCGCGGCGATTTCGGGGTCAAGCTCAGCCAGCGGCTGGTTGCTGACGTCTGTGGTTGAGGTGGCTGTAGTAGTCACGAAGAACTCCTGGCTAGGGATACGGGCACTGCTTAGGTCAGGCTACCGGCTGGCGCACTTCCCCACCGCGTCGATGACACGGCATGGAAACGCACGGGATGGTGCTGCGGTGCTGGCGCAGGTGCAGCCCCAAATCCGGCAAGACATGACCCTCGGCCCAGGCGTACGATCCGTGGTCTTCGTGATTGCCGCTCCCTGGTGGTTAGCCACCCAACGCCAGTTGCGACCATTCCAGCCTACCAAAACCACCGTCCACCGCGCGGGTAGGCTATTACGCGTGAATCAAGAGCAGCTGAACCAAGCGTACGTCCTCACCCTGTCCTGCCCGGACCGCCCCGGAATCGTCCACGCGGTGGCCGGAGCCCTGCTGGTGGCGGGGTGCAACATTATGGATTCGCAGCAGTACGGCAGCCCGGCCACCGGCAACTTCTTCATGCGCGTCGAAGTCACCACCGCCGCACC
This sequence comes from Arthrobacter sp. E70, assembly GCF_058266945.1. Taxonomy (NCBI): domain Bacteria; kingdom Bacillati; phylum Actinomycetota; class Actinomycetes; order Micrococcales; family Micrococcaceae; genus Arthrobacter; species Arthrobacter sp. E70. Next base: position 253,511 of record NZ_JBYQFR010000004.1, on the reverse strand, counting down.
CAAGTCCGAACTCCGGGCAGCGCTGGAGCCCGTCGCGGAGGCGTTCTCCATGCAGTGGAGCCTCAACACCGTTGGCGAGAAGGTGCGCACCCTGGTGATGGCAAGCACCTCCGCCCACTGCCTCAACGACCTGCTCTTCCAGCAGCGCTCGGGAACCCTTCCCATCGAGATCCCGGCGATCGTGTCCAACCACCGGGACCTGGCCGGGCTTGCGGAGTTCTACGGCATCCCGTTCCACTACATCCCCGTGACCAAGGACACCAAGGTGCAGGCCGAGGACAAGCTGCGCGCCCTGATCGCCGAGCACAACATCGAGCTGACCGTCCTGGCCCGGTACATGCAGATCCTCTCCGACGAACTCTGCACCGAACTGACCGGCAAGGCCATCAACATCCACCACTCCTTCCTGCCGTCCTTCAAGGGCGCCAAGCCCTACCACCAGGCCCACGCACGCGGCGTGAAGCTGATCGGCGCCACCGCCCACTACGTGACAGCCGCACTGGATGAGGGGCCAATCATCGAGCAGGAAGTCATCCGGGTGGACCACGCCCGCACACCGGAACAGTTCGTCCAGATGGGCCGCGACGTTGAGGGCCGCACCCTGGTCCAGGCGGTGCAGTGGCACGCCGAGCACCGGGTGCTGCTGGACGGCAACCGGACTGTGGTCTTCAACTGACGGCGGTCTTCAACTGACGTTGGTCTTCAACTAGGGGACCTCCTGCCCTTGGGCCTGGCACGGCCCGGTCCTACGCTGGTGCCATGCAGGGCATTCCGGACTCCGGGGAGCATGAAGCGGACCTGGCGGTCTTCTACGACCGGCATGCCGCCGCCCCCAACATCCGGTCCCACACACGCCACCGTTTGGAATGCCGGGAGTGGTTCGTCCGGCTGCTCAAGGATGAACACCGGCATTCCGTGTTCGAACTGGGCTGCGGCACCGGCGACGAGGGCCTCGAGTTCGTCCGCGCCGGGCTGCACTACTGCGGCGTGGACCTGTCCGGGGAAAGCGTCCGCCGGGCGCGCGCCAAAGGCCTTGATGCCAGTGTCGCCAGCGGGCGGAACCTGCCCTTTCCGGACGCCTCGTTTTCCGCGGCGTGGACCATGAGTACCCTCCTGCACGTGCCCAACAGCGGCATCCACGGCGTGGTCAGCGAGCTGGTACGGGTCTGCGCACCCGGGGCGCCCGTCGCCGTCGGCCTCTGGTCCGGCGGGGACGAGGAAGTACTGAACCCGGAGGACGACGAGGAGCCGCGGCGGTTCTTCAGCCGGCGCACTGACGCCACGGTCCGGTCGATCTTCGGTGTGCACGGCGAGGTGGAGCATTTCCGCACCTGGCCGGAAGGCAACGGTGACGAGTCAGGCCCTGGGCGCGGTGCGTGGAGCCAGCACTACCAGTTCCTGGTCCTCCGCACCCCTGCATCCCCCAAATAGGTAGCGTGGGGACGCGGCAGTCATATCGGACGCCCAGGCCGGGGCAGGCAGGGGTGGCTTAGGGTGAACCTATGGCTCCTCTCTACCCTTTCGGCGGCGACTCCCCGGCCGTCCATGATTCAGCGTTCATCGCCCCGTCGGCGTCGATCATCGGCAACGCCACCCTGGCCGAGAACTCCAGCGCCTTCTACGGCGTCTCGGTCCGGGCGGACACCGCCGCCATCACGGTCGGCGCCGGCAGCAACCTGCAGGACAACGTGGTGCTGCACGCCGACCCCGGCTTCCCCTGCACGGTGGGCGAGCGGGTCAGCGTGGGGCACGCCGCCGTCGTCCACGGCTGCACGGTTGAAGACGACTGCCTGATCGGCATGGGCGCCACGGTCCTCAACGGCGCAGTGATCGGCGCCGGCTCGCTGGTGGCGGCCGGCGCCGTCGTCCTGGAAGGAACGGTTGTTCCGCCCCGCTCACTGGTGGCAGGGGTGCCCGCCAAGGTGCGCCGCGAACTGACCGAGGAAGAATTCGACGGCGTCCGGGACAACGCGGCGCGCTACGTGGAGCTCGCCGCGAAGCACCGGGACCTCCATGGCTAATCGAGGCTGATCGGGCCGTACTCATCCAGCAGGTCGCCCGGGCCGGGGTTGCCCGGGGCGGACGAGCCGCCCAGGTGGTTCACCACGCCCCACACCGCGTTCAGTCCCGTGGTGATGGCGCCTTCCGCCCAGCCCGCGGTGAAGGAGACGTCGTCGCCGGCCAGGAAGATGCCGCGCTGGGATTGCGGCAGCCTGTCCTGCTTGAAATGCGTGAACAGCCGCTGCTGGTAGCGGTAGTGGCCGGGCAGGTTAGCCTTGAAGGCGCCCATGAAGTTGGGGTCGGCCTCCCAGGACACGGTGATGGGCTGGCCCACAATGTGGCCGGCGATGTCCACGCCCGGGTAGATCTGCTCGAGCGAGTGCAACATCAGTTCCACCCTTTCGTCGGCGTCCAGCGCCAGCCACTTCAGCGCATCGTCATTCCACGTATAGGAGAGCAGGATGACGGCAGGCTGGTCCGGGCCGTTGTCCAGCAGGTACGTTGCGCGGTTCAGCCGGTCCGTCAGGGTCATGGACAGGACCTCGTTGCCGGTTTCGGGGTCGATGTCCTTCCAAAACGGCCGGTCCACCATGACGAAGGTTTTGGAGGACTGCATGTAGTGCGATTTCTCCATGGCGGTCCACAGCTCGGCGGGGAACAGCGCCTCCTCGGTGTGGATCCGGGTGGACAGCAGCCAGGATTGGCAGGTGGTCACCACGGCCGGGTAGCTGGCTTCGCGGCCCCAGCGTTCGCGGACCCGCAGGTTTCCGTCCGGGTCCCGGCTGATCCTTCCGACGGCGCCGCGGGGGGAGCCGGAGTGGAGCGAGGCAAGGGAGGTGCCGGCCGGCCAGTGCACCAGGTCCGACGGCGCGTGCTGCCACAGTGCCTCGGGCAGACGCTGCGCTCCCCCACGGATGAAGCGGTGCTGGTCGTCCGCGTCGGTGTACACCACGCGGAGGATTTCCAGGATGGAGTTGGGAAAGTCGGTGTCCCAGCCGCCGGTCCCGAAACCCACTTGGCCAAAGGCCTCCCGGTGCGCGAACCCCGCTTTCTTAAAGGCGTCGCTGGCGGCGATGAAGCCGTAGAAGGTCTGCTCGTCCATCAGCGGGAGCATTTCGTTCCACAGCTCCTTGATCCGCGCGGTGTCCCGTGAACGGATAGCATCCTGCATCTCCGCGAATTTGGCGCCGTCGTTGACGGCCGCTTTCCACGCATCCGCCACTTCGCGGAAGAACGGTGGAAGGTCGCTGGACTTTTCCGCGTAGTGCTTCTTGCCTGCCAGTTCGATCACGGTACTGGAGGTGGCTTCGGCGAGGGGGTTGGGAAAGTCCTGCGTTTCCAGCCCCAGCAGGTCCACGTAGTGGTAGAAGGCCCTGCCCGAGACCGGGAACCGCATGCCACCCAGGTCCGCCACCACTCCGGGCGCGGCCGGGAAGGCGGCGGTGCGGAGCCGTCCACCGATCTGGTCTGCCTCGTACACCACGGGCCGCAGTCCCAGTTTCATCAGTTCATAGGCCGTGACCAGGCCGGAGAGCCCGGCGCCGATGACGGCAACTTCGGTGCCATACAGTTCCGGCGGCACGGATCCCAGGCCGCCGGGGTGCGCCAAGTAGTGGTCGTAGCTGAACGGGAAGTCCGGATTCAGCATGGTGATGGGGGCTGCCTGGCCCTCGCGGCGCGGCGCTTCCGCCGGCTGCGTGGAAGTGCTGGACGGGTCGAAAGCCGGCAGTTCGGTGGCGATGGTCATGATTGTTCTGCTTTCACAGGTTCCTGGCGCGGGGCCATGGCGGTCAGTTCACGGTAGTCCAGCTCGCTGAGAGCCGCTACCTTGGAGTTCCGGCGTCCATAGCCGAAGTAGATGGCGGCGCCCACCAGCATCCAGGCGCCGAAGACGAACCAGGTGTCCGCTCCCAGGTTCGCCATCAAGTAGGCGCACATGAGTGTGCCGAGGACGGGCGTGAACGGGTACAGCGGGACCCGGAAGCTCCGCACCAGGTCCGGCCGGTTGCGTCGCAGATAGATGACGGCAACGTTGACCAGTGCAAAGGCGAACAGGGTGCCGATGCTGGTGGCGTCAGCGAGCGCACCGAGCGGGACCAGGCCAGCGGTAAGCGCGACGGCGGTGCCGACGATCAGCGTGCCGGCGGCCGGGGTGCCGGTCCGCGGGGAAACGCGGCCGAAAACCTTCGGCACGAGGCCGTCGCGGGACATCGACAACAGGATGCGGGTCTGGCCGTACAGGACGGTCAGCACAATGCTGGCGATCGCCAGCACGGCACCGGCAGAGAAGACGAGGGCGATCCACGGCTGGCCGGTGAGCTCCTCCAGGATCTGGACGAGGGCGGCTTCGGTTCCGTCGAACCAGCCCCACGGCCGGGCGCCGATGGCCGCCACTGCCACCAGGACATAGATGCTGGTGACGATCACCATGGACAGGAGGATGGCGCGGGGAAGGTCCCGCTTGGGGTTCTTCGCTTCCTCACCCGCGGTGGAGGCGGCATCGAAGCCGATGTACGAAAAGAAGACGCGGGAGGCGGCGGCGGAGACGCCCGCGGCGCCCATGGGCAGGAGCGGTTCGAAGTTGCCGGCATTGAACGCGGTGAAGGCAACGGCGCAGAAGAACAGCAGGATGCCCACCTTGATAACGACGATGGCAGTGTTGATCCAGGCGCTTTCGCGGGCGCCGCGCACCAGCAGGACCATGGCCAGCACCACGATGGCAACGGCCGGGATGTTCACCAGGCCGCCGTCGCCGGGAGGCTGGGACAGTGCGTCCGGCAGCACCTGGCCGAAGGCAGCGAGTGCCTCGTTCACATATTGGCCTGCCCCTACCGCGACGGCAGCCACGGATACTGCGTATTCCAGCACCAGGCACCAGCCGCAGATCCAGGCCATCCCCTCTCCCATAGTCGCGTAGGAATACGAGTAGCTGGATCCCGCCACCGGCACCAGGCCGGCCATTTCGGCGTAGGACACCGCGGACAGCAGGGCTGCAAGGCCGGCGATCACGAAGGAGATCCAGATGGCCGGGCCGGCCAGCGGAACCGATTCGCCGAGGATCACCAGGATGCCGGTACCGAGAGTGGCGCCGACGCTGATCATGGTCAGCTGCAGGACGCCGAAGCTGCGCACCAGCGGCGTACCGCCGTCGCTGCCGTCAGCTTCCCGGACCATCTGGCCGATGGGTTTGCGGCGCAGGAGCTGGTCAGCCAGGCGCGGCCGGGGCGCGGCCGGCGCAATGGATTTTTGAGTGGTCACAGGCACGGTCACCGTTGACGTCCCTTCAGAGTAGTTTCGGTTTCCCCTCCTCAAGGCTGGCATGTGAGTCAGCTCTCAACCCGGTGCAGTTTGCCCTATAGTTGTCACCCATGAGACTTATTGCACAATCGGGCGCCGGCATTCCCGCGGCGCTTTCGGGACAGGTCACCGTCGATCTTTCCGCCATTTCAGACAACATCGGGGCACTGAAATCACGCAGCAAGGCGCATTTCTTCATGGCCGTGGTGAAGGGCAATGCCTACGGCCACGGGCTCGTGGAGGTGGCCCGCACCGCGGTTGCATCCGGCGCGGACTGGCTGGGGACAGCACCGCTCCGGGAGGCCATCGAACTGCGCAAGGCAGGCATCACCGCCCCCATTCTGTCCTGGCTGTATCTGGCGTCCCAGACCAGCGCTGACATTCTGGAGGCAGTCAGGAACAACGTCGACGTCTCGATCGGCAGCGTCCCCCAACTGGAGGTGCTGGCAGGTGCCGCCAGGCAGTTGGGGCGTGCCGCCGTCGTGCACCTTGAACTGGACAGCGGCCTGAGCCGCGGCGGGGCCCGCAAGGAAGACTGGGCGGGGTTTGTTGCCCGGGCACGGGAGGGGGAACGTGACGGGACCCTCCGCGTGCGCGGCATCTGGACGCACCTTGCCTGGGCGGATGTGCCTGCCCATCCAGCCAATGCCGCCGCGGTGGCCAGCTTCGAACACGCGGTGGAGGAAGCGGAGGCGGCCGGGCTCACGCCTCAACTCCGGCATGTATCCAGCTCTGCCAACATCCTCGACCGCCCGGAACACCACTTCGACATGGTGCGGGCCGGCCTGGCCATGTATGGACTGGCGCCGGCCGACCACCTGCATCCGGCCGACTTTGGCCTGCGGCCGGCGCTCAGCGTCACGGCTCCCCTGGTCATGGTCAAGAAGGTTCCCGCCGGCACCGGCATCAGCTACGAGCACCAGGCCATTACGTATGAACCGCGCTACCTGGGCCTCATCCCGCTGGGCTATGCGGACGGCGTTCCCAAGGGCATCAGCGGACGCCCCCTGGTGACGGTTGGCGGCCGGCGGGTACCCGTGATCGGAAAGGTTTGCATGGACCAGTTCATGGTGGATCTTGGACCCGATCCCCTGGGCATAGCCGTGGGCGATACGGCGGTGCTGTTCGGGGACCCGGCCGCCGGTGCAGCCAGCGCCGACGACTGGGGTGCCGCGATCGGCAGCCACGGGGACGAGATCATCAACAGGATCGCCCCGCGCCTGCCGCGCTCCTATACAGGCAGTGCGGGTACAGGCAGTGCGGGCCATGGCGACGCCAGCGAATGCCCGGACTACCAGGAGCCGGCCGCGGCCGGGCTCGCCAATGCCTGAGCCCGCCGACGCCGGACGGCTGAGCTTCGTCACGCTCCAGCAGTTCCTCGAGCAATTGCCGCCGTTGTTGAAGACGCTTCACGACGGCGGCAGCGGCGGGCGGCTGCTGCGCTGGGTTGAACCCAGCGAACTGGAGGACCCCACCCCCTACCTCCCCGAGGGAGAGTTCCTGCTCACCGCCGGCCTGCCCTTCCTGGGCGACGGCGGTTCCCCCGCCAACGTGGACGCGTACGTCCGGCGGCTGGTGGAGGCCAAGGTGGCCGCGCTCGGGTTCGGTATCAGGCCCTACTTCGATGCCGCTCCGGACGTGCTGGTGGCCGCGTGCCGCCGGCATAACCTCACGTTGTTCGAAGTGCCGGAGTCGCTGCCGTTCGCTGCGATCGGCCTCCAGTTCTCCCAGTTGCTGGAAACCGACAACGCCCGGGTCTTCCGGCAGCTGGCCGAAACGAACCGGCAGCTCATGCGGGCCGTCCTCTCACCGAAGCCGGAGCATGAACTGCTGGCCGCCCTGGTGCAGCGCGTGCCCGTGTGGGCACTGCTGGTGGGGGCCGACGGGCGGGTGCGGGCACGCGGCACCAGCGCCGGCGGCAGCACCGCCGTCGAACTGTCCCTCCTGGAGCCCATGCTGCAACGGCTGCTCTCCGGCAGTGGCCCGCGCGTGGAGATGGACGGCTTTGACCAGCCCGGCTCAGCGCTCGTTGTTGGCCACCCGCTGCGCAGCACCAGGGATGCCAACCTGGGTGCGCTGATCCTCGGTTCCGACGCGCCGCTCACCCCAGCGCAGAACAACGTGGTCCAGACCGCCGTCGGACTGCTGGAGCTGCTGGTGCGGCAGCGGACCAGCGGGTCTCTGGCTCCCAGCCAGCTGGCAACCGCCGTGCTGCTGCATCCGGAAAGCCTTGCCACCGGCGGGACCAGGCAGATCAACGGGCTGAAGGACCTCCTGGCACAAAGCCTCTCGTCCACAAGGTCAGCGCCCGTGCGCGTGGTGCAGGGCATCAAGGTGGAAGCCCCGGAATGGCCGGCCGGGGACAGCCCGGTGCGCGAACTGCTGCAGTGGCGCAGGATGTTCGATACGAAGCTCGTGGAGATCACCGACTACGGTTTCGCCGCCGTCACCCGCCTCAAGGTGGACGATTCCCTGCTCGCCGAGGTCGAAAAGCTCGGCTGGCGCCTGGTGGTGGGCGAACCGGCGGAGCTCAGCGGCCTCCCCGCCGCCTACCAGCGCGCCAGCTCACTGCGCAGCCAGGTGCAAAGGAACGGCCAAAGCGTCCGGGCGGACGAGGTGACCTGGTCCGTGGCCGGGCTGCTGGGCCGGGAAGCCGGAACCATGCTTGCCGGGCGGCTCCTGCGGCCGGTTTTGGAGCTGGAACCGGACCGCCGGGAAGCGCTGCTCACCGTGCTGCATGGATGGCTGAGCGAAAACGGCAGCTGGGACGGCTCGGCGAAGCGGCTTGGACTGCACCGCAACAGCGTTCGACGGCAGATAGGCGTCCTTGCCGAGGTCCTCGGGATGGACCTCAACCAGGCCCAGGTGCGGGCAGAGCTGTGGTTTGCGCTGCAGTACGCGGATGCCTTGGCGTAAGTTACAGGCTGCCTGCGGTCAGGCCTGGTTGTCCCAATCCCGGTAGAGCGCGGGCCGGCGGTCCCGAAGGTAGGGCACCTCGTCCCGCGCGGCCCGGACCAGTTCCGTGTCCACCTCGGCGAACAACAGGTCCGCCTGCTCCCCCGCCTCAGCGAGAAGGGAACCGTCCGGCCCCGCCACCACGCTTCCCCCAAGGAACGTGTAGGCATCCTCCACTCCGCAGTGGTTGGCGTAGGCCACGTGCAGTTGGCTTTCCAGCGCCCGCGCCCGGATCAGGACCTGCGGCACCTCGTCAAACCCAGCGGAGAGGGCCGTGGGCACCAGGAGCAGTTCGGCGCCACGGGTGGCCGCCGCGCGGGCAGCCTCGGGGAACTCGATGTCGTAGCAGATCAGCAGGGACGTCCGGATGCCCTTGAAATCCACGACGGCGGGAGGCTCAGCCGCCGCCACAAAGGCCTGGTGTTCCTCCGCGCCAAAGAGATGCACCTTGGCGTAACTGAGGACGTCCGCGCCCTCGGCGTCCACAAGCGTGGCGCCGATGTGCCAGGAAGCGCCGTTGTCCGGGCTGTCTCCGCCCGCTGCGACGGCGGGAAGGCTGTAGACAAGGGCAATCCCGTTCCGCCGCGCGATCCCCGCGAGCCGGGCACGGATGGCGGGAAGTCGTGCCGGGTCCAGTTCGTTCCGGAGCCTGAGCGGCGCGTAGCCCACCGGAAACAGCTCCGGGGTCAGCAGCAGTGCAGCGCCTGCCCGGGCGGCGCGCCCCGCGGCGTCGTCGATGGTCCGAAGATTGGCCTCGACGTCCAGCACCACAGCGTTTGCCTGGAGGACGGACAGCAGCATCATCGCCACCTTCCCTTCGACTGTCACCGGCCCGGAGTGGTGCGCGGTTCGTTCCTGTCTTCCAGCGTAGCCAGCCGCCATGGGCGGGCCGGTGGTCGTTTGGACCCGGCAGGGACGGCCCCGGGACGTAATGCACCGGCCACCGGCCAGGGTATCCGGGCGCCCGTCCTGGCGGCTTGCACCAGGGCGCTCAACGGGCTCATGCGTTAACTTCTTGACTCCAAGAGCGGCGATAGGGCAATGTTCTTAGCATGTCCGCAACCCCGCGCTCAACGAGGAGCAAACCCAAGAATCCCGGCTCTCAATCTGCCCTGCGGCAGCTGAACCAGCAGCGGATCATAGAGACCCTGATGGGCGGCCCCTCCACCCAGGCCGAACTGGCGCGCCAGACCGGGCTGTCCACCGCGACGGTCTCGAACATCGTCAAAATCATGCTGGACTCCGGCCTCGCGTCCACCGAACCCATCACCAGTTCCGGCAGGCGCGCACTCAATGTCCGGCTGAATTCCAACGGCGCCGTGGCGGTGGGCATCGACTTCGGACGGCGGCACCTGCGCGTGGTCCTCGCGTCGCTGAGCTACCACGTCATCGCCGAGGAATCGGTCATGCTTCCCCTCGGCCACCAGGCGGACGAAGGCATCCAGGCGGCGGTGGCCCTGCTGGACAAACTGCTGCTCGAAAGCGGCGTGGAACGCAGTGCGGTGGTGGGTGCCGGCGTCGGAATTCCAGGCCCCATCGACAGGCGCACCGGCACCGTGGCGCAGGGTGCCATCCTCCCCGAATGGGTGGGCATCAACATCCTGCAGCATCTTGAGGAAACCTTGAGAATCCCCGTCTTTGTTGACAACGACGCCAACCTGGGCGCCTGGTCGGAGGTCACCTGGGGACAGCACACAGGGGTCAGCAACCTGCTGTTCCTGAAGATCGGTTCGGGCATCGGCGCAGGCCTGATCCTCAACGGCGCACCCTACTACGGCAACGTGGGAATCACCGGCGAAATCGGCCACGCCACGATCCATGAACAGGGGCTTGTGTGCCGCTGCGGGAACCGCGGCTGCCTGGAAACCATCGCCTCCACCACTACCATGATCGAGTTGCTCAGCCGCGGCGAAGACCCGCCGCTGACACCGGCGGACATCGTCAGGAAAGCCTTGAACCGGGACTCTGCCACGCTCCGGGTGGTAGACGATGCCGGCCTGGCGGTGGGACGCGCCCTGGGCAATGTGGCCAACCTGATCAACCCCGAAGTGATTGTGGTTGGCGGGCCGCTGGCAGGTTTGGGTGACATCCTCCTGGACCCGATCCGGCGCGGGCTGATCCGGCACGCGGTGCCGGTCATTGGCGAAACCACCACCCTCGCCATGTCCTCCCTGGGGGACCGGGCAGAGGCGCTCGGGGCGGCGGCACTGGTATTCCAGCACGCCGGAATCCGCAAGTCCTAACCATTTCGTTATCCGGCAATTGCGTTAAAGACTTGACGACAATAGCTGTGATCCAGTTTACTTTTGGTTCAGACGGCCCTGCGCTTTGCCGGCCGGACAAAGAAGTCATTGCATTGGAGGGTTAGGGTTCATGACGTCCCAGACCACGCAAGCGGAGCCGATCATCCTTGAGATGCGCTCCATCACCAAGGAGTTCCCGGGCGTTAAGGCCTTGTCGAACGTCAACCTGCGGGTGAAGGCCGGCGAGATCCACGCCATTTGCGGCGAGAACGGCGCTGGCAAGTCCACCCTCATGAAGGTCCTTTCCGGGGTGTACCCCTACGGCAGCTATGACGGCGACATCGTCTACCAGGGGCATGTCCAGCAGTTCCGGGACATCCGGGCCAGCGAGCACGCCGGCATCGTGATCATCCACCAGGAACTGGCATTGATCCCGGAACTGTCCATCATGGAAAACATCTTCCTGGGCAACGAACCCACCAAGCGCGGCATCATCGACTGGTCCGAAGCCCGCCTGCGGTCGTTGGACCTGCTGGCACGCGTTGGCCTGCGGGATGACCCGGACACCCCCATCAAGGAAATCGGCGTCGGCAAGCAGCAGCTGGTGGAAATCGCCAAGGCGCTGAACAAGTCGGTGAAGATCCTTATCCTGGACGAGCCGACGGCAGCCCTGAACGAATCGGATTCCCAGCACCTGCTGGACCTGATGCTGGGCCTGAAGGCCAAGGGCATCACCTCGATCATCATTTCGCACAAGCTCAACGAGATCGAGCAGATCGCCGACTCCATCACCATCATCCGCGACGGCAAGTCCATCGAGACACTGGACGTCAAGAAGGACGGGGTGGACGAGGACAGGATCATCAAGGGCATGGTGGGGCGCACCCTCGAGTCCCGGTTCCCGGATCACACCCCCAAGATCGGCGAGGTGTTCTTCGAAGTCAAGAACTGGACTGTGGGCCACCCCAATGTCCAGGACCGGCTGGTCTGCAAGAATTCCAGCTTCTACGTCCGCCGTGGCGAGATCGTTGGCTTCGCCGGACTCATGGGCGCCGGCCGCACCGAACTGGCACGCTCTGTCTTCGGCCGCTCCTACGGACGCTTCATCGACGGCCACATCTACAAGGACGGCAAGGAAGTGGTCCTGAAGAACGTCCGCCAGGCCATCGACGCGGGCCTGGGGTACGTCACGGAGGACCGCAAGTCCCTGGGCCTGAACCTGCTGGATGACATCAAGACCACCACCGTTTCAGCTGCCCTGAAGAAGATCAGCCACAACTCCGTGGTGGATCCCAACCAGGAGTTCACGGTGGCGGAGCAGTACCGCAAGTCGCTGCGCACCAAGACCCCGTCGGTGGAGGAAGGCGTCGCCAAGCTCTCGGGCGGCAACCAGCAGAAAGTGGTCCTCGCGAAGTGGATGTTCACCGACCCGGACCTGCTGATCCTGGACGAACCCACCCGTGGCATCGACGTCGGAGCCAAGTACGAGATCTACGGCATCATCCAGCAGCTGGCCAACCAGGGCAAGGGCGTGATCGTCATCTCCTCCGAACTGCCCGAACTCCTGGGACTGTCCGACCGCATTTACACCATCTTTGAAGGCGCCATCACCGGTGTCCTGAACAAAGACGAGGCCAGCCAGGAAAGCCTGATGAAGCTGATGACCTCCGCCACCCGAAAAGCCGCCTGACCCTCTGGACCACCCAGAACCTTCCGGACACAAGGACTGACACCATGAACGCCCTCAAAAAGCTGTTTGGCGGCAACACCCGCCAATTCGGCATGATCTTCGCCCTCGTGGCCCTGATCATCTTCTTCCAGTTCGCCACCGACGGCCGGACCCTGACCCCCGGCAACGTCATCAACCTCTTCAACGGCAACTCCTACATCCTGATCCTGGCCATCGGCATGGTCCTGGTGATCATCGCCGGCCACATCGACCTCTCCGTGGGTTCGGTCGCAGCGTTCGTGGGCGTCACCGTGGCCCTGGCCATCCGCGACTGGGGCATCCCCTGGTGGGCAGGCGTCCTGCTGGGGCTGGTGCTCGGCGCCGTGATCGGTGCCTGGCAGGGCTGGTGGACAGCGTATGTGGGAATTCCCGCCTTCATCGTGACCCTGGCCGGCATGCTGCTGTTCCGCGGCTTCAACCAGTTCGTGGGCAAGTCCAACACCATCCCGGTTCCGGGCGATTTCCAGTACCTGGGCTCCGGCTACCTGCCCGAGGTCGGCCCGAACATCGGCTACAACAACCTGACCCTGCTTCTGGGCATCGCCGTCGCAGCGTTCGTGGTGGTGGGCGAACTGCGCTCCCGGGCCAGGGCCAAGGCGCTGGGCGCAGAAGTCCCCGAAATGTGGGTCACGGTTGTGAAGCTGGTGCTGATCTGCGCAGCGATCCTCTACGCCACGTACCTGTTCGCCACCGGCCGCCCCGGCACCTCGTTCCCCATCCCCGGGCTGATCCTGGCCGTCCTGGTGCTGATCTACGGCTTCATCTCCTCCCGCACCATCCTGGGCCGCCACGTCTACGCAGTCGGCGGCAACCGCCACGCAGCCGAGCTCTCCGGCGTCCAGTCCAAGAAGGTCAACTTCCTGGTCATGATGAACATGTCCATCCTGGCCGGCCTGGCCGGCATGATCTTCGTGGGCCGCTCCACCGCGTCCGGCCCGTTCGACGGCGTGGGCTGGGAACTTGACGCCATCGCCGCAGTCTTCATCGGTGGCGCGGCCGTCACCGGCGGCGTGGGAACCGTGGTCGGCTCCATCATCGGTGGCCTGGTCATGGCAGTGCTCAACAACGGCCTGCAGCTCCTTGGCGTCGGTGCCGACCTTACCCAGATCATCAAGGGCCTGGTCCTGCTGATCGCGGTCGCCTTCGACGTCTACAACAAGAGCCAGGGCAAGCGCTCCATCATCGGCATGCTGACCAGGAACATGGGCCGCCCGTCCTCCGGCCCCAGCGGCCCCACCCAGCCCGACGAAACAACCTCCACCAAGGAAGCGATCGCCAGGGAAGCCTGAAGTTTGCAGCCTGAAAACTGTTCCATCACACAAAGAAAGAGAACCAACAATGCGAATGTTTGGTAAAGCAGGAAAGGCCGCAGCGGTTGCTGCCATCGCAGCACTGGCGCTGACGGGCTGCGGCCGCTCGGAAACCCCCTCGGGCGGAGCCAGCGGAGGCGCTGGAGGATTCGAGCAGAACTCCTCCATCGGCGTCGCACTTCCGCAGAAGACCAGCGAAAACTGGGTCCTCGCCGAGAAGCTCTTCAATGACGGCCTCAACGGTGCCGGATTCAAAGCTGACGTCCAGTTCGCCAACGGCGGCGTCTCCGAGCAGCAGAACCAGATCAGCGCCATGGTCACCAAGGGCGCCAAGGTCATCATCGTGGGTGCCATCGACGGCTCGCAGCTGGGTACCCAGCTCAAGCAGGCCAAGGACGCCGGCGCCACCGTCATTGCGTACGACCGTCTCCTCCTGAACACCGACAACGTGGACTACTACGTGGCCTACGACAACTTCAAGGTCGGCGTGCTCCAGGGCCAGGCGCTGCTGGACGGGCTCAAGGCCAAGAAGCCCTCGGGCCCCTACAACATCGAACTGTTTGCCGGCTCCCCCGACGACGCCAACGCCAAGGTCTTCTTTGACGGCGCCATGAGCGTCCTGAAGCCCAAGATCGACGACGGCACCCTCAAGGTCGTCTCGGGCCAGACCAGCTTCGAGCAGGCCGTGACCCAGGGCTGGAAGGCCGAGAACGCCCAGCGCCGCGCCGACACGCTGCTCACCGGCAGCTACACCAGCGCCAACCTGGACGGCGTCCTCTCCCCCAACGACACCCTGGCCCGTGCAGTCCTGACCTCCGTCAAGGCCGCCGGCAAGCCGGTTCCCGTCGTGACCGGACAGGACTCCGAGGTTGAGTCGGTGAAGTCGATCATGGCCGGGGAACAGTACTCCACCATCAACAAGGACACCCGGAAGCTCGTTGAGCACGCCGTCACCATGGTGAAGGACCTGCAGGCCGGCAAGAAGCCCGAGGTCAACGATGACAAGTCCTACAACAACGGCAACAAGGTTGTCCCGGCCTACCTGCTGGAGCCGGTCATCGTCACCGCTGCCAACGTGAAGACGGCTTACACCGACGATCCGGTACTCGGCCCGATCACCAAGTAACACCACTCAGTAACAGCCGGAACCACCGGCACCTGGAAAGCCCGGCCCCCTCGTGGGGCCGGGCTTTCCGGCGTTTGCGGACCAAGTCAACGCAGTTCACAGCCCAAACACAGGCAGGGCCGGATTCCTGCACAGCAACCCCCGTGAAGGTGGAGGCGAAGCCGGCCTTCCGCGCCGGCGCCTGAACCATAGGAGTAACGTGAGCGTCCTCGCCCGAAGCGTAGGCAATGCCTTCAGAAACAAGGTCCGCACCGCAGCCGTCGTCGCGGTGCTGGCAGTCGCCATCGGCCTGGCCCTGGCCATGTTGGTGGCCAACCAGGCCGTCGGAGCGAAAGTGCAGGAGCTCAATGCCTCCGTCGGCACCGTCCTGACCGTCAATCCCGCGGGCGGGCAAGGCTTCGAAGGCGGTGGTGAGCCGCTCACCGCCGACCAGGCAGCCACGGCCAGCGGCGTGGCGAACGTTAGTTCCGTCGTCGGAACCTCATCCTTGAGGCTCCGGAACGCCACCGAGGCAGCAGCGCAGGCCGCCGCCGGGGCCCAAGCCGGCCCCGGCGGCCAGGGCGGACCCGGTGGCCAGGCGGCCGCGACCCTGACCACCAGCCTCACCGCCGCCGTCGACGCCGGGACCCTGGGCAACCGCAACCAGCAGTCCAACGGAACGACGGGCACCACGGGAACCGCGCAGCCCGCCCGGTCCCTGCCGATCACCGCTACCGGCATCGGCGCGGAAGTCGACACCACGGGCAAGGCCCTGGACATCACCCAGGGCGCCGGGCTGGGTGACTACTCGGCAGCATCGACCAGTGCCCTGCTTGGCAGCACCCTGGCCGAAAAGAACAACCTGGCCGTCGGATCAACCTTCACCATCAACGGCCAGACCTACACCGTCGCGGGCCTGTTCGACGCCGGCACCGCCTTCGGCAACAACGCCGTCTACGTCACGCTCCCCACCGCCCAGGCCCTCGCCGGAACGCCGGGCGAACTGTCCAGCATGATCGTCACCGTCGACTCCCTCGAAAACGTCGCCGCCACCAAGACGGCCCTGCAGTCCGCCCTCGGCACCGACAAGGCAGACGTCACCCAGGGCCAGAACCTGCAGACCGCCCTTAGCTCCCTGGGCAGCGTGAAGAACATTTCCTTCATCGCCTTCATCGCCGCCCTGGGCACAGCCGGGATCATCATCCTGCTCATCATGGTGATGCTGGTCCGCGAGCGCCGCCGCGAAATTGGCGTTCTGAAGGCGATCGGCGCACCGAACCGCACCATCGGCCTGCAGTTCGTGCTCGAAGCCCTGGTCCTGGCAGCCCTGGGCAGCGCGGTGGGCGCAGCCATTGCCTCCTTCGCCAGCGGCGGCATCGCGTCCGCCCTCATCAGCAGCAACACGACCACGACGCCGACCGCCGCCAGCGGCCGCGGCTTCCCCGGTGGAGCGGGTGGCGGCTTCCCCGGCGGCCAGGGCGGCCCGTTCGGCGGCGCCTCCCAGCTGCTGAATTCCGTCACGGCAAGCGCCTCCCCCGCTGTCATCGCCGGAGGCATCGCTGCCGTCTTCGGCGTCGCCATCATCGGAGCCCTGGTTCCCGCGCTGCTCACCGCGCGCATCCGTCCCATCGAAGTCCTGCGAGGAGAATAGCCATGATTGAAGTCAAAAACCTGGTCCGCACCTTCAACTCCGGTGACCGCACCATCAAGCCGGTGAATGACGTCAGCTTCGTCCTGGAGCAGGGCACCCTGGCCTCCATCGTGGGCAAGAGCGGCAGCGGCAAGAGCACGCTGCTTTCCCTGCTGGGCGCCCTGGACAAGCCGACCAGCGGGGACGTGGTGGTCAACGGCGTCAGCCTGGCCAGCATGCCCGACACCAAGCTGACCGAGTACCGCCGCAGCGACATCGGATTCGTGTTCCAGCAGTTCAACCTGATCCCCAACCTGTCGGCGGTGGACAACGTCATGCTGCCGATGGAGTTCGCCGGCATGCGCAAGGCTGCCCGGCTGCAGCGCGCCAGGGAGCTGCTGGAGCAGGTCCAGCTGGATTCGTCCAAGCATGAGCGGCGCATCAATCGGCTCTCCGGCGGCGAGCAGCAGCGGGTGGCCATCGCCCGGGCACTGGCCAACGAGCCCAGGCTGATCCTCGCCGACGAACCCACGGGCAACCTGGATGAGCAGACGGGTGACCACATCATCGAGCTCCTCAGCTCGCTCAGCCGGGAGCACAACACCACCATCCTGGTGGTGACGCACGACCGGGCCCTGGCGAACAAGACGGACCGCCGCTTCCGGCTCCAGCAGGGCAAGCTCACGGAGGAACCGGTCCGGGGACGGACCGCCGTCGCGCCTACGGTCTGACGCCTGCTGGGCCTGACGCCGGACGATGCCGACGGTGGGGGAACTGCCCTGCGGTTCCTGCCGCCGTCGGCCTCTGTTGGTGGCCCCCGCCCCGGGAGCCGGAATTCCCAAACCGTCCCCCAGGCTGTGACAGGATGGCATCCATGAGTGCCCCCATCGCCACCCCGTGGCTTTTCAGCCAGCCGGACAAGGACCCCCGCTCCGCCACTGGTGCTCCACTGCGCTGGGGCGTCATCTCAACTGGCAGCATCGCCCGCGCCGTCTCGCAGGAGTTGGCGCTGCTCGCCGACGCCGAACTGTATGCGGTCAGTTCCCGGACGCAGGACGCGGCCGATGCTTTTGCCGTGGCCTACGACTTCGCCAAAGCCTACGGGGACGACGACGGCGTACCCGGCTACCAGCGGCTCCTCGCCGATGAGGCCGTGGACGTGGTGTACGTTGCCACCCCGCACGCACAGCACCATGAGATCGTCCTTGCCGCGCTCCTTGCCGGCAAGCATGTGCTCTGCGAAAAGGCCTTCACAGTCAACGCCCGCGAAGCCTCGGAGCTCATCGAAGTGGCGCGCAGTCGCAACCTTTTCCTCATGGAGGCAATGTGGAGCCGGTTCCTGCCCTCGATGCAGCGCGCCTTCCAGATCGTGGCCTCGGGGGAACTTGGGGATGTCCACTGGATCACCGCCGACCTCGGGTTTCCCGCTCCGTACTCGCCGACCGCCCGGCTGTGGGCCCGGAAGGACGGCGGCGGCGCGCTCCTGGACCTCTCCGTCTACCCCCTGCTTTGGGCGCTTGGCACCCTTGGCTTTCCACAGACCGTGAGTGCCACGGGCTTCGTTAATGATGACGGCGTGGACGCCCAGAACACCATGACGCTTGGCTACAGCCACGCTGCCCAGGTGCAGCTCACTTCGTCCCTCCTGGCCCACGGGCCCCGGACAGCCACCGTAGCCGGGAGCCTGGGCTACCTGCAGAGCATCGGCTCCATCAACAATCCGCAGGAGCTGGTCATCGCCAAAGGCTGGGAGGACCGCCGGACGGAAACGTTCGATGTGGTGGGCAAGGGATACTCCTATGAACTGCGCGAAGTGACCCGCTGCATCCAGCAGGGGCTGACGGAGAGCCCGGTGATGCCTCTTGAGGATTCGTTGAACACCATGCGCCTTTTCGATGGGGTGCGTGCCCAGTTGGGCGTCACCTATCCCAACGACAGCCACTGATACGACAGGGTTTGGGGTGCGACGCCGGGGACAGCTTTCGCTGGTACGGCGCCGGTGTGACGGCTTGGGTTTGGGAGTTGACGCCTTTCGAGCGTCCTCTTCCCGTTTGTAAATTTGTTTTAGCCGCTTCTGGACTTCCAGTAATAAGCAGTCTTACGATGTAGGCAGCGTCGATTGCAACAGTCACTGGGGGTGGTATGCATGGCTCGAATGAGTGCGCCGTTGCGTGCCCTGCGCCCAGTGCTCCTTGCGGGAGCCGCGGCGGTCACTTGGCTGACGCTCTCTTCGACTGCCGCCACTGCGGATGCCGGTCCTGACTCCTCGGCCCTGTTGGGCGGCGTCACCAGTCCGGTCTCCTCCCTGGCCGAAAGTGCCACCGGCCCGGCGCCGTCCACTCCTACAGCTTCCGCGTCCAATGCCGCGTCTACCGGGCTGCTGCAGCCCGTGGTCGCCCCGGTTTCCACCCTGGCGGATGATCTTATTTCGTCGGTGCCGGCCATCAACGAAGTGGTTCCGGCCGGGCCCGTGTCAGCCGTCTCCGTTCCGATCACCGGCGCTGCGGACAGCCTGACAGCGCAGGTGGTGCAGGTGGCTGCCGCCCCTGTGGCCGAATCAGTCCCGGCGCTCGAACCTGTCGTCCAGCCGGTATCCGACCTTCTCCCCGGGGCTGATGCATTGCCGGTTGAGCTGCCCGCTACTGTTCCGGGCCCGGGACTGCCGGCAGCTGCGGATGCTCCTGCAACGGCACTGCCACAGGCCATCACTGCAGCTTCCGCGGCTGCTGACATGAGCTCCGGGGCGGACGAGTCCGCTCCTGAATCCTCCCTTCAGGACACCACGCCGCAGTCGGCAGGCCAGGGCACTGCACTGCTGCCGGCTACTGCCGTCGATCAGTCCGCGGCAGCTGAAATCTCCGTGGAGGAGCCGCTCCCCCTCGATCCTTCACCGGCCCCTGCCCAGGCGCCTCCGGCCCCTGGTTCGGGCACGGGCTCTGGGGGATCGTCTGCCGGACCTTCCGGGGCTGCTGCGTGGCTTGATTCTTTCGGTTATTACTTCCGCATTGCCGGCGCGGTGCCGGGTCTTGAAGACCCCGAACGTGCGCCCGCACCGGTGTCGTTCGACCCCGGTTCTTCTCCTGACTAGTTGAGACCCGTCTGCCCTTGTCGGGCAGCACGTGGCCACGAGGGCTGCTGAACAGCGCCCTAACCTCAACTTTCTCAGGAGAATCCACCATGAGTTCCAACCTTCGCAGGGGCCTGTTTGGCACCCTCTTTGCCGGGGGCCTTTTGGCCTTCGGATGCACGGCCGCGAATGCCGCGGATACCACCACTGGAGCGGATCTCTCCGCTTCGGCACTGATCTCGGCGGCGGCTCCCGCTGACTCGACGTCGTTGGGCCTGCTGGGTGGCTCAACGCCGGCCGACTCAACGGGCGTCGCCGCCGCAGCTGACGTGAACGTCGGGCTGGGCACGGTAAGCGCCACAGATCCGGCGGCCAGCACAACCACGGATGTGGCAGCGGCAGCCGCCGTCGACCTCGGCCTGGGCACCAACAGCACCGGCACCACGGACGGTACCACCGCCGACCTCACCGCCGGCACAGCCGTTGACCTGGGGGTTGGTCCCGGAACGGTCACCGACCCCGCAACCACCGGGACCACCGACGTTGCGGCAGCAGCCGCCGTCGACCTCGGCCTGGGCACCAACAGCACCGGCACTACAAACGGCACGACGGCGGATATCACCGCCGACGCAACCGTTGACCTGGGGCTTGGTACCGGAACGGTCACCGACCCCGCAACCACCGGAACCACCGACGTTGCAGCGGCAGCCACCGTCGACCTCGGCCTGGGCACCAACGGCACCGGCACCACGGACGGGACTGACGCCGCCGCTACCGTCAACCTCGGCACCGGAACGGTCACCGACCCCGCAACCACCGGAACCACCGACGCCGCAGCGGCAGCCGCCGTCGACCTCGGCCTCGGCGTGGGCACCAACAGCACCGGCACTACAAACGGCACGACGGCGGACCTCACCGCCGACGCAACCGTCGACCTCGGGCTCGGCACCGGAACGGTCACCGACCCCGGAACCGCCGGAACCACCGACGTTGCAGCGGCAGCCGCCGTCGACCTCGGCCTGGGCACCAACGGCACCGGCACCACTGGTGGGGCTGACGCCGCCGCGGACCTTGGCGCAGATCTGGGCACCCCTACCTCCGGCACCGGGGGGCTTGATGCCGTGGTCGACCTGGCCGTTGGCCTGGGCCTTGGTCTTGGAAGCGACACCGGCGCCAGCACTCCTGGCACCACTGACCCGGGAACCTCCACCCCCGGCGACGGCACCATCGGTGACGCCGGCACCGTCGACCCGGGAACGTCTGGTCCCGGCACAGCCAACCCTGGCACGGACACCCCTGCTGGCACTGGCGGTGACAACTCCACCGGAGCAGGCGGTGTCGCCGGCACCGCAGGCGCTGGCGGCCTTCCGGCAGCAGGTGCCGGTTCCACCGCGGTAAGCGGCGCCATCGCGACCGTTGAGGTCCCCCGGAGCAGCTCCGCGAATGGCAACGCTGCACAGGGCAACACGGGACTTAGCAGCAACACAGGTCTCGCCGGCACCGGCCTCGCGAAGACCGGCTGGGACGCCTCACTGGTGCCCCTGGCCCTGCTGCTCCTGATCTCGGGGGTCCTTTTCCTCCGCAAGCGCAGGATGTTGTAGCAGCCGTCCACGCATTATCCGCACTCCCGCAGACATGCGCCTGAAGCGGCAGCATCCAGCGAGCTAACGAAAGGAGGACCCGCCCGGAAACTACAAAAAGAGATACAAAACATGTCCAGCACACATGTCCTTGTAGCCAATGGTCCGGCGGCGGACCAGCTCTGATTCGCCGCCGGGCCGTCGGCGTGCCACGGATATGGGGCACCCCCCAATCGTCGGCATTACTCCACCGCCCGTATAATTTGAGGTACGAGAGTGCCGCGGCGCACCGGGAGGAACGGTCATGGTGGCGGAATCGCCTAGCTCCATCAAGAATGAAGTGGTCGGCGGACGTTATCGGCTGGGGGATGTCATAGGCCGCGGCGGGATGTCCTCGGTGTATTGCGCCCGGGACGAAAACCTGGGCCGGGATGTGGCGTTGAAACTTTTCGCCCCCCAGGCTCCGGACGCGGAAGAACTCAAGCGGCAGGAAGCCGAGATCCAGCTTCTCGCCACCTTGAACCACCCCGGTCTCGTCACACTGTTCGACGCTGGCATCGACGACCGCATTCCGGACGAGCCCAGGCCCTTCCTCACCATGGAACTTGTCGAAGGCCAGGACCTGCGCAGCCGGATCCGGCACAGCCGTGTCCCCCTGGAGGAGCTGTCGGTCATCGGCGCCGGCATCGCTGATGCGCTGGCCTACGTGCACGGCCTCGGAATCATCCACCGGGACATCAAGCCCGGTAACATCCTGCTGGTCCAGATCCGCCCTGGCGAGCCGCTGCGTCCCAAGCTCACCGATTTCGGTATCGCCAGGATTGTCGACTCCACCCGGCTGACCGCCACCGGCACCATGGTGGGCACCGCCGCCTACCTCAGCCCGGAGCAGGCCCTCGGCAAGCCCCTCTCCCCGGCCACTGACATCTACTCGCTGGGACTCGTGCTGCTTGAATGCATCAAAGGCACCGTGGAGTACCCCGGCAGCCCGGTTGAATCCGCAGTTGCCCGGCTTCACCGAGCACCAGAGATCCCCGAAGACGTACCGTCGGAGTGGGCCGACCTGATCCGCTCCATGACCGCCATCGAACCGTTGGAGCGGCCCACGGCCGCCGACATCGAAACGGCATTGCGGCAGGCACTTGTCTCCCCCGCGTCCACACCTGGCGAACTCGCCCCCGAAACCACCCGCGTCCTTCCGGCCATGCCTTTCCACCCGCCCTCCATCACCGCGGAGGAATCCGTGGATGAGCTGCGGGAAGCGGCCGGAACAAAGGGCATTGCGGGAAGCAGCGAAGCGGCAATCGAAAAGCCCGCTGCCGCGCCCGCCCGGAATCTTCATCCGCAAACACGGACAAAGCGTTTCTGGCTGGCGCTGGTCCTGGGCCTCGTGGTGGTGGCCGCCGCGGTCGCGGCTGTCATGATGACCGTCTCGGCACAGGCGCCTGCCGACGTCGTCCCTTACCCAACGGTGACCGGCGTCCTGGGCGACCATCTTCAGGAACTTCAGAAGAGCGTGGAGCCGTGATCCTGTCTCCGCGCCGCTACGCGAGGCTGTTCTTCGGCGGCTCCGCGCTGGTGCTTTCAGCCGTTGTCCTCAGCGCCTGTGCCCCCTCCAGCAACGGACTGCAACGGGACGTCGCCACCCAGCTTCAGGCGCGGGTCCTGGAGGTCACCCAGGCGTCGTCCCAAAACGATCCCGCCTCAGCGTTGAAAGCACTGGACGGACTCGAGTCCGACCTCTCGGCCGCGCAGGCGAAAGGCCGGGTTTCAGAGGACCGGCGGCGCAGCATCACCACCGTGGCAACGGCCGTCCGGGCAGACCTTAACGCGGCCCTCTCCGCTCAACAGGCCAAGGCCGCGGAGGACGCCCGGATCGCCGCAGGGCAGGCAGCCGCGCAAAGCCCCTCCCCCGCCCCGGAAGCAACCGTGCCGCAGCCCGCACCGGCTCCCGCGCCGGCCCCGGGCAATGCCTCCGGCAACGGCACGGATGCCGGCAACGGCACGGACGCGGGCAAGAACAATGGTGACAAGGGCAAAGGCAGGAACTGAGGCAGGGCCTGCCGTGCCACAACCGAACCTTATCGAAAGAGGCGGTGCTCCGGGATTCCGGAGCACCGCCTCTTTTTGGCCCGCAGCCAAGCACCGCAGGTGCCGGGCCGCTGCGATGGCTAGCTCAGGCTGGCGATGACCTTGTTCAGGGTGGCGGAAGGACGCATCACCGCAGAGGCCTTGGCATCCTCGGGGTGGTAGTAGCCTCCGATGTCCACCGGCGAGCCCTGGACCTCGGCCAGTTCGCCCACGATCGTTTCCTCCTTGGAGGAAAGCTCGCTGGCGACCGAGCCGAAGGCGGCGGCGAGGTCGGCGTCGTCCGTCTGCTTGGCCAGCTCTTCAGCCCAGTACCGGGCCAGGAAGTAGTGGCTGCCACGGTTGTCCAGCTCGCCGGCGCGCCGGCTCGGGGACTTGTTCTCCAGCAGGAACGTGCCGGTGGCGCGGTCCAGCGTGTCGGCCAGGACCTGGGCGCGGGCGTTGCCCGTGGTGGTGGCCAGGTGCTCGAAGCTGACGGCCAAGGCCAGGAATTCGCCCAGGCTGTCCCAGCGCAGGTGGTTTTCCTTCAGCAGCTGCTGGACGTGCTTCGGGGCGGAGCCGCCGGCACCGGTCTCGAACAGTCCGCCGCCGTTCATCAGCGGAACAACGGAGAGCATCTTGGCGCTGGTACCCAGTTCCAGGATGGGGAACAGGTCCGTCAGGTAGTCGCGGAGCACGTTGCCGGTGACCGAGATGGTGTCTTCGCCCTTGCGGATGCGTTCCAGGGTGAAGGCGATGGCCTTCACCGGGGACATGATCTGGATGTCCAGGCCCTCGGTGTCGTGCTCCTTCAGGTACTCGTTGACCTTGGCGATCAGGTTGGCGTCGTGGGCGCGCTCCTCGTCCAGCCAGAACACGGCCGGGGTCTGCGAGGCGCGGGCGCGGGTGACGGCGAGCTTGACCCAGTCGCGGATAGGGGCGTCCTTGGTCTGGCAGGCGCGCCAGATGTCGCCCACGGAAACCTCGTGTTCGATCAGGACGTTGCCCGAGCCGTCCACAACCTGCACGGTGCCGGCTTCCTGGATCTCGAACGTCTTGTCGTGGCTGCCGTACTCTTCGGCTGCCTGGGCCATGAGGCCAACGTTCGGCACAGTTCCCATGGTGGTGGGGTCGTAGGCGCCGTTGGCGCGGCAGTCATCGATGACCACCTGGTAGATGCCCGCGTAGGAGCTGTCCGGCAGGACGGCCAGGGTGTCCGCTTCCTTGCCGTCCGGGCCCCACATGTGGCCGGAGCTGCGGATCATGGCCGGCATGGAGGCGTCGACGATGACGTCGCTGGGGACATTCAGGGTGGTGATGCCCTTGTCGGAGTCCACCATGGCCAGGGCGGGGCCGTCTTCCAGGCCCTTCTTGATCAGGTTCTGGACGCCGTCACGGACATCCGCGGGCAGGTCCTCGAGGCTGCTGAGGATCGCGGCGAGGCCGTTGTTGGGGCTGATGCCGGCTGCGGCCAGCTGCTTGCCGTAGGTCTCGAACAGTTCCGAGAAGTACGCCTTGACCACGTGCCCGAAGATGATGGGGTCAGAGACCTTCATCATGGTGGCCTTCAGGTGTGCGGAGAACAGCACGCCTTCTTCCTTGGCGCGGGCAACCTGGGCCTTGAGGAACTCGTCCAAGGCAGCAGCGCGCATGACGGTGCCGTCGATGACCTCGCCGGCCAGGACGGGGAAAGCCTTCTTCAGGACCTTGACGGAGCCGTCCTCGCGGACCAGCTGGATGGCGATGGTGCCCTC
The DNA here is from genome assembly GCF_058266945.1 of Arthrobacter sp. E70. NCBI lineage: Bacteria > Bacillati > Actinomycetota > Actinomycetes > Micrococcales > Micrococcaceae > Arthrobacter > Arthrobacter sp. E70. The sequence continues at coordinate 228,773 of NZ_JBYQFR010000004.1, read as the reverse complement.
GTTCTCGATGACCACGGACTTCTCATTGGAGCGGAAGTCGTTCTGGCCCATGGTGGCCACGTTGGTCTTGGAGTCGGCGGTCCAGGCGCCCATGGAGTGCGGGTTCTGGCGGGCGTAGTTCTTGACGGACAGGGGCGCGCGGCGGTCCGAGTTGCCTTCGCGCAGGACCGGGTTCACGGCGGAGCCCTTGATCTTGTCGTAGCGCGAGCGGATGGCGGTTTCCTCGTCGGACGTGGGGTTGTCCGGGTAGTCGGGCAGTGCGTAGCCCTGGCCCTGCAGCTCTGCAATGGCGGCCTTCAGCTGCGGGATGGAGGCGCTGATGTTGGGCAGCTTGATGATGTTGGCTTCCGGCGTCTTTGCCAGCTCACCGAGTTCAGCAAGGGCGTCACCGATCTGCTGCTCGGGGGTCAGGTAGTCACCGAAGACGGCGATGATGCGGCCGGCGAGCGAGATGTCGCGGGTCTCCACCTCCACACCTGCTGTCGAAGCGAACGCCTCGATGATCGGCAGGAACGAATAGGTAGCCAGCATCGGCGCTTCGTCGGTGTGGGTGTAGATAATCTTGGACATGCGCGGGCGTCTCCCTGTGGGTCGGCTTGGTTGTGAAAAATTCGGTCTATTTCACCATGTACAACTTACCCGAGGACGCCCGTTCAAACCTCAACGTGCACCGCGCATTACCGCGGTGAGAGCAGGATTACAGCGATAGAGAACGCTCGACGGCGGATTGGGGCACCCGGGTGCGTGGCGCCGTCGTCCTCTGCCTCTGCCCTGGGGGCGGCAGGGGTCTGCAACCTCCTACATGAGACGTCACTACTGTTTACAAACTTGTCATATGACGATAAATTCGCTACGTCACTCCCTACCCCGGGCCCAACCCCGTTACGACAGGACAACAATGACACGTACCAGGTCTCTGGCTTCCGGCCTCCTGGCCTTCTCGGCAGCCGCCGTGCTGGCACTCACCTCGGCAGGCGGAGCTTCCGCGGCACCGGCACCGTCCGGGGACCAGGCGGACCCCTCGGTCACCAAGGTGGCCGTGGAGGCTGCAGGTGCCGCCGACTACTGGACCGCCGAGCGGATGCAGAGCGCCATCCCCGGAGACGTCCTGGCCGGCAAAGCCCTGGAACGCGGCAACCGCTCCAGCACCGACATCGTGGAAAAGGGCAGGCCCAGCACCACCAAAGCCACCAAGGGCAAGCAGACCATCGCCAAGAGCGAAGTTCCCGTCTCCCACATCGGCAAGGTCTTCTTCACCCTCGGCGGCTCGAACTACGTCTGCTCGGGCAACGCCGTCTCCTCAACCAACGGCAGCACGGTGTCCACGGCCGGACACTGCGTGAACGAAGGCCCCGGCGCGTACGCCACCAACTTCGTCTTCGTCCCCGCCTACGAGAACGGGAACGCCCCCTACGGCAAGTGGGCCGCACGTGCCCTGTACGCGCCCACGCAGTGGGTCACCAACGGGGACATGACCTACGACACCGGGTTCGCAGTGGTGAACCGCAACGCGCAGAACCAGACCCTGACGTCGGTGGTGGGCGGCTCGGGTGTCGCCTTCAACCAGGCCCGCGGATTGACCTACAAGTCCTACGGCTACCCCGCCGCGGCGCCGTTCAACGGTGAGACGCTGAAGAGCTGCACCGGGACGGCGACGAACGACCCCAACAACCCGCAGTTCAACAGCCAGGGCATTCCCTGCGATATGACCGGCGGCTCCTCCGGCGGCCCCTGGTTCATCGGCACCAGCTCCGATGGCCTGCAGAACTCCATCAACAGCTACGGCTACAACCGCTCCGCCGTGATGTACGGCCCGTACTGGGGCGCCGTCATCCAGGCCACCTACAACAGTGCAGCAGCAGCCTAAGGAACCAGCGCGGGGCCAAGGCGGGGAGAGCCAGGGCGACGTCAGCCATGTCGACCTGGACCAGTCACCCGACGAGGCCCTTGAGTACTGGACAAAGGAACGGATGGCGGAAGCCAAGCCCCGGGAGCTCCGGCTTCCGGAGCCGACGCACGGCCCGGATGACCAGGACTAAGCCAGCACAACGACGACGGCGCCCGTCCCCAGCGAGGGGACGGGCGCCGTCGTCGATATGTCACCATCCACTGCTCCCCACGTAGATGTCGTTTCCACGAGGGAAAACGGCATCTACGCAGCAATCGATGGGTGATGGGCTAGTGGAAGAAGTGGCGGGCTCCGGTGAAGTACATCGTGATGCCGGCCGCGTTGGCGGCGGCAATGACTTCCTCGTCGCGGACGGAACCGCCTGGCTGGACCACCGCGCGGACGCCGGCATCGATCAGGATCTGCAGGCCATCAGCGAACGGGAAGAACGCGTCCGAAGCTGCCACGGCACCGCGGGCCCGCTCCGGTGCGCCGGCACCGCTGGCGTTGGAGGCACCGCCGGCACCTTCGACGTCGGACTCCACCGTCACGCCCAGCGTGTTGGCCCGCTCCACGGCCAGGCGGCAGGAGTCCAGGCGGTTGACCTGGCCCATGCCGATGCCCACCGCGGCGCCGTTCTCCGCGAGGAGGATGGCGTTGGACTTCGCGGCCCGGCATGCGGTCCACGCGAACGCGAGGTCCGCAAGGGTCTTCTCGTCCGCGGCTTCGCCGGCGGCGAGGGTCCAGTTGGCAGGATTGTCGCCGTCGGCGTCCACCTTGTCGGAGACCTGGACCAGCATGCCGCCGGAGACCTGGCGGAACTCCGTGGGGTAGCGGCCGTAGCCTTCGGGCAGGGCGAGGAGGCGGATGTTCTTCTTCTTGGACAGGATCTCCACGGCCTCCGGCTCGAAGCCGGGCGCAATGACTACTTCGGTGAAGATGTCCTTGACGGTGTTGGCCATGCCCGCGGTCACGGTGCGGTTGGCAGCAATGACGCCACCGAAGGCGGAGACGGGATCGCAGGCGTGGGCCTTCGCATGGGCGTCGGCGATAGGGTCGGCTGCATCCGCGGAACCGACGGCCACACCGCACGGGTTGGCGTGCTTGATGATGGCCACGGCCGGCTCGCTGAAGTCGAAGGCGGCGCGCAGGGCGGCGTCGGCGTCGACGAAGTTGTTGTAGCTCATGGCCTTGCCGTGCAGCTGGTCCGCCTGGGCGATGCCCACGGGAGCGGCGTTGTCCACGTAAAGGGCAGCCTGCTGGTGCGGGTTCTCGCCGTAGCGGAGGACCTCCGAGCGCTCGAGGGACAGGCCGGCGTAGGCGGGCCAGTCGATGACGCCGTCACCGTCCTCGTCCAGGAACTGGCTGGCGGTCCAGGTGGCAACTGCGTTGTCGTAGGACGCGGTGTGGGCGAAGGCCTTGGCGGCGAGGCGGCGGCGGGTCTTCAGGTCAAAGCCGCCCGCGGCAGCGGCCTCAACCACCTGGCCGTAGAAGTTGGGGTCCACCACAATGGCGACGGCGGCGTGGTTCTTCGCAGCGGAGCGCACCATGGCGGGGCCCCCAATGTCGATCTGCTCGACGACGTCATCCTGCGCCGCACCCGACTTAACGGTCTCCACGAACGGGTAGAGGTTCACCACCACCAGGTCGAAGGGCTCGATCTCCATTTGCGTGAGGGTCTCCATGTGCGCCGCCACGCGGCGGTCGGCCAGGATGCCGCCGTGCACACGCGGGTGCAGGGTCTTGACCCGGCCATCCAGCATCTCAGGCGAACCGGTCACTTCCTCCACCTCCTGGACGGGGATGCCCGCGGCGGCGATCTTCTTGGCCGTGGAGCCGGTGGACACCAGCTTCACGCCCGCCTCGTGCAGGCCCTTGGCGAGCTCCTCCAGGCCGGTCTTGTCGTAAACCGAGATCAGGGCCCGGCGGATGGGTACACGGTCAATGGATACGCGCTCATGCTGCGTGAAGCTCACAAATGTCTCCGTCTTATCTCGCGGACGAGTGCCGCGGTTGGTGGGGATAGGGCCAGTTTATCGCGAAGCGCAGCGTCGGCCGGTGTGTCCGCCCGAGTATGAACACCCGGGGCCGGGCTAGAGTTTTGAGAAGGAGGCGGCGATGAATACTTACACCACTGTGCCCAGCGGCGAACAGGTGGTCCAGGAACTGCCCTGGCGATGGAAAGTCCAGGGCAGGATCTTCCTGATCGGGGGCCTGGGCTTCATGTTCGACGCCTGGGACGTGACCCTGAACGGCATCCTGATCCCGCTGCTGTCCAAACACTGGTCCCTGACCGCCGGCGACGCGGCCTGGGTGGGCACCGCCAACCTGATCGGCATGGCGCTGGGCGCCTTCGTTTGGGGCACTATTGCGGACACGGTAGGGCGCAAGAAGGCCTTCACCGCCACGCTGCTGCTGTTCTCCCTGTTCACCGTGCTCGGTGCGTTCGCTCCGGACTTTGCGTGGTTCTGCATCTTCCGGTTCATGGCCGGCTTCGGACTGGGCGGGTGCATCCCGGTGGACTATGCCCTGGTGGGTGAGTTCACTCCGCGGAAGCAACGCGGAAAGGTGCTGACGGCGATGGACGGCTGGTGGCCCATCGGCGCCGCCCTGGCAGGGTTCGTCTCCGCCGGGCTGGTGGCCCTGTACGGTGACTGGCGCCTAACCATGCTGGTCATGGTGCTGCCGGCACTGCTGGTGTTCTGGGTCCGGCGCAGCGTGCCCGAATCGCCGCTGTTCCTGATCCGGAAGGGCCGGCGGGAGGAAGCGGCCCGGATCATTGACGGGTTGGTGGCGGCCACCGGCGCGGAGGCGCGCGCCTACAGCCTCCCCGACGCCAGGGACGTCCCGCGGCTCTCCGCCGGCAGCGCCTGGACCCAGCTGCGCTCCGTCTGGCAGTTCAACTGGAAGATCACTGCGGCGGCCTGGTCGCTGTTCTTCAGCATCCTGCTGGTCTACTACCTGTCCCTGACGTGGATGCCGCGGATCCTGATCGGAGCCGGGTTCGCCGAATACAAGGCGTTCGTGACCACTGCGTCCATGGCCGCCGTCGGCTTCCTGGGCGTGGTGGTGGCTGCCCTGCTGGTGGAGCGCGTGGGCCGCAAATGGATCCTGGCCATCACCGGCCCGCTGTCGGCGCTGACCCTGGTCATCGTGGCGATCGTGGTGGACATCCCCACGGCCGCGGTGTTCTGGCTGCTGGTGTTCGGGTTCGTGGTCCAGGTGGCCATCCCGGTGCTCTACGCATATGTGTCAGAGCTTTACCCCACGGAGCTGCGCGGCACCGGGTTCGGCTGGGCCTCCACGTTCTCGCGGCTGGGGGCCGGGTTCGGTCCGCTCATCTTCGCGAACTACTTCTGGCCCGAACTGGGTCTGGCCACATCCTTTGCGCTGGCAGGGGCGCTGGTGCTGGCCGCCGTCCTGTGGATGGCGTTCTTCTCCCCCGAAACCCGGCAGCGCCGCCTCGAGTAGGACGTTCGGTGACTAGTTGGACGGGGAGAACGAGGGGTCGGCGGCGAGGGCGGCCAGGGTGGACACCAGGAGCCTGCGTTCGACGACCTTGATGCGCTCGTGCAGCGTCTCCTCGGTGTCCGAATCCTCGATCGCCACGGCCTCCTGGGCGATGATGGGTCCGGTGTCCACCCCGGCGTCGGCCCAGTGCACAGTGCACCCGGTCACCTTCACGCCGTAGGCCATGGCGTCCCGCACGCCGTGGGCTCCGGGGAACGCCGGAAGCAATGCGGGGTGGGTGTTGAGGTACCGGCCGTTGAACGCGTCGATGAAATCCGGGCTGACGATCCGCATGAAGCCGGAGGAGACCACCACGTCAGGCTTGTATGCGGCCACGGCTTCGGTCAGTGCGGCGTTCCAGCCGGCCCGGTCCGGATAGGCCTTGAAGTCCACCACGAACGTGGGGATGCCCGCCGCGGCGGAGCGCTCGACGCCGAATGTGCCTTCGCGGTCTGCCCCCACCGCCGCGATCTCGACGTCGAGCTGGCCTGACCTGACGGCGTCGATGACGGCCTGGAGGTTGGACCCGGTCCCGGAAACAAGCACGACGATACGCATTGGTCCAGCTTAGGTGCACGCTCGCGTACGCTGGAAAACATGAACAGCACACAGGGCCGGGGCGGGAAGCAGCAGGCCAGGCCCGCGCTCAGCGAGGCGGCCAAGGCCTCCCTCGCCAAGACCCACACCCTGTTCCGGATGTTCGTTGTCTCCGTGCTCGGCGCGTTCTTCGTCTACCAGCTTGACGTCAACTACCTGTGGCTGACGACGGTCCTCACCGCTGCCGGGATTGTCCTCGGCGTGGTCCTGCTGGTCAGGGCGGTCCGGCTGCGGGAATCCAGGCTGGTGCTGTTCGGCACCATTTCCGGCCTGGTGGTCGCCGCTGTCATGGTGCTGCTGATCGTCAGCACCATGGTCTTCTTTGACCAGGTGCGCGAGTACCAGGCCTGCGTGGCCCGCGCCCTGACCGACCGCGCCACCCATGCCTGCATGGTGCAGTTCCAGGACGTGCTGCCCACCAGGGTGCGGTAGCCCCCGGCCGTTGGTCCTAGCGGACCAGTTCCACATCCGGTTCCGCGGCCACGATTTTCTCGCGTTCGAGCCAAGGTCCCGCAGCGTAGCCAATCACGACGCCGACCCCCACCTCCGAGGCCACCCACAGCGCCGTCCAGAGCGGATCAGGCCCAATATCGGTCAGGCGGCCAATGCCGGCGGATCCCCTGGCCACCCAGGCCAGGCAGACCGTCAACAGCCCTGCTGCCACACCCACCAGAACGCCGAGCACCAGGGTGGACACCGTCGCCGTGAACCAGCGCGCCCGGACCTTGATGGCGAGCCATTCGTCGAAGTGGTTTTCGCCCTCCCTGAGGAACCACCAGCCGGCAACGGCTCCAGCCAGCACGGGGACGATCAGTGCCACGAAGGCGTAATCCAGGGGCCCCGAGGGAATGGCTGCCAGCACGGGGACCGAAGGCAGGGGCCCCACAGCCGTGCCCAGGGGGCCTGCGTGGGAACCGGCCCCCATCGCGAATCCCGCGCCCGAGGTCCACGCCAGGGCAAACACGGCCAGGTTGGGCAGGAACCCAAGCTGCGCGACGGTCAAGGCGGCACCGCCTACCGGGCCGGGGTCGAGCGCTTCATAGACTGCCACCACCAGGTTCCAGTGGATGAACAGGTCGACGGCCAACAGCACGGCGGCCAGGGTGAGCGCGGCGGCCACCGCCACGAAACCGGCCTTCGCGGCCGAGGCGAAATACGATCCGGCCCAGCGTGAGTGTTGGCTGGTGCGGGAGATCCAGTCCACCGCGTCCACGCCGATCAGCCGGCTCCAGGAGCCCGCTTCCCTCCGGGCTCCAACCACCATGCCCAACCCGTACGGGACCAGCGGAACCAGCAGGGCGAACCAGAGGTTGATGACGACGTCGGGCGTGCGGCACACAAAGCCGGTGGCGGCGCCGAACGCGGCGTAGACCGCCCACGAGCCCAGCAGCGCCTGCCAGAGCTGGTCCGTGTAGGAGGCACGCGCCAGCCGGCGGCCGGCACGCCATGCCAGGAGGAAGGGGATCAGGGTCAGGCCGAGGGGTATGAGGCTCAGGAGGTCGGAATCGCCATGGGAAGCGGACGCGGGTCCGGCTCCGCCAAGTTCGAGCGGAACGCCGTGGACCAGGAGCCAGGACTGCCCGGCCAAACGGGCGAGGACCTCGAACTGGCCGTTCTGGAACCCGGCAGTAGCCCAGACGGCCACGATCGGCGCCACCACCACCAGCGCAGAAATGATGGCAGCCTGCGCCGTCTCAAGGGCTCCCTGCAGCCACAAGGGCATGGGAAGGCCACGGTCTCCGGTCTGATCAGCACGCAGTTTCATCGTGTTCCATGGTGTCACGGGGCGTACGCCCCGCCTGCGAACGACAGGCGCCCGGTGAAGACGGAAGCATAATCAGTGCCCAGCGGCCCGGCGCTTTTTCCCGGGGCGGGCCGTAAAATTGATATCTGATACCACCACCGCCCCCGCCGAGGGTGTACTGCGATTTTCGCTGGCTTCCGGTTTCGACAGAAGCCAGCATCGGGCCCGGAATCCGTAAACCGGGAAAACAGGAGCCGCGAATGAGAGATGAACCGTAAGTTCTGAAGATATTCGTCCTACTGGCTGGTGCAGTCGCCGTTCGTGCGGCTGCACCAGCATTTTTGTGCCGGCCGGGTCAGGCCCCTCGTGGCACACAGCGGCGCCGGGAGTCCTGGTGGGACTCCCGGCGCCGCTTCGCGTTGTGAAGGTGCCGCTCTGAAGGTGCGCCTTCAGGCGCGCTCACCAGCCCGCGGTGACGGATCAGCGGCGGGTGTCGCCGTCCGTTTCGATGTTCTCCTTGCGGACCTCTTCGTTCACCGTGACGTCGTCGCGGACCACGTCCTTGTCCAGCCGGACGCGCTCCACCGGAACAGCTTCCTTCTCGACGACGGGGCGCTCCTCGTGGAGGACAACTTCGTGTTCCTCTTCGCTGATGGCCGGCCCGTCGAGGGCGGCACCACGGTTGGCGTCGGTGATGGGCTCGCGCTCAATGCGGACTTCCTCACGCTCCACGGGAATCGTCTTGGTGACGTTCTCGGTGGTGACGTACTTCCGCAGCCGTGCGCGGCCGGTGGTTTCCCGTTCCTTGCCGACGTGCAGCCGTTCCTCCGAACGCGTCATGGCGTCATCGGTGGTGGGGCCTGACGTGTCGTGGCCAACGGTCCCGCGCGCGGTCTCGTCGCGGTCGTAGGTGTCCCGGCCGGCGGCGAGTCCGGTGGTGGGGGTGCCGGCGTTCAGGTCGGCGTCGCCCTGCAGGTCGACGTCCCTCTCAGTGCCGGTACGCGCTTCGGTGTAGGTCCGGGCGCCGCGGTCGTAGTAGGTGTACAGGCGGTCCTCTTCCTCGGGGGTGAGGTGACCGTCAACGTCAACGCGGGGCGCATCCTTGACGTGCTCCTTGGTGTACGGAACCACGAGGTCGTCGCCCTGGTGGTGTGCACCCTCAACGGGCACGAAAGACTCGGAGGTGCCGAAGAGGCCGGTCTTGACGGTGACCCACGTGGGCTCGCCCGTGTCGTCGTCGGCGTACAGCTGTCCGATCGAGCCGATCTTCGCGCCGTCGGATCCAACAACGTGGCCGCCGCGGTTGAGCAGGTCTTCAAGATTGTTCCTGTTGAGCATGACTCTCCTTGGATCTGTCTTTGCACTGGGTCTGCCAGCGATGGACGTACCGGACCGGGGGGTTTCCCAACTGTCCGGCTTCCGCCCCGGCTGCTTGAGGCTCTGCGCTGACTGCACCTCTACCGTAAGCATGCTTAGCATCAGATGCCAAGCCTACTTAGTAATTTTTTTAAACCCGGTGATCTGTTGTTCACCCGGCCTTCTCCTCCGGGTAACGCTTTCTCCCCCGCCATTTCAAGGACGGCGCCCACGGTTGAAGGGTGAGGATCGCAATTGTTGCTGAATCATTTTTGCCGCTGATGAATGGAGTCACGCACTCCATCCTGAGGGTGCTGGACCACCTCCAGGACCGGGGCGACGACGTCCTGGTCATCGCCCCGTCCGCCCACGATGGTGAAGCACCGGCCTACGTCAACGGCGCGGAGATCCACAGGCTTCCCGCCGTTCCGCTGGCGGGATACACGAATGTCCGGGTGGCGATGGGCGGTGTGTACCGGGTCAAGCGAATCCTTGCCGAGTACGCACCTGATGTTGTCCATCTCGCCTCCCCGTTCGTGCTGGGCTGGCGGGCCGCGCAGGCCGCCCACCAGCTGGGCATCCCCGCCGTTGCCATCTACCAGACCGAGGTCCCCAGCTATGCCGCCAGGTATGGCGTGCCCTTCCTCGAGAACTGGGCCTGGAGCCGCGTGGAGAACATCCACCTGCTGGCCACCCGCACCCTGGCCCCCTCCACGTTCGCGCTGAACCAGTTGCGCGGCCGGGGCATCCCGCGGGTCCGGATGTGGCGCCGCGGCGTGGACACCGTGCGGTTTTCGCCGGACAAGCGCGACGACGGCTGGCGGGCTTCAATGGCCCCCGGCGGAGAGCGGATCATCGGGTACGTCGGCAGGCTTGCGGTGGAGAAGCAGGTGGAAGACCTCGCTGCCCTGGCCGGCGTCCCGGGCACCAGGCTGGTGGTGGTGGGCGACGGGCCCCAGCGGGCGGTGCTGGAAGAGGCCCTGCCGGACGCGGTCTTCACCGGGTTCCTTGGCGGGGAGGACCTGGCCCGCGCCGTGGCATCCTTCGATCTCTTCGTCCATCCGGGCGAGTTCGAAACCTTCTGCCAGACCATCCAGGAAGCCATGGCATCGGGCGTACCCGTGGTGGCCACCGGCCGCGGCGGCCCGCTGGACCTGGTGGAAAATTCCCGGACCGGATGGCTCTACGAGCCCGGTGACCTGGCCGGCATGCGCGCCCGCGTCCAGGACCTGATGGGCGACGACGCCAAGCGCCGGGCGTTCGCGGCCGCGGCCCACGCCTCGGTCCAGGACCGGACCTGGCCCGCGCTCTGCCGGGAACTGGTCCGCCACTACGCGGACGCCATCGCCAGCGGCCCTGTCCGCACAGGCACAACCAACATCAAGGGAGCAAAGCTGTGAAGGTTTCTGTCATCGGTTGCGGCTACCTGGGCGCGGTCCACGCAGCCACGCTGGCGTCCATGGGGCACACGGTGGTGGGCATCGACGTCGACCATCACAAAGTGGCTCAGCTCGCCGCCGGAACGGCACCGTTCCACGAACCCGGACTGGATGAACTCCTGCAGCACGGCCGGGCCACCGGAAGGCTCCGGTTCTCCACGGAGGCCGCTGAGGCCGCGGACGCCCAGGTGCACTTCCTCTGCGTGGGGACGCCGCAGGACAAGACGTCGGACTCCGCCGACCTCACCTTCCTTGTCTCCGCAGCCGAGGCCCTGCTGCCGCACCTGGCCGCGGGCGCCGTCGTCGTCGGCAAATCCACGGTGCCCGTTGGCACCGTGGAACTGCTCCGCCGCCTGATGTCCGAGCGGCCGGACGTGCTGGTCGGATGGAACCCCGAGTTCCTCCGGCAGGGCACTGCGGTGAAGGACTCGCTGGTCCCGGACCGGCTGGTGTACGGCGTCGACGGCGGCCGCGCGGCCGCCTTCAATCAAGCCACTGGGGCGCCGCTGGGCGTAACGGCCGTGCTGGATGCCGTCTACGAACCACTCCTGGCGGCAGGGATACCGCGGATGGTTTGCAACTTCGCCACGGCCGAACTGATCAAGTCGGCGGCCAACGCGTACCTGGCCACCAAGGTCAGCTTCATCAATGCCGTCGCTGAACTGTGCGACGCCTCGGGCGCGGACGTGACGGAGCTCAGTGCGGCGATGGGCCTGGACCCCAGGATCGGCAGCCGTTATCTGCATGCCGGCCTGGGCTTTGGCGGCGGCTGCCTGCCCAAGGACATCCGCAGCTTCCGCACCCAGGCCGCGGCGCTCGGAATCCCCGCCCTCCGGGACTGGATGGGCCTGGTGGACTCGGTGAACATGGGCCAGCGCGAGCGCACGGTCCGCCTGGCGCGCGAACTGTGCGGCGGAACCCTGGTCGGGCGCGCCATCACTGTCCTGGGCGCCTCCTTTAAGCCCCACACCGACGACATCCGCGACTCCCCCGCCCTGGATGTCGCCGACCGGCTCGCTGCCGCTGGTGCGCACGTCACCGTGACCGACCCCAAGGCAGTGAACCAGGCATGGCGGCGCTACCCCCGCCTCCGCTTCGAAGCGTCAACGCCGCGCGCGCTTGAGGGCGCCGAACTGGTCCTGCTCCTGACCGAGTGGGACGAGTACCGCCGGCTGTGCCCGGCCGTGGCAGGTTCGCTGGTCCGACGCCGGGTGGTGCTGGACGCCCGCAACGCACTGGATGCGCCGGCATGGCAGGAGGAGGGCTGGGTGGTGCGCGGCCTGGGAACCTCCGCGGGCACGTTGGCCGCTTCGGCCCCTGTGGGCTGAAGCCTGGCCGGGTACGCCTAGCCCAGGAGCCCCAGTTCGGCGAACGCCAGTGCAACGCCATTGCCGGCCGGTCCTGCGGTGACCTTGTCGGCGACGGCGAGGACGTCGGGGTGGCCGCCTTCCACTGCGATGCCAATGCCGGCGTATTCGAGCATCTCGATGTCATTGGCGCTGTCGCCGATGGCCACGATGTCCGCACGGTCCAGTCCCAGGCGGGCAGCCACGACCGCGATGCCCACTGCTTTGTGCGTGCCCGCCATGAAGATCTCGCCGGCACCGTCGCCGAGCGCCGAGAGCGAACTCGGGATGAGCCCGACCTCCGGCCCCAATGCGCCGATCATCGTTGGCAGCGGCACCGGGGAGTCAAAGCAGGAAATCTTGGCGAAGGACATTCCACGCACGTCATCGCTGTACTGCACCGGGCCCAGGATGTCCTCCACCGGATCGACGTCGGTCACGAGGACGCCGTCGTGGCGGGCCCGCCCGGCGAAGACGGGGGCAAGCACCTGGCGCAGGCGCCGGTCCATCCCGGCACGGGCGTGCAGGGCCTCAGGCGCCTCGAGGATGTAGGCGGCGTCGTGGGCGTCCAGCGTGTCCACGATGAGCCGGGCCAGACCAGGCTCGAAGCGCGTGTCCTTGAGGACCTCCCCGGCCAGCTCCACCCGGGCACCGGCGCCGGTGATCGTGCCGTCAAAGCCTGCTTCGAGTATGTGGTCCGGGACCATGGAAAGCGGCCGGCCCGTGCACACGAAGACACGGTGCCCCAACCGGCGGGCGGTGCGCACGGCGTCCACGTGGGCCCGCGGAGCAAGTCCGTGGTCTGCGTAGGTGCCGTCGACGTCCAGGAAAATGGCCCGCGGCCGGTGGGAATGGCTGGACATGCCGGGGCTCCTTGGTCTTCGTTCGCGAATACCCAATACTAGCGAGCCTGTTCGAGCCGCTTAAAGGCAGCCTGAAATTCCCCAAAAATGACAGTCATCCTGTGATATTCAAACCCTTGCAGGTAAGTAAGCATGCTGATTGAATGAGGGAACCGGAGTTGGGGGACCCGGCACAACTTACTGACAAGGAGTGACAACATGGGCATTCTCGGATTTCTCATTTTGGGCCTGATAGCCGGCGCTATCGCGAAGGCGATCCTGCCGGGCCGCCAGGGCGGCGGCTGGGTGATAACCATGGTCCTCGGCGTTGTAGGGGCCATTCTTGGCGGCTGGATCGGATCGCTGATCTTTGGCGGCGGCCTGGCCGAATTCTTCGATCTCAGGACCTGGTTGCTGGCCATCCTCGGCTCGATCGTCGTGCTGCTCATCTACGGGGCAGTTACCAACCGCAGCGGACGCCGGGTGTAGCAGCACCCCTGATTCATTAGCGAAAGGCGCCGGACTCCCTTGGAGGACGGCGCTTTTCCATGTCGGCGTCATCATGCCGCACAAGTCAATAAACGGATTTGGCGCTACTCCTCCAATTTGCGCAGATGCCATTTATGATGGCGAAGGGGTGGTGCAATGACCGGTTTTCGCGGCCGTAGCGACAATGTGGCATTACAAAGGTTCGGCACAATTCTGGACGTGGCACCGGATGCCCTTCTCGCCCTCGACCAGAACGGGACGGTCCTGGCAGCGAACGCCGCAGCTGCAACGCTGTTCGGGTTCAGCCAGGAAGCACTCACCGGGATGGACCAGCGGTCCCTGCTCGCGGCAGGATCACGCCACGAAGTGGAGCAGATGTTCCGGCTGCTGCTGCGGCAACCGCAGGAGCAGCATCCGCCCCGGGAGATGAGCTGGCTGCACCGGGATGGGACAGAGTTCTCCGCAGAGGTGGCCGCTGCCTTGTTCCCCCAGCCGGCGCCAGGCGGCGCGCCAACGGATACCGATGCCGGTCCGCGCCTCTTGCTCTCGGTGCGCGGCATGGCGCACCGCAAAACCGAGGACACCAACCTCCGGCAGGCCATGTCCCTGCTCACCGCCACCCTGGAATCCACGGCGGACGGCATCCTGGTGATCAGCAACGACGGACGGGTGGCCGGATTCAACGACCAGTTCCTGACCATGTGGGGCATTCCGGCCGAACTCATGGACGGGGACAGCGACGAACCTGTCATCCGCCTCATTGTGGAGCAGGTGGCGGACCAGTCTGCGTTCATGGCCCGGCTCGGTGAACTCCAGGACAACCCGGCCGCTGAAAGCCACGATGTGGTGGACTTCAAGGATGGCCGTACCTTCGAACGCTATTCCCGGCCGCAGCGGGTGGGCGAGAACATTGTGGGCAGGGTGTGGAGCTTCCGCGATGTGACGCCCCGCCGGAAAGCGCAGGAGCAGGCGCACCAGGCCATGCTGGACCTCGCCGCGCAGGCCGAAAAGCTGCGGACCATGGCGTTCCAGGACCCGCTGACGGGGCTGGCGAACAGGGCGGTGTTCAATGATGTCCTGGCGGAGTCCCTGCAGGAGCCGCGGTTGAAGACGGTGGACGTGCTGCTGCTGGACCTGGACGATTTCAAGGAAGTCAACGACATCCTGGGGCACCAGGCGGGCGACGACATGCTCATCGAAGTGGCCCGGAGGCTTCGCGGCTGCGTTCCGACAGCTGACGTGGTGGCGCGGTTGGGCGGCGACGAGTTCGTGGTGCTGCTGACTGCATGCCCCGACGCTGACGCCATCGCTGCCTGCATCGTGCGCTGCCTGCACGTCCCGGTGACCATCAGCGGGACCGTGCTCCGTCCAAGCCTGAGCCTTGGCCTGGCGTCCCTGGGCCAGGACAGCGTGGGTCCGTCCGAGCTCCTCCGCCAGGCGGATATCGCCATGTACGCTGCGAAGGCCGCGGGGAAGAACCGGTTCCTCCGCTTCCACCCGGACATGATGCAAGCCCTGGTGCAGCGCACGAATATGGAGAGCGGCCTGCAGTTGGCCGTCCCGCGCGGCGAAATCACCGTGGATTTCCAGCCCATCGTCTCCCACCGGAGGGGCCAGGTGGTCCAGCTGGAGGCCCTGGCACGGTGGGACCGCGGCGGCGAGCGCGTGCCGCCGTCGGTCTTTATTCCGCTTGCAGAGCGCACCGGACTGATCACCGAGATCGGCGCGGAGGTGATGGCATCGGGCATGGTGCAGCTGGCGGACTGGCTGAGCGAGGACCCGTCGCGCTCCCTGGCTGTCAATGTCTCCGGTGTCCAGCTGCAGGAGCCGGATTTTGCCGAGACCGTCCTTCGCCTGGCGGAAGCGAGCGGGGTCGCCCCGTACCAGCTGGTCCTCGAGGTGACGGAGAGCGTCTTCTTCGACCCCGACTGCAGCCTGATCAAACAGCTCAGCACACTGCGGGACGCGGGCGCCCGCGTGGCCCTGGACGATTTTGGCACCGGCTATTCCTCGCTCGGCCGGCTGCAGGACCTGCCGGTGGACACCGTCAAGATCGACAAGACCTTTGTGTCCATGGTGCGCACCGGCAACGAGCGGCTGCCCATCCTCAGCTCCATGATCAACATGGCGCACAGCCTGGGGCTGACCGTCACGGCAGAAGGGATCGAGACCGCGGCGCAGGCGGACTACCTCGCGGCACTGGAGTGCGACTCGCTGCAGGGATTCCTGTTCTCGCTGCCGGAGCCCGGTGAACGGCTTGCCCACGCCTTGGAGCACGCGGAAGAGGCGCTTAACGCGCTGAAGGGACGCTAGCTGCGGTCAGGCTGCTTCATTGTGCCCGGGACGCGGCTTGGGCGCGGGCTGGGATGCCCGGGGGGCCTTGGCGTTGGGCTGCGGGGCAGCCGACGTGGTCTTTGGGGCAGCTTCCGCCCGCGCGGGGTGCGGCACTGGAGCAGGGTCCGACGCCGACACTGCGGCAGCGTCAGCATCAGCCACGGGCGCAGATGCCGCGGCCCGGTTGCTGCGCCACCGGCGGAGCAGGTCAAGGGCCGCCAGGAGGCCGGCCAGCGGGGTGAGCACCGCGGCCGAGTAGACGAACAGCATCCAGGTGAGGGTGGTCAGCGGCGGCTGGCAGTTGTTCAGGAGCGACAGGCCACCCAGCATGCCCACCACCCAGAACAGGAGCACCGCGGTGAGGACGGCGCCGGCGGGAAAGTACTGGTTGGTCACGATCTTTTTCAGGGTTTCCATGCACTTCCTCCTGCCTGGCCGGGGGACGGCAACAGCCGCTCAAAGACAAGTATGAAGCCCGGCCGCGGCGAAACCGTGCAAGACGCAACGGCGAGTGATGAACATAACGTGTGCCCCCGCCGTCGTACGAAAATCCGCCGGTGCGGCCGGATCGCACAGACGTGAATTGCGGCGCCCGAAGCCTTCCCCGAGGGGCATCCGGCGCATAGCGTAAAGCCTGTCCGCTCAACTCTTGGAGGCTCCCATGCGCAAGGTGACCGCCGGCTTGTTCCACTCCGTGGACGGCGTGGTGTCCGATCCCTTTAAGTTCCAGTTCGACAGCTTCGACGAGGAGCTCGGCCAGGGACTGGCCACCATGATCAACACGGTGGACACCGTGGTGCTGGGCCGCGTCAGCTACCAGGAGTGGGCAGGCTACTGGCCCACCGCCTCCACGGACGAGGACTTCGCCAACTTCATCAATCCCGTGGAGAAGTTCGTGGCGTCACGCACGCTGGCCGCACCGCTGGAATGGCAGAACTCGCACCTGATGGATGCACCGCTTGAGGAGTTCGTGTCGCGGCTGAAGGAACGCGATGGCGGTGAGATCGCGGTGTGCGGCAGCATCTCCGTGGTGCGGCAGCTCCTGTTCGCCGGACTGCTGGATTCGCTGACGCTGATGACCCATCCCGTGATCGCCGGCAGCGGCCGCCACCTGTTCGAGGAGGGCGACCCGCTGACCCGCCTGGTCCTGCAGGACCAGTCACGGACCAGCAAAGGCAACGTGCTGACCACCTATGGGCTGCGCGGTGAGTAGCGGCCGCCACAGCGCCGCATCCGGAGAGGGAGGAGGGGCAAATTAAGGACCGCTTAAGCGCGGAACGCGATTCTTGGTGAACCAACCGCACCATGCGAAAGGAAATCCAATGAAGACAAACAGCGTTACGCGTGGACTGGCCGCGACAGGCCTTGCCGTGGGCGCCCTGGCGGCTTTGACGCCGGCGGCCTCTGCGGCCAGCGCCGTCCCCGAGCCGATCGATGTCTCCTTCACGGCCGCCTGCCCGGGCTTCAAAGCCGAGTTGCAGGCTTCCGGGAAACTCGGGGTCATCAACCTCCCCGGCGACCGTCAGTTCCTGACCGCCCCCGATCTGGAAATTACCGTTACGGGGCCGGGGGATTCGCTCAGCTACGTCGTTACAGGCGTGGTCATGGTCCAGAACCTGTCCGACGGCGGCCAGTCTGTGACAGCGACTGGACCGAACCTGATCACGGTTCCCAAGGCCAACGGCCACCCGGCCGGTCTCTACTACACGACCGGGACGGTGAGCTGGACGCTGGATAAGAAGGGGCGCGAAGTCGGTGGCATGTTCACTGGTTCGGGCACTGTGACGGATGTCTGCGCGGCCATCAGCTGACATCCGCCTCCGGGCGCCGCTGTCCGCATTGCCTTCATGCGGCCAGCGGCGCCCCGAACAGCTCCTCCGCCAACCGGGCCAGGTGCTCCGGGAGGTCCGCTTCGGCCCCGTGGTCGCCGCGGCCGAGGAACACCGCGGTGCCCCGGATCCCGTCAAGGTCCAGGCCGCATTCGTGCAGCAGCTGCCCGGCCCGGAAATTCACCGGCAGCAGCGTGGTTACGCTTTCGGCGTTCAGGTACACATGCCAGTCGCCCCGGATAACCGATTCCAGCGGACCGCCCACCAGGGCCTCGAGGGCCCCGCGGCTGGTTTCCACCTGCTCGATGCGGATCGCTTCGGCATTGCTTGCCGGTACTACAAGTGCCAGGTAAGTTCTGTTGTCCATCGTTCGTCACTCCACACGGTTTAACAGTTGGAGTGCCGGCGGTGTTCCCGAATAATGCCAAACGTGCGGCGGCACCTGGCCGGGCGCCGTCGCACGCACCTTCGCGCCGTGGCCGGGAAGGCGACCGGGTAAACTTGTCCGGTCATGCACTGTTCCTACTTCGATGCCGGCCGTTGCCGCTCCTGCACCCACATGGGCAGGCCCTACGAGGAGCAGCTGGCCGGCAAGCAGCTGCACTGCCAGACCCTCCTCGCCGGGCACACCGCCCTGGAGTGGCTGCCGCCGGTTGCCAGCCAGGAGTCCGGCTTCCGCAACAAGGCCAAGATGGTGATCGGAGGAACAGCCCAGAACCCCACCGTCGGCATCCTGGACGCCGACGGCCACGGCGTGGACCTGCGCAAGTGCGGCGTCTGCTCCCCGGGCCTGCGCGCCGTCTTCCCCGTGCTGGCCGGCTTCATCCGCAAGAACCGCCTCACCCCCTACGACGTGCCCAAGCGCAGCGGCGAACTCAAGCACGTCATCGTCACCGAGTCGCCCGACGGCAGCATCATGCTCCGGCTGGTCCTGCGCTCGGAACAGCTGCTGCCGCGCATCCGCAGGAACCTCCCGGACCTGCTGGCCGCCCTGCCGCAGGTGAAGGTGGCTTCGGTCAACCTGCTCCCGGAACACAAGGCGGTCCTGGAAGGTGACCGGGAAATCCTGCTGACGGAGCAGTCCACGCTGGAGATGCACGTCAACGACGTCAACCTGCACCTGCGGCCGCAAAGCTTCTTCCAGACCAATACGGAGATGGCCGCCGCCCTGTACCGGCAGGGGCGCGAGTGGGTCAACGGGCTGGCTCCGGCCTCCGTCTGGGACCTGTACTGCGGCGTGGGCGGGTTCGCCCTGCACTGCGCAGCGCCGGACCGGATGGTCACCGGCATCGAGTTCAGCAGCGAGGCCATCGTCTCGGCCCGGCTCAGCAGCCACGAAGCCGGGCTGCAGGGGTTGCAGTTCGAGGCGGGGGACGCCACCGCGTTTGCGCTCGCCGCGGAGGATTCCCCGGACCTGGTGATCGTCAACCCGCCACGGCGTGGGATCGGCAAGGAACTGTGCGCCTGGCTGGAGTCCTCTGATGTGCAGCACGTGGTCTACTCCAGCTGCAACGCCCAGTCCCTGGCCCGTGACCTTGCAGCGCTCCCCTCCTTCACCGCGCGGCGGGCCCGGGTCCTGGACATGTTCCCGCAGACCACGCACTACGAGGTGATGGTCCTGCTGGAGCGGGCGGCCTAACCCCCTCCGCGCCGGACGCGTTCGACGGCGGCCGCGCTGGCTTCCTGCCCGCCGGCCCGCAGTCCTGCAGCCACCCCCGCGGCATCGGCGGCGGAGCGGTTCTGGCTCAGCTTCTCCTTCGCCTCGATCCGCGTGACGACCAGTTCCACGCCCACGATGGCGCGCAGCTGGCCCGCGATGAATTTCTCCGGGGCGTCGTCCACTGACCACGGTTGCTCGCGGCCGCCCTCATGCAGGTCGCTCAGGCGCCGGACGTGCCGGCCCAGCCAGCCGGCGTCGTCATGGACCACCAGCTCGCCGTACACGTGGGCCGTGCTGTAGTTCCATGTGGGCACCACGCGGCCGTGCCCAGCCTTGGAGGCGTACCAGGACGGCGAAACGTAGTGGTCCGGGCCCTGGATGATGGCCAGCGCCTCGCCGGTGGGGGACGCGGACCACTGGGGGTTGTTGCGCGCCATATGGGCCTGCAGCGCCCCGCGCTCCCCCACGTCCGGCGCGAAGGCGAAGGGCAGGAGGGTTGCGAGCAGTCCCTGGTCCGTCACGGTGATGAGGTTGGCCGCGCCGGGGCTCGAAAGGAGGTTCTGGACGGCTTCGGAGCGGGCGGCGAAGTGGGCGGGAATGTACATGCTAAGTCCTTCCAGGAGGTCAGCGGGATGGTTTGAGCCGGACGCGGACGGCCGCCGCGGCGCAGAGGATGACGGCGAGGGCGCCGGTGAGGGTGGTCCAGGTGAGCGGCTCCCCCAGCAGGAGCGCCGCCCAGCCGATGCTGAGGACCGGCTGGACCAGCTGGATCTGGCTGACCTGGGCCATGGGACCGATGGCCAGCCCCCGGTACCAGGCGAAGAAACCCAGGAACATGCTCACTACGGCGAGGTAGGCGAAGGCGCCCCACTGGACGGGGGTGGCCGACGGCGGCTGGCCGGCCATGGCGAGCAGCATCAGGAGCAGCATGACCGGCGCGGCAAGGACCAGGGGCCAGGCGATGGTCTGCCAGGAACCGAGTTCACGGGCCAGCAGTCCCCCTTCGGCATATCCGGCTGCGGCGCACGCCACGGCCCCCAACAGCAGCAGGTCGGCCCAGTGCAGGTGGCCGATTCCGCCGGACTGGAGGACCGCGAACACGGTGGCGGCCAGAGAGCCAAGGACCGTCACGGCCCAGAAGGCGGCCGGCGGACGCTCGCCGGTGCGCAGGACGGCGGCAGTTGCCGTGGCCGCGGGCAGCAGTGCGATGACCACGGCGCCGTGCGCGGCAGGCACTGCGGTGAGGGCATAGGAGGTCAGTAGCGGGAAGCCGGCGACGACGCCACCGGCCACCAGTGCCAACCTGGCCCAGGTGCGGGGCCGGGGCAGCCTTTGCCGGGTGACGGCCAGGGCTGCGGCGGCCAGGACGGCGGCGACGACGGCGCGGCCGGCCCCGATGAACAGCGGGGACAAGCCTTGCACTGCAACCCGGGTGAAGGGGACCGTGAAGGAGAAGGCCGCCACGCCGAGGAGTCCCCACCAGATACCGGTCACCGGCCGGGACAGTACCACTGGGCGCGGAAGGACGGTAGCGCTACTATGTTCTTTCATGAATAACGATAGCAGTGCGCGGATCGTTCTGGCACTCAAGCAGTGGATTTCCAGTGCCGCACCCGGGGCGCGGCTGCCTTCCACCCGCTCCCTCGTGGCTGATTACCAGGCGAGTCCGGTGACAGTGCAGAAGGCCCTGCAGGCATTGACCACACAGGGGCTGATCGAGAGCCGGCCCGGCGTGGGCACCTTCGTCCGCGCCGTGCGGACCGCACGGCCTTCGGACTATGGCTGGCAGACCGCAGCCCTGCGCTCGCCGTCGTCCGCGCTGCCGCCGTCGTCAAGCACCATGCGCAATGTGCCCAGCGACTCCATCTGGTTCCATTCCGGCTACCCGGACCGGGAACTGCTGCCCGAGCGGCTGGTCCGCTCGGCGCTGGCCCGGGCAGCGCGGGGCGACGCCGCGCTTGCCCGGCCGCCCGCCGCCGGGATGCCGGAGCTGCAGCAGTGGTTTGCCCAGGAGGTGGGGCAGGCGACTCCGGTAGGCGTCACTCCACCAACGCCGAATGATGTGATTGTGCTGCCCGGCAGCCAAAGCGGGCTCAGCTCCATCTTCCGGGCCCTGGTGGGCACCGGGCAGCCGCTGCTGATGGAGTCACCTTCATACTGGGGCGCGATTCTCGCCGCCACCCAGACGGGGATGCGGATCGTGCCGATACCCAGCGGACCGGAGGGTCCGGATCCGGCCGACGTGGACCGGGCTTTCGCGGAATCCGGAGCCCGCGCGTTCTATGCGCAGCCGAACTACGCGAACCCCACCGGCGCGCAGTGGTCCCGCGGCCGCGGCGGGGAGATCCTGGAGGTCGTGCGGCAGCACGGCGCGTTCCTGGTGGAGGACGACTGGGCCCACGACTTCGGCATCACCTCTGAACCGGTCCCGCTGGCCACCCAGGACGATGCCGGCCACGTGGTCTACATCCGGTCGCTGACCAAGAGCGTTTCCACGGCCATCCGGATCGCGGCGGTCATCGCGCGCGGACCGGCCCGGGAACGCATCCTGGCCCACCGCGCGGCGGAGTCGATGTACGTCAGCGGCCTGCTGCAGGCGGCTGCCGTGGACGTGGTCACCCAGCCGGGATGGCAGACGCACCTGCGCAGCCTCCGCCACCAGCTCCAGTCCCGCCGCGACCTGCTGGCCACGAGCGTCCGCGAGCATATCCCGCAGGCGCACATCGATGCCCTTCCCAGGGGCGGGCTGAATCTGTGGCTGCGCCTTCCCGACGCGACGGACCTGCCCCGGCTGGTGCGCGACTGCGAGGACGCCGGCGTGATCATCGCAGCCGGGACGGAGTGGTTTCCGGCCGAGCCTGCCGGGGCCTTCATCCGGCTCAACTATTCCGGCCCGAACCCGGCCGCCTACCCGGAAGGGACCCGGATCATCGGTGAGGCCCTGGCGCGGCAGGGCTGAAGACGGACCTGGCCCTTGGCGGCCGGGCAGAAATGCGTCACTTTTAGGCAGTTGCGGTACCCGCAGCGCCCTGGTCGCTCTTCTCCCACAGGCCACGCGCCAGCTCGGCATCGTAGGCCTGCGGGTTGGCCTTGGCCAGGGCGCGCTTGGCGTAGTAGGCGCCGGAGATCCAGTCGGTGCCGGCGGTGCCGTTGATAAGCCAAAGCAAGGTGTCGGCACCCTGGTCCGGGCTGAGCATGAAGCGGTTCAGCAGCGTTTTGTAGGCATGCCGGAAGGGGCTGGTGGAGTCCGCCGCGAAGTTGGTGCGGACCACTCCCGGGTGGAAGGCCGCCGTCGTGATTCCCTGGTCGTGGAACCGGCGGTGCAGCTCCGAGGTGAACAGGATGTTGGCGAGCTTGCCGGTGCCGTAGGCACGGTAGGTCCTGTA
Source organism: Arthrobacter sp. E70 (assembly GCF_058266945.1). Classification (NCBI taxonomy): domain Bacteria; kingdom Bacillati; phylum Actinomycetota; class Actinomycetes; order Micrococcales; family Micrococcaceae; genus Arthrobacter; species Arthrobacter sp. E70. Next base: position 206,353 of record NZ_JBYQFR010000004.1, on the reverse strand, counting down.
GCCGTGATCGGCGTTGAGGTCGGAGAGGTCCAGCTTGCCGTGAAAGTTGGCGTGGCTGGCGGTGTTGATGATCTTCGCCTGGCTCGCCGTCAGCGTGTCCATGAGGAGGCTGGTGAGCAGGAAGGGCGCCAGGTGGTTGACCTGGAACGTCAGCTCATTGCCATCTACGGTGAGCGTCCGCTTGCCCATCATGCCGCCGGCGTTGTTGGCGAGCACGTCGATGCGCGGGTAATTGGATTTCAGCTTCTCCGCAAGATCGCGGACCTGTGCAAGTTCGGCGAAGTCTGCCACGTGGTGGTCAACGCCGAGCTCCGAGGCCAAGGCCCGGGTCTTCTCCGCGGACCGGCCGACGACGACCACCTGCTCCCCTGCCTTCGCGAGCGTCCGGGCGGCTGCCGCTCCGATGCCGTCGCTGGCGCCGGTGATCACAATGGTGCGAGGAGTCAAGGGGTGTCCTTTGGTCGGTTCGTTCCGGTGGCGGTGACTTTGGGGATAACGACGGCGGGGCGGCCGGTGTTCCCGCTGCAAAAATAGGTAGGCCAGCACATACGTTAGGTAGGGCAACCGCCGCATGGCAGCAGTAGTGTTTTGACCAGGCAGCCGCCTTGTATGGGCTAGGGAGATGCCCTGGCTGCCTTTTGTGGAAGGTGCGGGCACTACCGCACCGGGTTCGGGCCGATCCGTTTGGGGCAACCGAATGGCCCAGACTCAGCCGGGTTGCGGCGATGGCCCCATCCGGCGACGCACACAGTTGGGGTACCGCTGGGACCGGCACAGGTCTCGTAACTGCAGTCCAGCGAACCCGTCCCAGTCGTGCCGGGCCCTGCAAAGAAAGCACCCGGCCGTCAAAAAATGAGGAACACGACAATGCGCAAGACACTGCTGACCCTCGCCCTCACGGGCTTCCTGATGGGCGGATCGATGATGTCCGCCGTGGCGGCACCTTTGGCCGACAACTGTACGAAGGACAAGGGCACCGTCACGTGCACCACCACCACAAGCCCCGGCAAGAACCAGGGTGGAGTCGGCTCCACCTCGACCACAGAGACCCAGGGCAACACCACCAATACGAGCCCTGAGCCCCAGGACCTGCAGAGCGGCTGCACACAAAGCCCGTCCAAGAGCCAGGGATCATTCTCCTGCCCATAACAGCTGTTGACTGACTCTTAGCACAGGAAGACACCAGGCAGCCCCGCCACCTCAGGTGACGGGGCTGCCTGCTGAGTGGTTGGGGCGCGTCAGCCTGCCAGGCCGGCCACCAGGAAGATGATTCCGGCGATGGCGAAGCCCATCACGCCGATGAGCGTCTCCATGACGGTCCACGTCTTCAGGGTGGTCTTGACGTCCATCCCGAAGAAGCGGCCCACGAGCCAGAAACCGGAGTCGTTGACGTGGGAGACCACCACGGAGCCGGCGGCCACGGCGATGACCATGGCGGCGATCTGCATGCCATTCATCCCGCCCGCGGCAACGGCGGGAGCGATGAGGCCAGCGGTGGTGGTCAGGGCCACGGTGGCGGAGCCCTGGGCGATGCGCAGGATGGCGGAGATCAGGAACCCTGCCAGGATCAGCGGGATGCCCACGTTGCCCAGCACGTCAGCCAGCGCCTTGCCGATGCCGGAGGTGCGCAGCACACCGCCGAACATGCCGCCGGCACCGGTGATGAGGATGACGGAGCAGACCGGTCCCAGCGAGGATTCAAGCAGCTTCTCCATGGCGGTGGCGTCCCGGCCGCGGCGGGTACCCAGGACGAACAGGGCCGCGAGGACGGCGATCAGCAGCGCCACCGGGGTTTCGCCGATGGTGCGGAGGACCTGGAACCACTGCTCCTTCTTGACGGATTCGTCCAGCGCCCCGGACGAGGCGAGGGTGTTCAGGCCCGTGTTGAGGAAGATGAGGACGAGGGGCAGGAGCAGCAGCCCGATGATGGTGCGGAACCTCGGCGGGTGGGCCTCGGCCTCGGCACTGGCATGGCCCAGGATTTCGGGCACGGGCAGGACGAGCTTCCGGCCGGTGTACAGGCCGTAGAGGTAGGCGGTGACGTACCAGGTGGGGATGGCAGTGATCAGGCCGGCGATCAGGACGAGTCCGACGTTCGCGTCAAAGAAGGCGGCGGCGGAGACCGGACCGGGGTGCGGCGGCAGGAAGATGTGCATCACGGAGAAGGCGCCGGCGGCGGGCAGCCCGTACCGCAGCACTCCCCCGCCCAGGCGGTGGGCGACGGCAAAGACCACGGGCAGCATGACCACCAGGCCGGCGTCGAAGAAGATGGGGAAGCCGAAGATCAGCGAGGCAAGGCCCAGCGCGAAGGGGGCGCGCTTTTCACCGAACACGCCGATGAGGTAGTCCGCGAGGACCTTGGCGCCGCCGCTGGTTTCCACGATGCGGCCGAGCATCGCGCCCAGGCCTACCAGGAGCGCAACGGTGCCCAGGGTGGTGCCGAAACCGTCCACCAGGACCGGCACCACCTTGTTGGCGGGGATGCCCGTGGCGAAGGCGGTGGCGAGGCTGACGAGGATCAGCGCAACCAGGGCATGCATTCGCAGCCGGATGATGAGGAACAGCAGCACAAGAATCGCTGCCGCGGCGATGAGCAGCAGCGGTCCTGCGCCCAGCGTCTGGGTCCATCCTTCGATGGTCATGGTTCTCCTTTGAAACAGGGTTGGGGATTAAGGGGGTCAGCAGGCGCGGGGCGCCCGGCCGGTGGGGAGGTTGAGGGCGTTCACGACGGCGGCAACCAGCTCGCCGGGTGAGCGCGAGATGTCGAGGCGGAGGCTGCCGGCGTCGAGCTCCTGCGCGGTGAGCGGCTCCAGGGTGGCCAGCTGGCTCGGCAGCAGGGTGGGCGGCATGAAGTGGCCTTCCCGGCCCTGCATGCGCCGGCTGATCAGGTCAGCCCCGCCGTCGAGGTGGAGGAAGACCACCCGCCCTTCGGCACCGGAAAGCAGTTCCCGGTAGCTCTGCTTGAGTGCGGAGCAGGTCAGCACGGTGCTCTGGCCATCGACCGCGCGGGCTGTCATCCAATCACGGATCTCCTGCAGCCACGGCCAGCGGTCTTCGTCCTGGAGGGGAACGCCCCGGGACATCTTGGCGATGTTGGTGGCTGGGTGGAATTCGTCCGCCTCCGCGCAGGCCCAGCCCAGCTGTTCGGAAAGGGCCGCTGCCAGGGTGGATTTGCCGGAACCGGCAACGCCCATGACCACAAGATGCGTGGCTGGATACTGCATGTCATACCTCCGGAGAAGACGTCTTTGGCTTTCGAAGAAGCTCGCTGCGGCCCGGTCTTGACGGAGCCAAGCGATAAGGTATCACCTTTTTGGGCTATAGATACTATCTTTGCGTGTCACAAGTCATACCTTTACTGCTCCAGGGGGTATTCTGGGGAGGCGCAGCGGCGCGTAACGGAACGGGGAGAAAATGTCGACGGCGACAGTCCAGGACGGCGATGAAGCGCAGGACGGCGGGTTGTCGCCTGCGATGCAGGGCCGGGTTGTTGATGCGCTGGGGATAGCCATCGCAGCCGGCAGCCTTGCCCCGGGCAGCCGGCTCACGCTGGAAGGGCTGCAACAGGAGTATGGAGTTTCCCGCACGGTGGCCCGGGACACCATGAAGGTCCTGGAGTCGATGAACCTGGTCTATTCGCGGCGGCGGGTTGGCATCGTGGTGCAGGAGCCTGCGCTGTGGAACGTTTTTGACCCGAAGCTGGTGCGGTGGCGGCTGGCCTCGGACCGGAGGGAGCTGCAGTACAGCAGCCTCACGGAGCTGCGCATCGCCGTCGAGCCCATTGCCGCTGCAGGCGCGGCCCGCCGGGCCAGCGCTGCGGAACGTGCGCAGCTCGTCTCGCTCGCCGCGGACCTGAGACGCCTGGGCGAGGCCGGCGACCTCCAGGCTTTCCTGGCAGCGGACATTGCCTTCCACCAACTGCTGCTCCGGAGCTGCGGCAACGAGATGTTCCGCGCCCTCGAAGGCATGGTGGCGGAGGTCCTGACCAGCCGGACGCAGCAGGGGCTCATGCCGTTCAAGCCGCGCAAGGAGGCGCTTCAGGCGCACGAGGATGTTGCCGCCGCCGTGTCCCGTGGCGATACCGCGGTGGCGGAGCGGGCCATGCACCACATCCTCGACGAGGTGCGCGAGGCGATGGGGCTGCACTGACCCCCTGCACTGGTCCGGCGAAACGCAAACGGTCCGGCCGGGGCAACCCCAACCGGACCGTCTCTGAAAATGGCGTCAGTCGACGACTTTAACCTTGCCCAGCATGCCCATGTAGTCATGCAGTGCGCAGATGTACTCAAACGTTCCCTTTGCCTGGAACGTCACTGCAAACTCATCGCCGGGCCACATGATTCCGGAGTTGAGGTCTCCCCCGGTGAAGTGGGACCGGTCGCCGGACGGGGCGAAGATGTTGGCCGGTTCGGTGCCAAACGTGACAGTGTGGGGAGCGCCCATGCCGGTATTGGCAAAGACGACGGTCTCGCCCACGTGCACCGTGACGGTGGACCGGACGAAGCGCATGACCATCGCCACGCCGTCGTCACCGCCCGCGATGACCCGATGGTTGCTGGCCTGCTGCGCCAGGGCGGCATCAAGCTGGTGCCCGTCCCGGAGGATGGACCGCTCCTGCGCCCTCGCCGACTTGTCGTAGTCAGCCTGGCTGTACGGGTATTTCGTGCCCTGCTCCCGGACATGCACTGTGCCCTTCATCATCATGCCGTGGACCAGGCAGTAGTAAGTGAAATCGCCTTCCCGCGGGAACGCCAGGGTGTAGCTCCTCGCGTCAGGGAAGCCAGGGACGTCCACATTGGCCAGGAGGCCGGAGTTGTAGTACGAATGCCCGTCGTAACTGCTCCCTCCGCGCTTCAGTAACTCATCGGGATTGAACGGATTGAATGGTTGCAGTGACTGCCCTGAAGCCAGGAATGTCACGGTATGGATTTCTGCGGAGTTCGCCTCCCACCTGATGCTGTCCCTCTCATTGATGTAGATCTCCGAGGGGAGGAAAGCCATGCCCTGGATCTCCTGGTCGCGGGACTCGGATCCCACCAGCACCGTCCAGGTCCGGTGGCCACCCCCGTCCGCCGAGGCGGGGACCGCTGCGGCTACTGAAGCCAGCAGCGCAACTGCGACTGAAACAATAAACGCCAGCATTCTGAATCTGGGATTGATTCCCCACATGTGCTTCATAGCAATGCTTTCTCGGATGCGCCCGGCCGCGGTGGCCGGTGCACACGGCTTTGGCCGTTCAGCACATTGCGTGATGGGCCGAGACGGCCACAGTTTTTTCGGTAAAGATACCGGCCGCCCGTGCTGTTTGCCGCAGGGGCGCCGGAACCGGCACTCTCATGCCGGACCTGCACCACCCCAACTGGTGCGCGCAGGGCTGGATTTTATTCCACACGCCGTCGCTACGCGGGGTATCAGGACGCGTAAAGGCGGACGCACCTTTAGCTTGCTCCTTCAACTGAATTTTGTCGAGACAAGGCATCCCCGTTTCACGGACTACCGGCCCCGGCCTGAGGGCGCCCCCGGACCGCAGAACCGGCCCATGACCGCATAACCGCTGCTGCCCGGGGCCGCTTATGCGGTCACAAGCCGGTTATGGCTGGGACGGGTTAACAAAAGCAGGGCCTGCCGATGAACGGCAAGCCCTGCTTGGAAACCTAACGGTCCCGGAACTCTAAGGAATTAGAGAGCCTGGATGTTGGTGGCCTGGGGACCCTTGGGGCCCTGCTCGGTGTCGAAGGAAACCTTCTGGTTCTCTTCGAGGGAGCGGAAGCCGGAGGAGTTGATCGCGGAGTAGTGCGCGAAGACATCCTGCGAGGAGTCGTCCGGGGAGATGAAGCCGAAGCCCTTTTCAGCGTTAAACCATTTGACGGTACCAGTAGCCATTATTTTGTCCTTCGTGAAGGTGGAGGGAGTCTCCCGACTTTCGGGCCCTCCGGCGTGGGGTGTTCAAAAACCGCTACTTCAGAAGAACACGGACTTTCGACCGCGCGTACTGCCTGAACTACCAACTGCATAAACACAACAACAGTCTCCACACTACAGGAGATTGCTGCCGCGCAATACCACGCCCCACAGCCCGGCTACTCCTGCCCCTGGTCGTCCAGCGCCGGGTTATACCGGGTGAATCCTGGCCGGAGGCGGACTGAACCGGCGCCAATCATGGCGATGTCCTCCCACATCACCAGGAACGAACCGCGGTGCCGCCAGCGCAGCAGTGCCGCCAGCGGCCAGGGCTGGGTCAGGCCGGTGCGCTCATAGCCCAGGAACGAGGCAACGCTGTGCGGGCTGACCACCAGCCCCAGCAGCCGCGGCTCCGCCAGCAGCTGGCGCGGAGTGCCGTCCAGGACGAACCGGGCGTCGGCCACGCGGCCCAGCCGCCCGCCGTCGGCATCCTGAACGGCGGTACCCAGCAGATCACCGAGGATCACGGCGGCCTCCCGGGATGTGGGCGATGATCTTGTCGCGGATCCAGCGTTCCACCCAGCCGGCGTCCAGGTGCTCGCCGCTGACCCCCAGCTTCAGGACCACGTCCACCTCGGCCACGTCCTCCCACGGGATGCGGATCAGCCGGGCCGACGGCGGCCTGCCGCCGAAGATGCGTGTCCCCAGGACGGGGCCGGTCAGCAGTGCCGTGAGGACCGGGGCCGGGGTGCCGGGCGGAATCTCCTCGTCCAGAGCAGGCCCGCTCAACTCGAGGTCGTCCACGGTGGTGACCGGGACGCCGTCGTGATCCAGGACCTGCCGGTCCATCAGGTGCAGCTGCGCGTCCAGGGTTCGCCCGGACGGGTGCGGTGCGGGAACCAGTGGGGCACTGGAGGAAGTCATGAGCCTGCTCCTGTCACGATCATGAGGGGTACCGCCGCCAAGGACGCCGCCAGGATGACCACCAGGTACACCATCCCCAGCACGTTCACCGCCCGGCCGTTGACGTGCTTGCCCATGTACTGCGGATCGTTGGCCACGATGAGGATCGGCAGGTAGGTCAGGGGCAGCGCAATCGCGGAGAAAACCACGGAGTATTCGGTCACCAGCACAGGGTCTACGCCGGTGGCAAGGACCGCGATGCCCACGAACAGGCAGACGATCATGGCCACGTGGAAGCGCGCCGCCTGGGCGGGGCGGCGGAATTTACCCCAGGACCAGCCGAAGTACTGGGCCAGGGTGTAGCCGCTGGAGAGCGTGGTTTCCAGGGCGGCACCGAAGGTTGCGGCCACCACTCCCACGAGGACGAACGCAAGGCCGAGCTTTCCGGCGCCTTCGGCCACGGGAAGGATCACTTGGGACAGCGAGGTCACGGCGATACCCGCGGGCAGGAGCACGACGGCGGCGCAGCCGGCGATGGCGACGGACAGGAGGCCGCCGAGCGGGAAGCCGACCAGCACATTGATCCGGGACTGGACCAGGTCCTTGATGCTCCACCCTTCCTCCACGGCGCCGGAGGAGAAGAAGAACACCTCGTACGGCGTCATGGCAGCACCGAACAGTGCGATGGCGTAGTAGCTGTAGGTCCAGACCGTCTCCTGCTCCGGAACACCGGGGGCCAGCTGTCCCGCAAGGGACCCCCAGTCCGGTTTGAGCATGAACAGCGCCACGGCGAACACAATCAGCGTCAGTCCCAGCAGGCCGGTGACGTTCTCCATGATGGAGAACTTGACCCTCCAGATCACCAGCCACACGGCCACGGCCGCCACCGGGATCCAGAGCAGGTAATTCACGCTGCTGGCCAGCTGGAGGGCCAAGGCAACGCCGCCGATTTCCGCAGTGACGGTCATGAGGTTGATCAGGAACGACGCCGAAAGATTCGCCAGCCCGGCCCGCGCGCCCAGCCGTTCCCGGATCACCTCGAACGTGGCCCTGCCGGAAGCGGCGGCCACCCGGCCGGACATGTTGGCAAACAGGCAGATCCCCACTACCCCAACACCCACCACCCACACCAGGGACAGGCCAAAGCGTGAGCCGACGACGGCGTTGGTCACCAGGTCGCCGATGTCCACGAACCCGCCGATGGCGGTGAGGATTCCCAGTGCGACGCCCAGGAGCCGCTTCACTGCTCAGCCTTCATGTGGATCCCACCTTCCTGGCCAGCTGGTCCAGGGCGTCCTGGGCCGCTGCGAGCGCCGTGTCACCGTCGGCCAGGGAGGGGGTGCCGCCGTCGGACGTTGACAGTGCGGCGCGGGCCGTGGCGAAACCTGCTGCGCACTGGTCCAGCACGTCAAGGGCCTGTTTCTGGGTCTCGCGGTCCCCCTGGGTGGCGGGCGAGAGCTTCAGGACGGTGCCGCGGCTGGTCTGGACTTCCTTGAGCCCGTCGTCGAGGGTGGTGGAGGTTGCGGCCCGGGTCAGCTTTCCGTCCATGTCCTGCCGCAGGGCGAGGCGCGCGGTGGCGACCGCGGAGGAGCTGTCCTTTGCCGCCGTCGCCACCGCTTCGCTGGTGCCGCCGGTGCACGCGGTGAGGAAGGCGAGCGCGGCAAGTGCCAGGGCGGCCAGGAGCTTCCTGCTGGCAGCGGAGGCCGGGCCCGGCATGTTCAGCACCTTTGCCTCCAGCCTCCGGGCGGCACCCGGATCAATAACCTGTGGCAGGGCAGCCCAAAAAATAGTTGCCTTGAGCTATATATAGCACTCCTTCTGAATGTTTGACCTGTTCAGGCACGACTTTCTTCCGGTCCCGCAGTGGCGCCCGCTTCCTCGACCACAAGCGGGAATAGGCATATCCTGCATCCAGATCTGCGGACGCAACCCTTTTTGGTGGGAGATGAAGCGATGGACATGCCCAAGGCAACCGAGGAAGAGAAGGAGCGCTTCCGTCGGGTGGTCCCGGATCACCCCGGCGTGGTGGTGAAACCGATGTTCGGCAACCTGGGGGCCTTCGTCAACGGCAACATGTTCGCCGGGCTCTTCGGGTCGACGATCGGCGTGAAGCTGTCCGCCGAGGACAAGGAACTGCTGGAGTCCTCGGAGCGGACCGTGCCGTTCGGGCCGGCCGAGCGTCCCATGGGCGGGTACACGGGGCTGCCGGAAGTGTGGAATGAAGAAGGCGACGGCGACGACGCCCGCGCCAGGGCATGGGCCGAGAAGGCGCTGGGGTACGTCGCCACACTTCCGGCGAAGGAGCCGAAGGCCCGCTCCGCCAAAGCGGGCAGGCCCGGTACCGGAAACCGCCCGGCGGCGGAGTAACCAGAATCCACCTTCTGCATTCCCCCTTTTCAGATAAGGGGGCTTGGCGGGACCTTTTCCCCTGTTTCCGAACCTCCTTTGGGACTGCACTGGAACGGCAGGAGCAGACGCCGGAACTCCTGCCCGAAAGGAGATGGAAGATATGACCAGGAGCGTTACAGAAAGCACCACCGTCAACGCCCCCGTGGACAAGGTGTTCTCCTTCCTGAGCGACCCGACGAACTGGATGAAGGCCTTTCCCGGGGAGAGCGAGGTCACCCAGCTGGACATCAGGCCGGAGGGCGTGGGCACGTCTGCCCGGTGGTCCGCGAAGGCGTGGGGCATTCCGACGCATATCACCCACGAGTACCAGGAGGTGGTGCCCAACAAGCGCATCGTTTCCAGGTCGTTCGGAACCGTCATTACCTTCACCCTGGAGCCGGCGGGCAGCAGCACCGCGTTGACGGTCGAGTCAGCATTGGATATCCAGGCCCCGCTGGTCCGGGTCCCGGCGCAGGCGCTCTTTGTCCGCATCAGCCAAGACGACATCAAGGGCATGGTGGCCAACGTCAAAAGCCTCATCGAGACCGGAAAGAAGGCCGTCCCCGAGGCCGCAGAAGCCGTGTCCGGCCAGACGTTGACGTGGTCTGGCGGCATCACCATCGCCGCGCCGGTGGAACAGGTGTTCGACCTCGTGAAGGATCCCCGCGTCTGGCTGGGACCGGACGTCCACATCTCCGATCTCATGACCACCCCTGGGGGCGTCGGCACCACTTTCCAGGCGGCCTGGAAGGTCCTGGGTATCCCCCTCAAGACGACGCACGAGTACACCGAGTTCGTTCCCAATAAGTACTTCACGTCAAAGGCTGCCCTGGGTCCCGTCTTCAGGGTGGAGGTGGCGCCCGTTGACGGCGGCACCCGCCTCGACATGAGGTCGGACGTGGTGCCCCGGAATATGGCGGAGGCCGCCGTGGATGCCCTGGTCATCAAGATGTCCGAACACAGCCAGGCGGAACAACTGGCCGGCATCAAAGCCAAGGCGGAGGCCGCCGCCGGCACTGCCTGAGAAGCCCCGAGAGATGGCATTTACCGGCCATGTTCCTGCCGCCGGCGACGGCGGTGAAGTGCCAACTCGCGGACGGGCGGCAGCCCTAAGCTTGGTGGCATGAACACCGCCGACGCTGTCCGGATCTCCCTGCGCTCCCGGGCCAGCGAGGCGGTGCAAACGCTGACCCCGGGATACTTCGCCCTCACCATGGCCAGCGGCATCATCTCGGTGGGCCTTGAACTCGAAGGTTTCCATGTCCTTTCCGTAGGGCTGCTGGCAGTCTGCGCGGTCTCCTACGCCGTGATCCTCGCGCTCAGCCTGTTCCGCCTCGCCCGGTTCCCGGCCGACATGCGCCGCGACTTCCTGGATCCCGGGCGGGCATTCGGCTTCTTCACCTTCATTGCCGGCACCAACGTGCTCGGCGTGCGGCTTGGGATGGCGGGGTGGCCGGGCGCGACGGCGGTACTCCTGGCCGTCGCGGCGCTCGCCTGGGTGGTGCTTGGCTACGTCATCCCGTGGACGGCCGTGCTGGGCCGCGCGGAACGGCCCGTTGTCAAGGATGCCAACGGCACCTGGTTCATCTGGTGTGTGGCCAGCCAGTCGGTGGCGGTGGCGGCGGCTTCCATCGAACCGCTCGCGGGACCTGACTGGCGCGCACCCCTGGCGCTCGCCGCCGTCGTGGCCTGGTCGGTGGGCCTCATCCTCTACGCCGCAGTGGGCATCTTCGTTTCGCTGCGGCTGATGACCTACCCGATCCGCCCCGAGGATCTGCGCCCGCAGTACTTCGTGGCCATGGGCGCCATGGCCATCAGTGTCTTGGCCGGAGCACGGATCGTGGAGATGGCGGGCGCGCCCATGGTGGACGCAACCCGAGGACTGGTGGCCGGCGCCTCTGTGGTGTTCTGGGCCTTCGCCTCGTGGCTGTTTCCGGTGCTGCTCGCGGCCGGGTGGTGGCGGCATGTGCTCCACCGCGTTCCCTTGTCCTACGAGCCCGGTCTATGGAGCGTCATCTTCCCCCTCGGGATGTACGCCGTGGCCGGAATCTACCTGGGCCGGGCGGACCAGTTGCCCCTGGTGGCAGCGATCGGCCGGGCCGAGCTCTGGCTCGCGCTGGCAGCGTTCCTCGCCACCTTGGCCGGGATGCTCTGGCACCTGTGGGCCACGCTGCTGCGGCCCGCGAGGGAGGCCCGTTAACCGCCCGGAGCCGTCAGCCTTCCCGGGCCGTCAGCCTTCCCGAGGGCCGCCCGCCTGCACCGTTCCATCAACCCTGCACCGGTCTATCAGCCTGCCCGGGGGCCGGGGCCGTGTGGCATCTGCTGCCCGTCGCGGTGGGCGAGGTAGGCGTATATCAGCAGGGCGACTCCCGCCAGGACCATGACGGCGGGCACGGCGAAGTCCATGGGGATGAGCAGCGCCGTGGCCTGCAGGACAAAGATCAGGCCCATCACCGCCAGGATGCCGGCAGGTATTAATGGCCACTTCATCCGGTCCGGGTGCTCGGCTGCCTCATCGACGCGGACCGGGACCAGGGACAGCACGCCGAACGTGGCCGCCAGGCCCAGGAAAAGGACGGCGGCGGTCGGCGTGCCCTGCAGTTCCTGCGGGAGGGCAACGATAACCGCCAGCGTGAACATGACGCCTGACGGGATCAGGGCCCACCAGTTGCCGGGTTCCCGCAGGAACACAGCGGCGAAACCCGCACCCATGAAGAGGAACAGGAAGGCTGCTCCCCAGGCGCCCCCGGTGAGCTGTGTGGCCGTGATGACCGCCGCCAGGCCCAGGAACACGGAGCCGGGGATGGCGGCCCACCAGTTCTCCCTGCGCCTGACGAACAGGGACAGGAACAGGACCCCTACGGCTGCGAAGACCACCGGCGCCATAAAGGCTGCGCTGTCCATGATGCCGAGCCGGTCCAGCAACAGCAGCACACCCAGCGCCATGAGGACGATGCCCGCGATGATGCTTGCGTTTGCCGATTTCACCGTGTGCCTCCCGGTTTTCCGGCAGGCGGCCGTGCGCCGCACTGCTTCACTCAGGCTATGACCGGCCCCGAACCGGAAACAGGGCACAAAGCCCCCGCCTTCCACCCGGGGTTGCGGACAAGGCCAGGCACGTGGATACGGGACCTTTAGCCCTATGGAGGGGTTCGACGTGCTTGGCATCCTAGTAAAGGCGCCGTCCGGGTCCTCAGGTTTCGAGGCCGGAGCGGCTTTCCATTTAAGCCCCCAATGACATGTGGCCGTGAAGGCTGCCACACGCGAAGGCATCGAAAGGAGCGCCGCGTGCCCGCTGACATCCTCACCCTTCATTCCGCTCCGCCGTCACAGGCCCAGCCATCGCCGGCGCCAACGGCACAGGCAGAAGAGCTCGTTTGGTTGGAGCGCCTCCACCATGAACTGCTGCGCCAGGGTGTGCCGGACAACGAAGCTCGGACGGAAGTGGCGCGGGTCGCGGCTCGAAAAATATGGGATGGGTTCGCTGCCCAGTTGCGCCGCCACCGGGCCGCAGGCCGCCAGATGGACGCCACTGTGCTCGCGGTGGCCCTGGCGTCGATGCAGGGCATGACCTTCCCGCTGCTCCGCCACCGGGGTGACATCAGCTTTGCCAGCCGCGCCATAGGCACTGCCCGCCGCCGGCTCCGGCACAACGGCGGGCTCCTGCACCGTCTGCATCCGCACCGCAACCCGGCGTTCGAGGACGCAGATGCCACGTTCCACGCACTGGAGGTCTTCCTCGCCGATCCCCGGGCGAGGGCGGCATAGACCGCATTGGGAAGCACCGTTTTGAATAACACAGCACCACAGGCTCCGCCCGCAGCACCCCTGCCAACGTTCCGCCTATTCCCGATCCAGGAATGGGTATCCGACGGCGGCGATGTGCGGGATGATGGACTGAAGTTCCTTTCAAAGGGGCGGCTGCACGGGGAAGGTGGCCGGGGAGGGCACCGAGCCGACGAGAGCATCTCCATGGATACACCAGCAGCACCCTCCGACAAGATCCGCGCCCCTGGCCTGCCCGTCCGGGTCTTCATCCTCAACGACCACAAACTGGTCCGGCAGGGGCTCAGGGACCTCCTCGAACACGACGGCTTCGTGATCGCCGGTGAAAGCGGATCAGCCGCCGAAGCCACGAGGCTGATCCCGGTCCTGAACCCGGACCTGGCGGTATTGGACGACCGGCTCCCTGACGGCACGGGCATCGAGGTCTGCCGTGATCTCCGCTCCACCGCGCCACACGTTAAATGCCTGATCCTCACCGGCTGGGATGAACAACATGCAGCGCGGGCAATGGTCCTGGCGGGCGCATCCGGCTACGTGCTCAAGCAGGTTGGGGCCAACAACGAACTGGTCAACCGTATCCGCACTGCAGCCGCAGGAGCTCCCCTTCCCCGGCCGGGACTTCGGGCATGGGCTGCAGAAGGCCTTCACGCAACCGCCACCGCCGCGTGGCCTGAGTCCATGACCCAGCGGGAACGGAACGTGCTGGCGCTCATGGCGCAGGGCCTCAGCAACCCCCAGATCGGTCAGGAACTGACGCTCGCAGACGACACCGTGGCTGCCTGCGTTTCCGCCGTACTGCAGAAGCTGGGTTTCCGCCGTCGGAGCCAGCTGGCCCCGGCCGGCATTCCCGTCAACTAGCCCCGGAACCCGCCCCATCAGGCAGTGAGCACCGTCCACGTCACACTCGTGCCGCTGCCCGGCTGGCTCTCGATGACACAGGTACCGCCGAGGCGGGCAGCCCGGCTCTTCATGTTGTCCAGGCCGCTGACCCGTTCGGGGTCGGCAAAGCCGCAGCCGTTGTCCCGGACCGTGAGCACCACTTCGCCGTCCTGCGCTGCCAGGTGGATGTAGATGTCCTCCGACCCTGAGTGCCTGACGGCGTTGCTGACGCTTTCGTACAGCACCGGCAGCAGCTGGTCGGCCACCTCGTCGCCCACGCCATCATCGACCGGGCCCGAGAGCTGGATCCGCGGGAGGAAACCGCCGGCGTTCGCGGCCTCCTGGACAGCGCGCAGGACGCGGCCACTCAGCAGCTCCTGGTCAGGCTGCCTGGCGTGGAGGGAGTAGATGGTGTCGCGGAGCTGGTGGATGCAGTCGTCCAGCTCCGTGGTGACACCGGCAATGCGGCGCTCAAGCGCGGCGGGATCCGACATGTACCGCCGCAGGCCCTGGAGGTTGAGTCCGGCCGCGAACAGCCGTTGGATGACCAGGTCGTGCAGGTCCCGTGCGATCCGTTCCCGGTCGATGAACAGCGCGTGCTCTTCCCGGAGCTGGTTGGCCTTCAGCAAGTCCAGCGTCAGCCCGATCCTGGACGCGAACAAAGCGCTCTGTTCGACGTCCACCTCGGTGTAGCGCGACCCGCCGGCAGGCCTGGCCAGGATCAGGACGCTGTCGCGGTGGCCGTCACTGTTGCTGCCCAGGGCTGCCACCAGGACCGGCCCGAGCTTTTCGGCCGATGCAGGGTCGAACACCTGGCGTGGGTCCTTCAAGGTTTTCGATTCCCCGGTTTCAAGCACCTGGGCCAGGACAGCGGCGGCGGGCAGTTCCTGCCCTCCGGGCATGGCCTGGACCCCCACGGATGTCCGGCATCGTATGCTGCCGTCCCCGTTGGCGGACGCCACCAGCGACAATGCGGAGCCGGACGCGTGCAGGGCCTGCTCCGCGATCATGTCCAGGTTTTCGGTATCGGACCGCGGCTGGGCCTTCAGCCTGTCACTGACCACCATTCCGGCTTCCAGCCACCGTTGCCGGCGGTTGGTGTCGTCAAACAACCGCGCGTTCTGGATTGCCACGCCGGCGGCACTGGCGAGGGCGACCGCGAGGTCTTCGTCCTCGGCCGTGAAGTCAGGACCGTCGATTTTTTCGGTCAGGTACAGGTTCCCGAAAACTTCGTTCCGGACCCGGACAGGTACGCCCAGGAAGGTCCGCATCGGCGGGTGGTTGGGCGGGAACCCCACCGCGATGGGATGTTCGCCCAGGTCGTGGAGCCGCAGCGGCTGGGGTTCGCGGATGAGCTGCCCCAGCACTCCGTGGCCCGTGGGAAGGTCACCGATGAGGTGGGCACCTTCATCATCGATGCCGACAGTGATGAAGTGGCTGAGCTGCTGGTCGTCGCCGATGACGCCCAGTGCCCCGTACCGCGCCCCGACAAGCTCGCACGCCGACTGCACCACCCGGTCCAGGACCGCTTCAAGGCTCAGGTCCTCCGCCATGGAAACCACCGCGCCGAGCAGTCCTTCCACGTGTTCCTGTGCACGGACAAGGTCATCTGCCCGGTCTACGAACTCCCGCAGGAGTTCCCGGGTCCGCCGCCTGATGGGTTCACGCCACATTGAGAAAACACCTCAGTATTGGCCGGCGTCACTGAGGGCAGGCTGCTTCACCCTGGTCCGGCATATAAGTGCAGCCCCCCGCCGCCTCTTTCGACCATGCTAGCAACAAGCGTCACTGCGTGGCTTGATGATGACGGCGCCGCCGGATCCTGACGCGGTGCGCACCCGACCTCGGCATTCGGACCGGACTGCTGAAACGGAACGCGCGGCGGGAGATGTGGTGGGTGGCGTGCCGCCGCTGGACAGGCGGCGGTACCACGGGCACCTGCTGTGCGCTGCGGGCAAAGAACCACTGCTTGGCCAGCTCCACCAGGACCAGGTACACCACCACCATGCCCAGCAGTGCCAGGAAGAACGGCACCGGCAGCGGGTCGAAGCCCAGCACGCCGGCCAGCGGCGAGAGTGGCAGGAATACCCCCAGCGCCACCACTGCCAGTGACGCGGCGAGCAGGCCTGCGGAGGGCCGGCTGCGCAGGAAGGGGACGCGCCGGGTGCGGATGGCAAAGATGATCAGCGTCTGCGTGGCGATTGATTCGATGAACCAGCCCGCCCTGAACTCCCCCGGCGCGGCGGTGAACACGAACAGCATCAAGGCGAACGTGGCGAAGTCGAACAACGAACTGATGGGCCCGAAAAGCAGCATGAACCGGCGGATGAATGCGATGTTCCAGTGCGAGGGCGCCCGCAGCTGTTCCTTGTCCACGCGGTCACCCGGGATGGCCAGCTGCCCGGAGTCGTACAGCAGGTTGTTCAGCAGGATCTGGCCGGGCAGCATGGGCAGGAAACTCAGCACCACGGATGCAACAGCGGCGCTGAACATGTTGCCGAAGTTGCTGGACGTGCCCATCAGCACGTACTTGATGGTGTTGGCGAAAATCCGCCGCCCCTCCATCACGCCGTCCGCCAGGACGCCGAGGTCCTTGTCGAGGAGGACGACGTCGGCCGCGTCCTTGGCCACGTCCGTTGCGGTGTCCACGGAGATGCCGATGTCCGCCTTGTGCAGTGCCAGGGCGTCGTTGACGCCGTCACCCATGAAGCCCACTGCGCCACCGCTCTCCCGCAGGAGGGTGATGATGCGGGCCTTTTGTTCCGGGGAGACGCGGGCGAAGATGGTGGCCGTGCGCGCGGCGGCGGCCAGGTCGGCGTCGGACATTCCCTCCACCTCGGCGCCGGTGAGGGTACCGCCAGAGACCACGTCCAGGTCGGCGCAGACCCTTTCGGCCACCTTGGCGTTGTCCCCGGTGGCCAGCTTCACCGAAATGCCGAGCGCCTCCAGCCGGTCCAGTGACTGCCGGGCGTTGGCCTTGGGCCGGTCCAGGAACACGAGGAAGCCTGCCAGGGTGAGGCCCCGCTCGTCCGCGGGCGCCAGCTGCCTCAGCCCGGCGGCAGGCCGGGTTGCCACGGCAACCACCCGGGAGCCGGCGTCGAACTGTTCGTCCAGCAGTGCCTGCGCGGCAGGCGGTGTAGGCCCGCACAGGGCCAGCACGTCCTCGGGTGCTCCCTTGGTGACAAGCAGCGCGGGGCCGGCCGCCTCCCGGACCAGCACGGTGGTCCGCCGCCGCTGGTGGTCGAAGCCGACCAGGTCCAGCCGCTCAAAGCGCGCCGGCTCGAAAGCGGCCGCGCCCGGGCTGTCCCACAGCGCTGCGTCCAGCGGGTTCTGCCCGGCGGCGGAGACCCTGGCGCCGGTGTAGTCCGCCTCGGTGGCCAGCAGGCCAAGGGTGAGCAGGCCGTCGTCGGAGACGTCCCCTGTGGCCGGCAGGGCGCCGGTGTAGCTGATCTTTCCTTCGGTGAGCGTGCCGGTCTTGTCCGTGACCAGGATGTCCATGTCCCCCAGGTCCTCGATGCACACCAGCCGCTTCACCAGGACCTTGCGCCTGGCGAGCTGGCGGGTGCCGGTGGCCAGGCTGGTGCTGACGACCGCGGGAAGCAGTTGCGGGGTGATGCCCACCGCGATGGCCAGGGAGAAGAGGAGCGATTCCAGGAGGGGGCGTTGCAGCAGCACGTTGGCGATGAAGATCAGCGAGGTGAGAACGATGGCGACCTGCAGCAGCAGGAAGGAAAAACGCTTCAGCCCCAGCTGGAACTCGGTCTGCGGCTGCCGTTCGCCCAGGCCCAGCGCGATCCGGCCGAACTCCGCGCGGCCGCCGGTGGCCACCACCACGCCGCTGCAGCTGCCGGACTGGATCACTGTGCCCATGAAGGCGCAGGAGGCGAGGTCGGCCAGGGCCGCGCCCGCGGGCACGGGGGCAGGGTCCTTGGCGGCGGGCTGGGATTCGCCGGTGAGGATGCTTTCGTCGCAGAGGAGGTCGTTGGTGGTGAGGAGGCGGAGGTCCGCGGGGATGATGGCGCCCAGGGAGAGAT
This sequence comes from Arthrobacter sp. E70, assembly GCF_058266945.1. NCBI lineage: Bacteria > Bacillati > Actinomycetota > Actinomycetes > Micrococcales > Micrococcaceae > Arthrobacter > Arthrobacter sp. E70. The sequence continues at coordinate 188,462 of NZ_JBYQFR010000004.1, read as the reverse complement.
GGACGACGTCGCCCGGCACCAGTGCGGTGACGTCCACTTCGCGGGTGGTTCCGCCGCGCTGGACGGCGGCGCGGTGGGTGACGCGGGAGTGCAGGGCTTCGGAGGCGAGCTCCGCCCGGTATTCGTTGGCGAAGCCGAGGCCCACGCTGACCAGCAGGATCACGCCAATGACGATCGAGTTGGTGGCGTCTCCCAGGAACAGGGACAGGGAAGCGGTGGCAATCAGGAGGATCAGGATAGGGCTGGCGAACTGGCGCCCGAGCACCGCCCAGGCGTTGGCCCGGTGGGTGCGGACGGCATTGGGTCCCAACTGCGCCAGTCGGGCTGCAGCTTCGTCTTCGGACAGGCCTGGGGGTCCGGAACCCAGCCGCTCCAGCGCCTGCTCGGCTGTCAGGGCGGCAGCATCGGTGATCGGCAGTTGGAGGGCGGCCTGTTCCCGGACGTTCAGGTCTGTCACGCCGGATCCGTCCGGCCTCGCGGGACCGGTCCCGGGCTCGTGGCCGTGCCCAGGATGTGCGCCAGCGGAGGATTCAGGCGCCCCATGGCAAAGTTGAAGCGGTCGTTCTCCTCGACGGTGAAACCTGCTGCCGTGATGGCACCGAGGGTGTCGCGGTTGAGGTGGCAGCCGCCCATGAACCGCCCCCACGCGGGAGTCAGCAGGTCCTCGGCCCTGGCCAGGACAGGGCGGTTGGAGCGGACGTGTTCGTAGTAGGCAAGGGTCCCGCCGGGCTTGAGGACACGGCGGATCTCGGCAAGCGCTTCTGCCTGGTCCTTGACGCTGCACAGGACGAGGCTTGCCACCACGGCATCGGCGCTGCCGGTTTCTGCAGGAATATGCTCTGCGGCGGCATCAACCACTGTGACAGGGACACTCGCGCTGGCGGCGTTCTCCTGGGCCACACCCCGAAGGTAGTCGTCAGGCTCCAGCGCCAGCACGTGCGTGACGGCGGGCGGGTAGAACGGGAAGGAGGAGCCGGTGCCTGCGCCGATTTCGATGACTGACCCGTGCAGGCCGGCCACCATGCGGCTGCGGTGCTCAGCGGCCCCGCGGCGGTCCAGCGTGCCAACCGCGCGGGCAAAGGCGCGGGCGAACAGGGGGTGCTGGAGCCGGTCCATCCGTGGCTGCCCGGCTACCCTGGGAAGCCGAAGCAGGGGTGGATGTCCTCGACGCCGGGACGCTGCACTTCAGCACACGCTGATTCCACCTGTTGCAGGATCGCACCCGCATCGGTGCCGGAGGACGCAAGGGTGTTGACCATGACGGCCACGTGTGCGGCGGCACCCATCCGGGTGATGCCGTCGGTGGTGCTGACGGTGCCCTGGCCCGGGTAGTCGTGCTGGACTTCGGAGGTTTCGTGGAAGAGCGGGCCGGTGCCGGTCCAGGTAGCGGCGAGGCTGATGGTGACCGGGTTTCCGTCCCTGTCGGTGCCGGGCAGGTCGGTGGTGACGGACGCCGTGGTCAGCCGTGGGTCAGCCACCAGTGGTTCAAAGTTGCGGCCATCGGCCTCGAACAGGACCGTGCCACCTCCTGCTGCCGCTGCTGCATCGCCGGATGGATGCGCGCAGATGTCGGTGACGCGCAGGAACACGGCGGTGAGCCCCTCTTTGTTCACCGGCCCGGGCTGCCCTGCGTACATGGCCACGCTGGAGGAGACATAGATTTCGGTCTTCCGGCAGCCCTCGGTGTTGACCACCCCGGCGGAGCCGCGCGTGGACACGATGGTGTGGAAAACGTCGGGAGCGGCTCCGGCCGGGACCGCCGGCACAATGAGTGCCGCGGCGGTGCACAGGCCAACAAGCAAGCGGTTCATGGCGACTCCTCAGTCCTGAATCCGATTATTCTCCTGGGCTGGCCGGAACGGACGGGGCTTTGGGCCTGTATCGGTAACCTCCTACTTGAGGCTGAGCACCTCGTCAATGGGGCGGTTGTTGACGAACACCTGGGCGCTCGTTGCACCGGAGGCGGCCATGGCGGTGTACTCGAGCTGGGCCTTCGCGCGCGGGACGTCACACACGCCGCCCAGCATGAACTGGCCGGAGAGCCAGATGGTGATGGTGCTGCCGTTCAACTCGCCGCCGAGGTAGGTGAGGCTGGACTGGTACAGGACGTTGATGAGACCGGACAGGCCCACGTCGCGGCTCTTGTTGGCGAGCAGGGCGTTGATGCTCGGGCCCACCTGGTCCGTATACGTGACCGGCGCCGTGGTGGTGGCCACGAGGCTGTCGCCGCAGCCGATCCGGGGCCCGGAAACGCCGTTGTCGTCCACGGCCACGTAGTAGACGGTCAGCGGACCGGTCTGTTCAGGAAGGCCGGTGGGCTCCTGGGTTGGCGGTGGGGTGGCGGGGGCGGACGACGGCGGCACGGCAGCTGTGGTGGTGGGCGCGGCGGAGGTGTTGGGCGGCGAAGTCGGGGTGGCCGTGGTGGTGCTGCCCGCCGTCGTACTGGGGCTAACCGTGGAGGGGCTGGCGCTGCTGGCCGTCGGACTGGGGGCCGCCGAACTGGTAGTGGGGCCCGGCGCCGGCGGGCCGAAGCAGCCCGTGAGCACGATCAGGCTGCTGAGCCCGAGAACAGTGAATGCCGAGAACCTGGGCCTGGCCATGATGCCCCCTTGGATGTGGGCCCGCGGCTGCGGACCCACATCCAAGCTACGCCCGGGGGTTACTCCAGAACAGGGACTAAAGTCCGAGCTCTTCCCCTACGGATGCACCAGCACCTTCACCGCGGTGTCCTTGTGGTTGATGAGGGTGTCGAAGCCCTGCTCCACCAGGTCCTCCAGTGCGATCCGGCCGGTGATGAACGGCTTGAGGTCCACCTTGCCCTCCTGCACCATCCTGATCACGGCGGGGTGGTCGCGGACATAGGCGATGGTGCCGCGCAGGTCGATCTCCTTGAGCACGATCTTCTGCATGTCCACTGTGGCCGGTGCACCCCAGATGGACACGTTGACCACCACCGCCCCGGGCCGGACGGCGTCGAGCATGGTGTCCAGGACAGCGTTCACGCCCGCGCACTCGAAGGCGACATCCGCCCCAGTGCCGCCGGTAAGCTCCCGCACCCGGGCGGGGACGTCCTCCTTGCCGGGATCCAGCACGTGGTCCGCCACGCCGCTGGAGGTGGCCTTCTCCTTGCGGGCCTGGGTGAGCTCGCTGATGATCGTGGTCACGCCCATGCCCTTGAGGACGGCCGCGGTGAGCAGTCCGATCGGCCCGGACCCGCCCACCAGGGCAACGTCGCCTGCCTTGACGCCGCTTCGTGCGACGGCGTGGTGGGCCACGGACAGCGGCTCGATCAAGGCGGCCTCATCCAGCGGGATGTCCCCGATGGGGTGCACCCACCGCCGGTCCACCACGATCTTCTCGCTCAGCCCTCCCCCGCCGCCGGACAGCCCGATGAAGCCCATCTGCCGGCACAGGTGGTAGCTGCCCGCCTGGCACATGTCGCAGTCGCCGTCCACGAAGTAGGGTTCGACGACGACGTTGTCACCCACTGCCAGCCCCTCCACGCCTTCGCCGACTTCGGACACGGTCCCGGAGAATTCGTGCCCCAGGGTCACCGGGGATTCCTCGTGGGACAGCGGGTGCGGGTGCCCCGGTGCCGGACAGAAGATGGGCCCTTCCAGGTACTCGTGCAGGTCGGTCCCGCAGATGCCGCACCAGGCGACGTCGATCTTCACCGCCCCGGCCCGGAGTTCCGGCTCGGGGATGTCCTCGATCCGGATGTCCTTGCGGGCGTGGAAGCGTGCTGCCTTCATGATGGTCCTCCTCGGACAGGTTCAGCGGGTGTGGTGGCTGGGCTGCAGCTCGTAGACCGGGGTGTCGAGTCCTTCCATCCGGGCCTTGAGCTGCAGCGCCAGGTAGGCGGAGTAGTGCCGGCTCTGGTGCAGGTTCCCGCCATGGATCCAGAGGTTGGGCACATTCGTGGGCTTCCACATATTGCGCAGCTCCCCCTCCCATGGACCAGGGTCTTTTGGCGTGTCTGAGCCGTAGCCCCAGCACTTCCCCACGCGGTCCGCGATTTCGGGAGAGACCAGGTCCGCCAGCCATCCGTTCATCGAGCCGTACCCGGTGGCATAGACGATCAGATCCGCCTCCAGCTCGGTGCCGTCGTCCATGACCACGGCGTTGCCCGTGATCTTGGCGACCTGTCCGGACTTCAGCTTCACCCGGCCGTCGATGATCAGCTGGGAGGCGCCTACGTCGATGTAATAGCCGGAGCCGCGCCGCAGGTACTTCACGAACAGACCGGAACCGTCCACACCGAAGTCCAGGTCGAACCCGGCGGCCTCCAGCTGCGAGTAGAAGTCTGCGTCCCGCTTGGCCATCTCCTGGTACACCGGCACCTGCGCCTCGGGCAGGATGCGCATGGGCAGCGAGGCGAACAGCAGGTCCGCCTTTTCCGTGGTCACCCCTGCCGCCAGCGCCCGCTCCGAGTACAGATCCCCCAGCGCCAGGTCCATCAGGGACTCGCTGCGGGCGATGTGGGTGGAGGACCGCTGGATCATGGTGACATCGGCGCCGTGCTCCCACAGGTCCGCGCAGATATCGTGGGCCGAGTTGTTGGAGCCGATCACCACGGCCTTCTTCCCGGTCCAGTCACCGCCGCCCGGGTGCTGGGAGGAGTGGCGCTGCTCGCCCAGGAAGGTTTCCGCGCCGTCGAATGTGGGAATATTCGGGTAGCCGGAGACGCCGAGGGCGAAGATGAGCTGCTTGGGCCGGAGCGTCACCGGTTCGCCGTTGCGAAGGACGCTGACCTCCCATTCCTGCGTGCCGGCGTCGTACGCTGCCTTGACGCACTCGGTGCCGGACCAGTAGTTCAGCTCCATGATGCGGGTGTAGTGCTCCAGCCAGTCGCCGATCTTGTCCTTTGCGGCGAAGACCGGCCAGTCGTCCGGGAACTTCAGGTAGGGCAGGTGGTCGTACCAGACGGGGTCGTGCAGGTGCAGGGACTTGTAGCGGTTGCGCCAGGAGTCACCCGGGTTCTGGTTCTTTTCGACAATGATGGTGGGCACGCCCAGCCGCTTCAGCCGCGCGGCCAGTCCGATCCCGCCCTGCCCGCCGCCGATGATCACGCAGTACGGCTGTTCCTCGTAGCCGAGCCGGGCTTCCTGCGCTTCCTTCACCTCCTTCCAGGACCGCCGGCCGCGGACGATCTCGTGGGCCACGCCCTGCTCGCGCCGCGGGCCCTTCTTTTCCTCGAAGCCCTTCAGTTCCTGCATGGTGGTGAGCAGCGTCCAGCATTTGCCGTTCCGGAGCCGGAGGTGGCCGTAGCCGCGGGCGGTGCCGGTCTCGAACGTGATCCACGCTTCCGTGTTCTCCGCGTCCCCGGTGGCGTACTCCGCCAGCGCCCAGTTGGCCGGCTGCACGCGGTCCAGCGTTGCCTCGAGCATGCGCCGGATGTCCGCCTTGCCTTCGAGCGTCTTGAGGTTCCAGGTGAACGCCACGAAGTCCCGCCAGTAGCTCTCGTCCTCGAAAAGCTCCAGGGCTGCGTCCACGTCGCGCCGCTTCAGCGCGTCATCCAGCCCGGCAAGCCAGGCCTGCGCGGCGGCGGTGGGTGTTTGGGTCATCTCCACTCCTTTGTGCTGTTCCTGTGGCTCCGCCTGCCCTGCGATATGCTGGGGCCGGCGTGAGCTGCATCACTAGTGGAACCCGGCGGGGGTAACAACGGCGTTACACGTATCGGCAAGGGAGCCAGCTGCGAGGAGGGGATGAGTGGACTACGGCCTGAGGTTCTCGGACCCGGCAACGTATGCGCAGACGCTGCGGCGCGCACACGAACTGGTCATCTCCGGCGTCCCGCGGCCCGAGATTCCCACGCCACTGGTGGAGTCGTGGCGGCGGTCCATGGCCCTGGGCATCAGCCCGGACCAGCACAGCCCGCGCCATTTGCATGAGGTGGCCGAGGTGCTGGAGCTGCGGCAGGAGCACCGGCTGCAGCAGGTGATGCCCGCGCTGCACGACCTTTTGGCCGATGATTCCCGGACCGGCCGCCACCTCCTGGTGCTCACCGACGCCAGCGGCGAAATCCTCTGGCGAGTGGGCAGCCCCGCCGTCCTCCGCCGGGCCGACCACCTGGAATTCCTGGAAGGCGCCGACTGGTCCGAGGCCGGAATCGGCACCAACGCCATCAGCGAGGCCCTGGTCACCGGCGGCCCCGTGCAGCTGTTTTCCGCCGAACACCTGGTCCGCACGCACCACGATTGGGCCTGCACGGCGGCGCCCATCACGGACCCGGCCACGGGACGGGTGCTGGGGGTCCTGGACGTCTCCGGCCCGCTGGACACCCTGAGCGCAGACACTTTGCGGATGGTGCGGTGCGCCGTGCGGGTGGCCGAGGCTTTGCTGGGAACGTCCGACGCCGGTACCTCCTTGGGAGCTTCGTCTTCCGTTCGTGCGTCCCGGCAGCCCGGGCTTCCGCCTGCCCGGCCGGCTGCCGCCGTCGAGTTCCTGGAACTGCTCGGCGAGAAGCCGGCGGCGGTGTTCGCCGACGGCAGCCACACTCCCCTGACGCTGCGGCGGGCGGAGATCCTGGCGCTGCTGGACTCGCGGTCGCAAGGCTGGTCAGCGGAGGAACTGGCCTACGAACTGCACGGCGACGCGGGAACGCCGCAGGCCATCCGGACCGAGATGTTCCGGGTGCGCTCGATGCTGGGCGGTGCCGTGGAGTCGAACCCCTACCGGCTGGCTCCCGGGCTGGCTGCACGCTCGGATGCAGGGCAGGTGCTGCGGCTGGTGCGCGAGGGCCGCGTTGCCGAAGCGCTGGAGGCCTACCGCGCTCCCCTGCTCAGCCGGTCTGGAACCCTTGCGGTCCAGCTGCTCCGGGACCAGCTGGACATCGCGGTTGGGTCTGCGGTGCGGGCCAGCGGGAAGGCCGGACTGCTCGCGCGCTGGCTGTCCACGGACATGGGGGCGGGGGATCCGCTTGCCGTCGAGGCGCTGGGCCGGCTGGTGGGCCGCAACGATCCGCGCTACCTGGCGTTCCGGGCTGCCTGCACAGTCGGTTGACCCGCCACGGTGGTTGACCTACGCGCCCGGCCACAGGCGCGAAGCGTGTCGACAAGCCTTGTCACACCGTTAACCAGTCATTCACATCCTCCTCAAAACCTGTACAACGCCTGAAAATACGTTGGGAGCCATGGACAACATCTCCCGCAGAACCCTTATCTCCGCCGGCATCGGGGCCGGCCTGGTCGCCGCACTGCCGAGTGCCGCCGTCGCCGTTTCCACCGCGGACGACGCCGGCCTCCGTGCCGATCCCTTCATGCTCGGCATTGCGTCCGGTGAGCCGTGGCCGGACGGCTTCGTCCTCTGGACCCGCCTGGCGCTCAACCCCGTGGCGGAGGACGGCCTCGGCGGAATGCCGTCGCGGCCGGTGGCCGTGCAGTGGGAGGTGGCCGAGGACCAGGGCATGCGCAACGTGGTGGCCCGCGGTGTGGAGCAGGCCCGTCCCGAGTCCGCACACTCGGTGCACGTGGAGCTGCACGGGCTGAAGGCGGGCCGCGAATACTTCTACCGGTTCCGCGCCGGCAAGCACCTCAGCGCCGTGGGCCGGACCCTCACCAGCCCGGCACTGCACGAGACCCCCGCCGCCCTGGCCATGGCGTTCGCCAGCTGCGCCCAGTACGAGCACGGCTACTTCACGGCCTACCGGCGCCTGGCCGAGGACCACCCGGACCTGGTGCTGCACTTGGGCGACTACCTGTACGAATACAAGAAGGGCAGCTACGTGATCGGCGGCGGGAACCCCCGCGACCACGAGGGCCCGGAGACCGTTGCGCTGGAAACCTACCGGCAGCGGCACGCCCAGTACAAGGCCGACGCCGACCTGCAGGCTGCGCACGCGGCTGCACCCTGGGCAGTGGTCTGGGATGACCACGAGGTAGACAACAATTGGGCGGACGACGTCCCGGAGAACCAGGATCCCGCCCAGCTCAACGACAGCGTGGAGCACTTCCGCCAGCGCCGCGCTGCCGCATTCCAGGCATACTACGAAAACATGCCGCTTCGCCCGTCGTCCCTGCCGGCCGGCCCGTACATGAAGATCTACCGGAAGATCCAGTGGGGCCAGCTGGCCAACTTCCACATGATGGACACCCGCCAGTACCGGGACGACCAGCTCGCAGGTGACGGCTGGAAGAAGAACGTGGCCGAGCGGCTGGCCGAGGACCGCACCATCACCGGCGCCGAGCAGGAAAAGTGGCTGCTGGATGGCTTCAGGAACTCCACCCAGCGGTGGGACATCCTCGGCCAGCAGGTCTTCTTCGCCGAGCGCGACCGTGCCCAGGCCCTGGACGTCGACGACGTCTCCATGGACGGCTGGGACGGCTACGCGGCCTCCCGCCGCCGCATCACCCAGGGCTGGGTGGACGCAAACGTTCGCAACGCCGTCGTGCTCACCGGCGACGTCCACCGGAACTGGGCCAACGACCTGAAGGTGGACTACAAGGACCCCGCTTCCCCCGTGGTGGGTTCGGAGCTCGTGTGCACGTCCATCACCTCCACGGGCAACGGCACCGGCTCCACCACGGACCCCACCATGGCCTGGAACCCGCACCTGAAGTTCTTCAACGACAACCGCGGCTACGTGAACACCCGCATCACCAAGGACGCGATGACCGCCGACTTCCGGGTCGTGGACCACGTGACGACGCCGGGCGCTCCAGTATCCACGAAGGCCTCCTTCGAGATCCGCGACGGCGTCCCGGGACTGCAGGCGCGCGCCTGACCTTCGCGGGAGACACGGGACCTTCGGCACTTCTGGTGCCGGAGGTCCCGTGCCACAGTCGCGGCTATGGCGGGACGGCGACCTTCGCGGCGCGCGGGCAACGGAACGGCAGCCCGCACAAAGTACCTTGCCTTGGCGGCTTCACTGACCCTGCAGGTGGCCGCGTACCTGTTGTGGCGGCCGGCCATGCTGCGCTGGGGAACCGAGGGCAGGGAAGCCGAGGAGCCGCTGCCGGGCGATGATCTGGTTCCCCGGCCCGCATTCCAAAGCACCCGGGCCATCACCATTGACGCGCCGCCGGAGCAGGTGTGGCCGTGGATCGTGCAGATGGGAATCTACCGTGCCGGGTTCTACACCCACGACAGGGTGGAGCGTGCCATGTTCCGAGCCCGGTACGTAGAGGGGAAACACTCAGCCACCAGGATCCATCCCGAGCTCCAAGACCTCAAGGTCGGTGACAAGGTGCCCTATGGCGGCGGTGTTTACGCCACTGTCTCGCAGCTTGAGCCCAATAAGCACCTGGTAGCCGGGGAACAGTTTGTCCTGCGGGCCCTCCCGGGGAACCGCACCCGTCTCCTCGTCCGTTACCGTGGGATGGGGTATCTCAGCGCAGCTGCCGCGGGCGCCGGTGCGGATGCCCCGGCGCCGACCCGGGCCCTGGCATTCACCCTCCAAAACGTGCCCGGCGCGTTGCTGCTGGCCCGCGCCGTCGACCTCTTCATAGGCGACCCGCTGCACCACTACATGGAGGTCGGCGTGCTGCGCGGCGTCAAGCAACGCGCGGAGGCGGCCCGCGGCAGCGATTACTTGACTGCGTTGTATGCGTTCACCCGGCCGTGGGCCCAGTAGGTCTCGGTGCCCGTCTTGATCTCACCGGAGGACTCGACGTTGGCACGCACTGACTTGTTCGTTGCAGTGGAGTGCGCCTTCCAGGCAAGGGCCGCCACGCCGGCGACGATGGCCGAGGACATCGAGCTTCCGTTCCCCACGTCGTACCCCAGGGCGCGGTGGTTCTGCGAGGCCAGGACGAACGGATGGTTCGGGAACGTGGAGAAGACGTTCACGCCGGGGGCCGCGATGTCCACCCAGCTGGAGCCGTAGGTGGAGAACGACGCCTTCGCATCGTTGTTGTCGGTGGCGCCGACGGCGATGACGTTCGTGTAGGCGCCCGGGTAGATCTTGGTCTGGTTTCCACCGTTGCCGGCGGCGGCCACCAGCACCACGCCCTTGTTCCACGCGTTGTTGACGGCGGTTTCCAGAGTCCGGGATGCCCGCACGCCGAGGCTCATGTTGATCACCTTCGCACCGTTGCTGACGGCCCAGTCGATGCCGCTGGCAAGGCCGGAGCTGGAGCCCACACCGCTGTCGTTCAGGACTTTGCCGGCCAGGATGCTGCAGTCCGGGCAGACACCGGCCACTCCGATGCCGTTGTTCATGCTGGCGGCAACGCTGCCGGCCACGTGCGTGCCGTGGCCGTAGTTGTCCTCATTGGTTGATGCGCTGCTGAAGTTGGCCCGGGCCACGACCTTGGGGTTGATGTCGGGGTTGTCGGTGGCGACGCCGGAGTCCAGCACTGCCACTTTGATGCCGCTGCCGGTGGTGACGTTCCAGGCCTCGACGGCGTCCACGTCCGCGTCCTTGGTGCCCCCGGCCACGGTGATCGGGTAGTCGGGGTTGTTGTTGGTGAACGACTGGCCGTCGTTCTGCAGGGCGTACTGCCGGGGAAAGAACTGGTCGGTGCTGGCAGCACCAACGGCTTCGTCCGGTTCCGCGTACTCGACCGCCGGGTTCCGCGTCAGGGCCTCGATGAGCTGGAGTTCCCTTCCGGCGGGCACGGAGACCACATGGGCGCCGGTGCTCCCGATCCCGGGACCTTGGCTAAGTCCATTCCGGCTCAGCACACCGGGTGCCGCACCGTCGTCGCGGAACTTCACGATGATCTGCCCGGGGACCGGGGAAGCATCCGGCGCGGCGGTGCCCGGGGTTGCGAAGGTGACGGCTCCAAAGCCCATGACTGCTGCCGTGAGACTGGCGGTGAAGAGTCTTCTCATGGAGGTAATCTTTGCGTCCACCCGCGTCGGCTGGATAGGGGGAAAAGCCCCTGGTGTTGGTGCCGTGCGCACCCGGCGCACGTGCCGCCGTCGTACTCCTGCCTGCCCATTGTGCGCCCTGGTGCCCAGGACTACGATGCTCGCGGGGAGAGGGCCTGGTTTCGCGAGACTGTAAGGGGCCCAACCATGACCGCCGACTTCTTCACCATGCAGCCCGGCGAGACCGCGGCGCCATTGCCGCCGGGCCCCGTCCTGTGTACCGGGACGGCGGCCATGAGGCGGATCCACCGCTTCTTCCTGTGGGCCTACGGCGAGGCACCCGGCCTGGTCCGCTCCGTGCGGGCGGGCGACACGGAACGGGCCGCGTATGTGGGGGAAGTGCTGGGGAACTTCGACAAGGTGCTCCACATCCACCACGAGGGCGAGGACCTGCTTATGTACCCGCAGCTGAAGGAACGGGCGCCGGCCTGTGCGCTGCACGTGGGGCTGATGCTCGAGCAGCACCGGCAGGTGACGCAGCGGCTGGACGCCATCGGGCCGGTGCGCCTGCGCTGGATAGGCACGGCGGACGAGGACACGGCGGCGGAGTTGGCCGCGCTCTACGAGGACCTGTCGGCGATCCTCAACGTGCACCTGCGCCGCGAGGTCACCGAGGTGATGCCCGCCGTGGACCGGGTGCTGACGGAGAAGGAAGCCGCCGCAGTGGGTCAACACGGGGTCAAGCAGTTCGACAAGAAGTTCATGGTCAGCTACCTCGGCATGGTGCTGGCCACCAATCCCCCGGCAGACCGGGCGGAACTGTTCAAGGAGATCCCGCCACCCGTCCGGCTTGCCTACCGCCTGGTGGGACGGCGCCTGTACCGGAAGCAGTATTCGACGCTCTTCCCGGGACGGCCGGTGCCCGAGACGCTGTAGCTAGCCGGCCGCACGTGTGCCCGAGTCCGTGCTCGTTCCCGACGTCGGCACGAAGTTCCAGTCGAAGGAACCGTCGGCGTGCAGCGTCAGCCGCAGGAACCCGTGGGTATCGCTGAAACGCTTTTCGATGTACGGCGGGTTGCTGGTGAACGGCCGCAGCCCGATGCCTCCGGTGGAAACCTGGAACGCCGTCATCCCGTCGCCGACGCACTGGTCCGCGTTGTTCACCGGGCATGACCGTTCGTAGTTGTGCTGCGATCCGGAGAGGGTCAGGCGGACCCGGTGCTTCCACATCACGTCGATCCACGGCTTGTGTTCCTTGGCGCGCCCGTGGGCCTCCGTGTCCGAGGTGAAGTATGGCTCGTGGTAGACGACGGCCAGGTGCTTGCCTTCCGCCTGCGCGGCGGTGAGGTCCTTGTCCAGCCACCCCGCCAGGGCCCAGGCCTCGCCGGGGTCATACGTCCAGTAGGCGGACGAGAGGAACACGAAATGCCATGTCCCGAAATCCTTTGAGTACGGCTGGCCGTTGCCAATGAACCCCCGCTGCTGGTTGATTGCGGCCTTGTCCGGGGCTCCGGGGCACTGGCCGTTCATGAAGTCGTCCAGGTCTTCGTTGCGGCCCGGTTTCCAGTCGTGGTTGGGGCTGGACACCCAGTACAGCCTGCTCTTCGTGCCGCCCCACAGCTTCGTCCAGTACTTCACGTAGTCGGCGCAGCGCGGTTCGGTGTACTGGAAGTCCCCAAGCCCCAGGAACGCGTCGATTTCGTTGTTTTGCACGAGCTGGGAGATGGCGGCAGCATTGCGGCCGGAGGGGCTGTCCCCGCGGGAGGTCCTGACGCCGTTCATGTCACCCACTGCGGCGATCCGGACATCACCCTTTTGGTTGGCGGCGGGGGGATCCTGGGCACTGCAGCCTGCAAGGGAAGCGGCCAGGAGAATCGCTGCCGTGGCGGCCATACCCCGGACGAGGCCGGGACGAGGGAGTGCTGACCGCATCCGGATTCCCCCTTTCGAGAAGCCGGACGGGAGCCGGCCTGCGGATGACGCGACGCTCCCCAGCCCTTTGATAGTCGTAAGGCCCGGGCGGGGTGTCAAGGGCGGGGCCTTGTGGAGGGCCGTTAACTCCCCATTGTGCGCAGCCGGCACGGGCGTATGGTTTCTTGCATGGAACCGATTCGGGCCCTCCTGCTGCCTGGTTCAGTAGTCCCCGCGGCGATTGCCTACGGGCCCCTGATTGAGGCGCTCGGCCCCGACATGCACGCCGTGGCCAAGGAACTGGAACTGTACAAGGGCGATGAACCGCCCGCGGGCTGGAGCCTGGACACAGAGGTGGACGGCGCCCTGCGCGAAGCGGATGCGCTGGGCTGGCAGACGTTCCACCTCCTGGGCTATTCCGGCGGAGGCGCGGCGGCGCTGGCGTTCACCGCCAAACACCCGGACCGGCTGCAGAGCCTGGCCCTGGTGGAGCCGGCCTGGGCCGGGCGCTGGGACTGGAGCCCCGCCTACGCGGAACACTGGAGGAAGTACGGGGAGCTGGACGGTCTGCCTCCTGAGCAGTTCATGTCCGCCTTCATGAGGCTGCAGGTGAGGTCCGACGTCGTCCTTCCGCCCCAGCCTGACGGTCCCCCGCCGCCGTGGATGGCCAAGCGGCCCGCCGGAATCAGGGCCTTCATGCAGACCTTCAATACCTACGACCTGGACAGGTCGCGGCTGGCCGCTTTCAGCAGGCCGGTGTTCTTTGCCCTTGGCGGGCTGAGCCATCCGGACGATTTCGGCGAGGTTGCAGCACGGCTGGCCCGGGTCTTCTTTCCCGACTTCCATCTGGAGGTCTTCCCCGGGCGGCACCACTTCGACCCACCACACCGGGCAGAGCCGAAGCGGCTGGCGGAGGCGCTCCGCAGGCACTGGGCAGCGGCGGAGGGACGGCCGGAGGGGCGCCACGTGCCACTGGAGTCCGGCACTCACTAACGCCCGCTGACCTCCCACCGGCGACCGGCCTGCCCGGGTGCGGGCCGCCGTCGTACACCCCGAATTACCTCCATTAACACGGTGCCAAGCGCCCAAGTCGTCGACCGTATAACAGTTCGACTACAATCTATGGATGCCCTTTTCCAAAAACCTTCGCATCGCCATGCCCTGGACGCCATGTTGCTAGGGCGACGAACATTCCTGGAGTGGATCGGGGCGGCGGCCGTCACCGCCGGCATCCCCAGCATGATTGCCCGGGGCCCGGATCCCTCGCCGGCGCCCGGCGCGGCCCCTGTTGCTGCCCCCGCGTCCTTCGCGGCGGACCCGAACGCGCGGTATGTGAGCAGCATCGGGAACGACGCCAACCCGGGCACCAAGGCGGCACCCTGGCAGTCGCTGGCACGAGTCCGGGCGGCACTCGACGCCGGTGAAGTGGGGCGCGGAAATACGGTCCTGCTGCGCCGCGGCGACGTCTTTCCGGGCGCGCTGCAGATTCCGGCGGTGAAGGGCACTTCGGGAGTGTTTACCCTCGGCGCCTACGGCACGGGCGAACTGCCGCAGATCAACGGCTACAAGATGAGCAACGATGCGTGGGCACTGCACAGCCCCGGCGTCTGGAAGCTCAACCTGAGGCCCGGGTCCGGGCAGTTCAGCGGCAACACCGCCGGAACCTCCACCAACGTAGGATTCCTGAAGGCCGGCGGCACCATCCACGGCTGGAAGCGGTGGAGCCTGGCCGAACTGGCGCAGGACTGGGACTTCTACAGCGATGACACCTTCGTATACGTGAAGCTGGGCACCTCGCCGGGGGCCGGCGTCGGGATTGCGGTCAAGCAGCAGGGACTCCGGCCTTCCTCCAACACCGCCGTTTCGGACCTGCACATCCTGGGCCACGGCGGCCACGGCGTCGGCATCTACGGCACCCGGAACGCGGAGGTCACCGGCTGCCTGATCGAGGAGATCGGCGGATCCCAGCTGACCAAGACCACCCGGTACGGGAACGGCGTTGAGATCTGGATCGGCTGCGCGAACGTGCTGGTCCAGGGCAACACCATCCGGCAGACCTATGACACCGGCACCACCATGCAGGGCAACACCGAAGGGTCCAACGTGGCCTGGACCGACTGCCGTTTCATAGGCAACACCATCGAGAACTGCAACCAAACCCTTGAAGTGTGGTCCCGCGGAACTCCGGGAGCCGGCACGGGACACATCCGGTGCGCCTTCACGGATAACGACTGCCGCGACGCCGGCATTTCGTGGGCGGCAGACATCCGGCCGGACCAGGCAGGCATGGGCACGCACTTGCTGACCTACGACATTCAGCTGCCCTGCGACATCGAGATCGCCCGGAACCAGTTCATCGGTGCCAAGGACAACTTCATGCGGTCCAGTGGCGACCGGCAGATCCCGGCAGGCATCAAGACCCACAGCAACACCATCGAGCTGGCCAGTGGTCAAAAGATCGCCTACCAGAACCCCGAAACCATCGAGCAACTCGATGCCTGGCGGGCGCGTACGGGCGCTGAACAGGGGTAAGCCGCAGTTCAGTTCTTGGGCTGCCCGCCGCCTAGCGCGGCGTTCTCCCCCGCCTTCGAGAAGGTGAAGATGCCATAGCGCATCGCACCGGTGCGGTAAGCCAGGATGAGGCGGGGAATGCCCAGGAAGGCGTTGCGATTGCGTGCGCCGAGGGCGAGGCGGCGGGTCTCGCGATCAGCGAGCAGGGCCTTGATGAGCCGGACGGCGCAGATTGGCCAGGTGCGGGCGACGCGACGGCTGACATCCTCATACCCGGTGACAGCAAAGCCCGCGGCCAGCGCCATCGCTTCATACTCCTCGCGCGTGCCCATCGAGGGCAGGCGCGCTTCTCGGCAGATCGGCTCGAGCAGGTGGCGGACTTTCCAATCCCTGGCACCGGTCTCGGCGAGCCAGGCACAGACGACCAAGCGGCCGCCCGGCGACAGCACCCGCTGCGCCTCGGCAAAGAACGCGGGCTTATCGACCATATGTTCGCTCGACTCAATCGCCCACGCAGCATCGACCGAGGCCTCCGGCAGCCCGTTGGCAAGCCAGTCACGGACCTGTATGTCCACCCCCGGTGCGTGATGCGCGGCCGCGTAGCGGGCCTGCTCGGTGGAAAGCGTAAATCCGATGACGCTGACGCCGCGTGTCAACGCGAGCCGCCTTGCAGTGGAGCCGTAGCCGCAGCCGATGTCCACGCACGCCTGGCCGGGCATCAGGTGCAAGCGGTCGCCCACCTCGTCGACCAGCGCTTCGACAGCCTCGCTGGGTGTCTCGCGCCCCGAGGCCCATAGCCCGTGATGGACGTGGTCTCCCCATACCCGCCGATAGATGGTGTCGAGCTCGTCGTAGTGGTCCGCGACCGCCGCGGCGTTCTGGGAGTTATCGGGGACGATCACGCGATGACACTACAACGGCGCGCCCTGGCGTCGATAGGGTCAGGCGGCGAAAGCCCGGCGTGAAGGCAGGGTCTGCCTTGCACCGCCCCTTTTCCAATTTTGTCCGTATCTCGAACAGTTGTCCGTTTGATGAACTTCGCGCTAGCCTAGGTGCCTGAGAGCGTGCCGCGCGTCACTTGTCCCAGTGATGGAGCTCGCAGCCCGGCAGCTTCTCCTTCCTTCCCTGATCGATGAGGATTACATGACAACTTCTCCCTCCACCCGCGCGTCCCGCTGGCCGGTCTGGCTTTGCTGGCTGGCCATGGTCCTGGACGGTTTCGACCTGGTGGTGCTCGGCACCGTTATTCCCACGCTCATCAAGACCGGCGAACTGGGCTTCGACGCGGTCGGCGCCACGCTGGCGGCAACCATATCGCTCGTCGGCGTAGGCCTGGGCGCGCTCTTCATCGCTCCGCTGTCGGACCGCTTCGGGCACCGCAAGCTGCTGGTCGCCTGCGTGCTCTGGTTCTCCATCTTCACCATCGCGGTGGTGTGGGCCCCCAACGTTGCGGTGTTCAGTGCGTTCCGGCTGCTCGCCGGCCTCGGCCTGGGTGCGTGCCTCCCGGTAGCCCTTGCCTACATGAACGACTACGCCCCGGCCGGATCCGCTGGCAAGTCCACCACCCGGACCATGACGGGCTACCACGCCGGTGCAGTCGCCACCGCCTTCCTGGCGCTGATGATCATTCCCAACTGGCGGACGATGTTCGTGGTCGGCGGACTTGCGGGCCTGGCCCTCGTCCCCTTCCTGTGGTTCAAGCTGCCGGAAACCGTGTCCACGGCGCGGGCCGCCAAGAAGGAGGAGCAGACCGGGTTCCGCGACCTGGCGAAGAAGCCATATCCCCTGGTGGCTGCGGCGATCGCTGCCGCCTCCTTCATGGGGCTCCTGCTGGTCTACGGCCTGAACACCTGGCTGCCGCAGCTCATGGCGTCGGCCGGATATCCCGTCAGCGCAGGCTTGTCCCTGCTCCTGGTACTGAACCTCGGCGCCGTGGCAGGCCTGATCATCGCGGGCATCCTGGCCGACCGGCATGGAACGAAGCGCATCGTACTGCTGTGGTTCGGCCTCTCCGCTGTTTGCCTGGCCCTCCTCAGCATCAAGGTCGAGAGTGAGATCCTGCTCAATGCCCTGGTCTTCGTCACGGGTGTGTTCGTCTTCAGCTCCCAGGTGCTCGTCTATGCCTGGGTCAGCCAGCTGTTCCCGGCCCACCTGCGGGCCACCGCGCTCGGATTCGCGGCCGGCGTGGGCCGCGTGGGCGCGATCGCCGGACCAGCCGTGACCGGCGGACTGGTGGCAGCAGGCATCGCGTACCCCTGGGGCTTCTACGTCTTTGCGGCAGCCGGCGCCCTGGCAGTGGTGGCGCTAGTCGCAGTCCCGCATGCCATTGCCGCCCGGCGGACGGTTGAGGAGCAGGCCAGCTGAACCTCACCGCTGCCCGGGATGCTGAAGCGGAGCGGTGCCGGAAGGCCGCTACGCTTTAGCATCCCGGCCCTGCTAGTCCTCTTCCAACTCTCCCCGGACAAGGCGTCGCGTGACGTCGGTGAGGAGCTCGACGCCCCGCAGCGCGTCGTCGTCGTGCGTGTACTCAGCCTCGTTGTGCGAGATGCCTTCCACGCTGGGGACGAAGAGCATCACGGTGGGAACCACGTCTTTCATGTTGGTCGAATCGTGCCCGGCCACGGTCATGACGTCCGCGTGGGTATAGCCAAGGCTCTCCGCGCTGGCCCTGCCCAAGGCCGCTCCCTGGGGCTGGTAGGACACCACCCCCCAGTTGTGCGTCAGGTCCAGGCGGATGTGCGTGCGGGAGTCCGTCTCGGCGTCGATGATCTTCTTGCCCAGCCGCTCCATCGCGAGGCCCAGCACGGACTCGTCCGGGGAGCGCAGGTCCAGGTTCATCAGCACCTGCCGGGCGATGGTGACCGGTGAGTTCGGCAGGACGTACAGCTCGGAGACCGACGTGTGCAGCAGCCCCGGCTCGAATTCCGCCGCCAGTTCACGCGCGGCGGCGATCACCAGCGCCGCCCCGAAGAGGGCGTCACGGCGGTCCTCCATGCGCGTTGCGCCCGTGTGCGACTGTGCTCCGTCCACCGTCACCCGGTACTTGCTGGCAGCCCAGGTGCTGCCCACGATCCCCACCTGGGTTCCGCTTTCCTCCAGGTTCCTGCCCTGCTCAATGTGGATTTCGGCGTAGCGGGCAACCTGGGCGAGGACGGGCGCGTTCCCGTCCGGTGCAACGTGTCCCGCAGCAAGGGCCTGGGCCACGGTTGTCCCCGCGGGATCGGCGGTGGCGAGGGCGTCCTTAAGCTGCAGCTTCCCGGTGAAGACGCCGCTTCCCATCATGCTGGGCGCGAAGCGGCTGCCCTCCTCGTTGAACCAGTTCACCACGGCCAGGTTGTAGGTGGGCTGCAGCGTTCCGGCCCGGGCCTCCGCTGCAACGCGGGCTCCGGCGTGGGCCGCGGCGAGCACCCCGTAGGCGCCGTCGTACCGGCCGGCCAGCGGCTGGGAGTCCAGGTGCGAGCCGACCAGCACGTAAGGGGCTCCGGGGACCAGTTCCACCATGCCGAATTGGTTGCCTGCCTCGTCCACGCTTTCGGTGTAGCCGTGCTGGGCCAGCCATTGGCTGAACCAGGCCCTGGTGGCATGGTCTTCCGGCGTGCCGGCCTGCCGGTCCACGCCTCCGCCGGAGGTGGCGCCGAAGCCCGACATCGTTGCGAAATCGGCGAGGAACTGCTCGTTCGTGGTGCTCATGGGGTTTCCTTCCCTGTCAGTGCTGCCTCAAGGTCTGCCACGCGGGCCGGCGCTGGCAGGTTCTCGGCGCCGAAACGGATGTGCCCGCCCACCATGGTGGCCAGCACGCGGGTGGCGGAGATGTTTGAAGGATCGACGGCGGTAGGGTCCTGATCGAGGAACACCAGGTCCGCCAGGTACCCCGGAGCCAGGCGCCCCTTGATGTGTGCGGTTCCCGTCGCGGCGGCAGACCCTGTGGTGTACGCGGCCAGCGCCTCGACGGCGGTAATCCTTTCGTCCGGCCCGTAGACCTCGCCCGAGGGCGTCAGCCGCTCCACGAAGGACTGCATGACATCCAGTGGCCTGCCGTTGGAGACCGGACGGTCCGAGCTTCCCGGCAGCGTGACGCCGCGGTCCAGCAGGCTCTTGCCGGGATAGGACCAGGCAGTGCGCTTCGGGCCCAGCAGGCGGGCCATGCCGTCCCCGAACTCCGTGATGAAGTGCGGCTGCGGGACCAGGACGATGTCGGCATTAGCGATCCGGTCCAGCTGGTCGGGCCTGACCACCCCGCCGTGCTCGATCCGGTTGGGCTGCGCATTGAGCCCGTAGTTTTCCTGCGCCTCGGTGATGATGTCGATGGCATGGTCAACGGCGTGGTCGCCGATCGCGTGCATCGCGATCGCCCAGCCTGCGCGGTACGCGTCCAGGGCTGATTCACGCAGCTGGTCCGGGTCCATTTGCAGGTAGCCGTGGTTGTGGGTGCAGCCGACGTATTCTTCGGTCATGTAGGCCGTGCTGCCCAGGAGCGAGCCGTCACTGAAGATCTTCACCGGGCCCAGGCGCAGCCAGTCGTCCCCCAGTCCGGTGCGGATTCCGGCGTCCAGGCTCCTGGACGCCGGGTCGTCGGCATGTCCGGGCACATCGTGGAGTGCATCCATGACCAGCATCGGCTGCATCCTGACGCTGAGCAGCCCCTTGTCGCGGGCGTTCAGGTAGGCCGCGAACTCGCGGGGCGAATAGCCAATCCAGCCGCCGGCGATGCCCGCATCCGTGACGCTGGTGATCCCTTCGGAGAGGTAGTGCGACGTCGCGAGGTCCAGCGCGCGCTCAATGGTCTCCAGCGGATACGGCAGCAGGAGGTCCTGCACCAGCCGCATGGCATTTTCCTCGAGCAGCCCTGTTGGACGGTCATCCTCGTCCACCACTACGGCGCCGCCGTCGATTGGGGCCGTGAGGTCCGCGTGGGCCGCGACGAGGTCCAGCGCCACGCCGTTGAGCGTGCAGGCATGGCCCGATGAATGCTTGATCCACACCGGGCGTCCCCCGGCCGCCGCATCCAGCCGGTCACGGTCGGGCTGCTGGCCGCCGAGCAGCAGCGGACTGTAACCGGACGCGATGACCCATTCATCGGGGGCCTTCCCCGCTGCGGCCTCGGCGATGATCCGGTACACATCGTCCAGGCTTGCCGCTGCCCCCGCGTTGGCCTCCATGAGCCCGAGGCCGAACCACACGCTGTGCGCGTGGACGTCGTTGAACCCGGGGACAATCGTGGTCCCGGCGGCGTCGATGGTCAGGGCGGCATGGCTGGCAAGGTCGGCGTCGGGATCCACGTCGAGAATTTTGCCGTCGTGGATGAGCAGGCTGGTCGCCGTAGGGCGGGAGGCATCCTGGGTCAGTATGTGGGCATTGCGTATCAGGAGATCGACGGGCATGAATCCTCTTTGATATGGCCCCCGGACCTCACGGCGGGGTTCGGGTCAGGAGCCTGGAAGTGGGGCTGCGATCCATTCAACGCTGTAACATTGCTGCCTTCAAGAGACATCAAACGCGGACTGCGGCCCAAGACTTAGGCGTTTGCATAAAATGGACGCATGACAGCACACGACGATGTGACCGCCCGTCCCTCTAAGGCCACACCCCGCGAGTTCCGTCCGGGGCGCCCCATGGAACCGGAGTGGACAGAGCTGCTGGAAAGCCTCTGGAAGGAACGCTCCCTGCTGGTGAGCGACTTCCTGGAGCGCTTCTCAGCCATTTCCTATGGTGAGGCACTGGTTCCACAAGAGGACGTTTACCGGACCGCCGCGGACACCATGGACATGTTCCTGTACCAGATGGCTGGGCTGGAGCTTCCCCCGGACCTGCAGACCCTTCCGCGTGAGGTGGCCGCCCGCCGCGCCCGCCAGGGCGTCCCCCTGGACGCATTCCTTGAGGCAATCCGCAATGACTTCCGCGTTCTCTGGAAGGGGCTCGAACGGGTCGCCCGGGACAAGGGGATCAGTGTCCTGGTTGCCAACATGGACCGCGTGCTCGACGCCGTCGAGGGCTATGTGAGCAGCATCCAGCAGGCCTATGCGGAGGAAGAGGCCAGGCTGACGCGCAACAAGCAGCTGTACCGGCAGCGCCTGCTGTCCCGGCTGTTCAACGCGGAACTGGGCAGCCCGGCTGAAGTCCAGGACCTTGCCGAGGCGCTCGGGGTGCAGGCAACTGGCACCTTTGAGGTGCTGGCAGTTACCTCAGACGCCATATCCCAGGCCCAGCGGCAGTTCGAGTCCGACCATAACGTTTATCTGTATGAGAACACCGGCGCCCTGTTTCTCTTCCGCCAGCAGCGCCCGGGACGGACGTGGCACCAGGAAGGGCCGGGTTTCCCTGCCGGTTACATGTCCGGCGTCGCCGGCCTGGCCGCCGTCCCGGCTGCCGCCTCGTCCGCCCTGGTGCTCGCGCAGCAGAAGCGCCGCGGCAACGGGCTGGCGACGATGGAGGATGCCTGGATGGGGATTGCCGGCAGGCTCCTCGAACAGAAGTTTCCAGGTTTTTCCGCCCCCGTGAAGGATGCCTTGGACAGGTGCACGCCCCTCGAACGCCAGCGCCTGCTGCAAGTGGCACGCAGCTACGCGCGGACGGGGTCCATCAAGGAAACGTCCGAGGAGCTCTTTTGCCACCGGAACACCGTGGTCAACCGCCTGCACAGCCTGCACGAGGTCATCGGCCTTGACCTCACCGTGCCGGCCGAGGCTGCGCGGGCCCTCGTCGCCCTCAGCCGCTATGGCGAGTTCCTGGACTGATTTTGTGAATATGCCCACTTAAAGGGCGAGAAGTGGGTGGATATTGTCATTGTTTAGGGCTTTATCACTGATCTACTCTCGAATAACCACCGCTGCAGTGCAGGCATGGCCTTTTGACCGCCGCGGGATCCGGGATGCACAACTCAACCCGCTCGAAAGGGCTCAAACCGTGACGACCTCAAATTCACTTACCCCCGCCGCAGGTGCTCCTCCGGTGATCTCCGGCAAGGACGCCGGAAAGATCGCCCGTGCCGCCTTCGTGGGGACGGCACTGGAGTGGTACGACTACTACCTCTTCGGCACGGCCGCGGCGCTTGTCTTCAACAGGCTCTTCTTCACCAACATGGACCCCACCGCCGCACTGCTGGCCTCCTTTGCCACGTTCGGCGTCGGCTTCGCCGCCCGCCCGATCGGTGCTGTGATCTTCGGCTTCGTCGGCGACCGTTACGGACGCCGTCCGGCGCTGCTGATGACCATCGTCATGATCGGCGTGGCCACGGCCCTCATCGGCCTGTTGCCCGACTTCGGCACCATCGGCCTGGCGGCACCCACCATGCTCGCGATTTTGCGGCTGGTCCAGGGCCTGGCCGTCGGCGGCGAGTGGGGCGGTGCGGTGACCATGGCGGTCGAGCACGCACCCGTCGAAAAGCGCGGCCGGTACGCGGCGCTGGTACAGGTCGGCTCGCCGGTGGCCACGCTGCTGGCCTCCGGCGCGTTCTCCCTGGTGCTGCTGTTCCCCTCCGAAGCCTTTGATGCCTGGGGCTGGCGTATCCCGTTCCTGCTGGCCTTCCCGATGCTAGGCGTCGCGCTCTGGATCCGCCTCAAGGTGGAGGAATCCCCCATCTTCAAGGATCTGCTGGCCCAGGGCGAGACTGCGAAGGTCCCCGCCTTCGAGGTCTTCCGCCACGCCGGCGGCCGCCTGCTCATTGCCGTACTCGCCGCGCTGCTCGGCGTCGGCGGCTTCTACATGATCACCACCTTCGCGGTGAGCTACGGCTCCAACACCCTGAAGGTGGACCGGAGCGTCATGGTCAACGCAACGCTGGTTGCCGCAGTGGCCCAGATCGGCGTCACCTTCCTCATGGGCCGCCTTGCCGAGAAGATCGGCCCGGGCAAGGTCACCATGTGGGGCGGCGTCGTCAGCGCCGTCATGGCCTTCCCCCTCTTCGCAATGATCGACACTAAATCCCCGCTGATGATCACCCTGGCCATCACCATCGGCATCATGCTCATTGCCGTCGCCTACGCCGTCAACGGCGCCCTCCTGACCGAGCTCTTCCCACCGAAGCTGCGCTACTCCGGCGTGGCCCTCGGCTACAACATCGCCGGTGCCACCAGCGGCTTCATGCCCCTGCTGGCCACCGCCATGCTGGGCGTCTCCGGCAACCAGTCCTGGGGTGCGGCCCTGATCCTGGCGATCATCTCCCTGCTGACCGCGGTCGGAGGGTTCTTCGGCGAGCGCCTGCGCGTCCAGGACAAGAAGCTCGTCAGCTAGGACCAGCGGCCGCGGGCCCGCGGCGCGACAGATACCAATCACCCAAGGGGAGCCGTCCGGCGGACGGCTCCCCTTCCCGTTAGGAGATCACCATGCTTAATGACGACCAAACCCGCCGCATCCTGGATGCCGTAGATGCCGCCTTCGACGCCCAGCTTTCCTTCACCCAGGACCTGGTCAAGCACCCGTCGCTGCGCACCAGGGAGGGCAGCGCCCAGGACCTGATGTACGGGGCCATGGCAGGCCGCGGCCTGGAGATGGACCGGTGGGAGCTGGACGCCGGGGACCTGTCCGCCCATCCCGGCTTCGGGCCCGTGACGGTTGACTATGACGGGGTGACCAACGTGGTGGGCACCTACCGTCCGGCCGAAGAGCGGGGGCGGTCCCTGATCCTTAACGGCCACATCGATGTGGTCCCCGAAGGGCCGTCCGAGGCATGGTCCCGCTACCCCTGGGACGCGCCGATCATCGACGGCTGGATGTACGGCCGCGGCGCCGGCGACATGAAGGCTGGCCTGGCGGCCAACCTCTTCGCTTTCGACGCCGTCCGCGCCGCAGGGTTCGAGCCGGCGGGACGCATCCACTTCCAGTCCGTCGTCGAGGAGGAGTGCACCGGCAACGGCTCGCTGTCCGCCCTGATGCGCGGCTACCGCGCCGACGCCGTGATCATCCCCGAGCCCGAGGAGGACATGCTGGTGCGCGCCAACGTCGGCGTGATCTGGTTCCGGGTCAGGGTCACCGGCAACCCCACCCATCCGCGCGAGATGGGCGCCGGCTTCAACGCCATCGACGCCGCCTACACGGCGATATCCGCGCTGCGCGAGGTCGAGGAAAAGTGGAACGCGGACCGCGGACAGCACCGCTACTTCGAGGACCTGGACCATCCCATCAACTTCAACTTCGGCGGAATCGCTGGCGGCGACTGGCCCTCCAGCGTCCCGGCCTGGTGCGAGTTCGATGTACGGGCGGCCATCTACCCCGGCACCACCGCCGAGCAGGCCTGGCAGGAACTGCAGGAGTGCCTCGAGTCCCTGGGCCGCGGGCCGGAGCCCATCACCGCCGTCGGCACGCGGACCGGCTTCTTCTCCGAAGGCTACGTGCTGGAGCCAGGGAGCGAGGCCGAAACGCTGCTGGAGCGGACCCACGCGCAGGCGTTCGGCCGCGGGCTGGAAAGCTTCACCACACCGGGCTACCTCGACGGCCGGGTCTTCGCCCTCTACGCGGACACGCCGGCGCTGGTGTACGGCCCGGTTTCCGAGGCGATCCACGGGTTCGACGAGCGGGTCTCGGTCGAATCCATCCGCCGGATCACCAAGAGCATCGCCCTGTTCATCGCCGATTGGTGTGGCGTCGACGAGCTGCCAGGAGACGCTGCGGAGCGCTAACGCACGACGGCGGAAGGGTCGCCTTAGGCGGGGAGCGCACAAAGCTGGCCCCTCCCCGGGGCTGTAACGCGGCAGTAACGCCCGCAGCGGTGTAATGCCCCTGGGGGTCTGGGCTTGGTCGTAAAGGCGTGCGCTTATGGCTGCTTCTCCCCCGGCCGCGTCGGGCCGGATCTTCATCAGTTATCGGCGCGAAGAGACCGCGTACCCTGCCGGCTGGTTGTACGACCGGCTGGCTGACCGCTACGGCGGCGGCCAGGTCTTCAAGGACGTCGACTCCATCCAGCTCGGCGATGACTTTGTGGAGGCGATCACCAGGGCAGTGGGCTCCTGCGACGTGGTGCTGGTGCTGATCGGCGATGAGTGGACAACGATCGCCGACGACGGTGGCCGGCGCCGGCTTGAGGACCCCGACGACTTTGTGCGCCTGGAGGTCCAGGCGGCCCTGACCCGCAATGTGCGGGTCATCCCGATCCTGGTGGATGGCGCGCGGATGCCGCGCACCGACGAACTGCCGGAAAGCATGGCGAAACTGGTGCGCCGGCAGGCCCTGGAGTTCAGTCCGGCCCGCTTTGAGTTTGATACCAGCCGGCTGTTCAAAGTGCTGGACGGGACCCTCGCCGAGATGCGGAGGAGCCAAGACACCGAGGAAGAACAGGACAACGCGGAGGAGCAGGCCCCGACGGCGGTCGCAACGGGACCGGGCGGCACCTCACGGGAGAGCCGGGAGACGCTGCCCCGGGAACGTGGGCGGTTTTCCCGCCGGGCGCTCATCCTGGGCGGGACGGCCGCCGTCGTTCTTCTGATCCTGCTGGTGGTCCTTCTTGTCACCAGCCTGCAGAAACCCTCCCCCAGCGCCAACCCTGCCGACGGGCAGGCTCCGGTCCAGGCCGGGGGCGGCGGCATCGACGTCGATAGTTCCCCGGTCACGAGCGGGGACGGGATCCGCCTGACCGGGCTGCAGGCCACCAGCCGGCGCGATCCCGGCACTCCCCGGGTGGGAGACACGGTCACCGTGAGCTATGCGCTGACGAACACCACTGACCAGCCAGTGCAACTGGAGTACACGTTCGTGGGAGTGCGGGATGCGTCGGGAGCCCATCACGATACCGAGGACATGAATGAAGGCCGGACCCTCGCGCCGGGGGAAACCGTCAACGCGCAGGGCCGGGTGCTGCTCAACAGTTCCGGCAGCTGGGAGCTGTGGCCCTGCTACGTGCTGACCGGAGAACGCTTCTGCCCGGATAAATGGCAGGTGTTCTTCGTC
Organism: Arthrobacter sp. E70; assembly: GCF_058266945.1. NCBI lineage: Bacteria > Bacillati > Actinomycetota > Actinomycetes > Micrococcales > Micrococcaceae > Arthrobacter > Arthrobacter sp. E70. The sequence goes on along the minus strand of NZ_JBYQFR010000004.1, from coordinate 162,410 downwards.
CTGGCCCAGTAGCAAGCTGCAGTGGAAGGGGAAGCCGATGGTGCGCCGCCAGGATGATCCAGGACCGGCACAGCCGATCGCGGCCGTGCCCCAGCCTGCCCCTAAAGACCCCACGTGGGACCGCCTGGAGGACCAGATCCACTGGTACGACAGCAAGAGCAGCGACAACCAGCGCCGGTACAAGTGGCTCAAGCTGCTGGAGCTGGCGGTGGCAGCGGCGCTGCCGGTTGTGGCCGGTGTAGGGGGCCCTGTCCTGGTGACCGGCGGGCTGGCCGCCGTCATCGTGGTCCTCGAGGGCGCCCAGCACCTCTACCAGTTCCAGGAGCGCTGGATCACGTACCGTTCCACCGCCGAGGCGCTCAAGCATGAGCGGTACCTGTACCTGGCCAAGGCGGGGCCCTACCTGCGTGCGGACCGGCACCAGCAGCTGGCCGAGCGGATCGAGGGCCTGATCTCGCAGGAGCACGCCAAGTGGACCAGCAGCCAGCAGCAGGTTCCAGGCCGCTCGGAAGGGCGGTAAGGCCAGGCGGCAACGGGTTACCGGCCAGCATCCTGGTGGCTTTGCGCTGCCGGTTCCCCCTCGGCCAGCGGCTTCAGGCGGATGTCCGGAACCGTAATGGTCCTGGGGCCGTCAAAGCCCTGGACAAAGACCGTGGCGAAGCTCAGCGACACCACTGTTGCGCCTTCGGGCAGCTGGCTTTCGAAGTTGAGGGTTCCCTTGCGCTGGCTGCCGGGCGGTATCTGGGGCTGCCAGTTGCTGCGGAACGAATCCGCGTCATACGTGGTGCCGTCCGGTCCCGTGAGCATCGCGTTCTGGAACAGCGGCAGGGTGATGGTGCTGGTGGTCCCGTTGTTCACCAGGATCTCGGCCCGGGTGAAGTGCGCCGTGCTCTGGACGCCCAGGATGGTCGCCCTGACCCCCTGCGCGTCAGCCACTACCTGGCGCTCCAGGCGCTGCACGCCGCTTTCGTTGCCGGAGAAGTAGCCGACGGCGTAGCTCGCCCCCGCGGTGACCAGCCAGCCGCCGCCGCCGAGCAGCAACAGTAACAACAGCACCGTGGCGGCCAGCGGCCGCCGGTGCTCTGCCTGGGGCACGGGCCGGGGGCCGTATTGGACCTCCGCCCGCGGCCCGGCCTGGGACGCGTGGCCGTGGCCGCCGGGCTGCTGCCTGGCGGCGGCCTGGCCCTTCCGGTAAAACCCGAGCATTTCGATGGCCAGGGCAACCAGCAGGCCGACGAGCGGGGTCAGGAACCAAGTCCAGGTGGGCGTCAGTTCGGTGAGGAAGGAGGTGAGGCTGTTCCCCAGGAGCCCGACGACGTTGATACCCGCGGCGAACATCAGCGCCGTTCCCAGCCGCTCCTTGGGCTGCTGCGGGCCCGGCTTCGCGGCGTCCTTGCCGGCGCCCTCCCGGGGCTGACCGCCGCCCTGCCCGGACGGACCGCCGTCGGCATTCCTGTCGATGAACCGCAAGCTGACCTCGCCGAACTGGACCAGGTCCCCGTGAGCAAGTTCCGTGGGCGAGGTGATGCGGTGCCCGTTCACCCAGCTGCCGTTCCGGGACTGCTGGTCCGTGAGGATGGTGCGGCCATCGACGGAACTCAGGAGGGCATGATGGCGGCTGACACCGTAGGCCGGCAGGCGGAGCCGGGAGCCGTCCTGGCTGCCCACGGTGACCTCACCATGCGGAATCACAAGCCTGTTCCCCGCCGCCTCCCCGCTGACGACGATGAACTCATTCCTGGCACCAGGCCCGTCCATGGCTTCCCGCCCTGCCACGCCCCAAGGATTCCGTAGGCCTAGTTTGCTCCCGGGGGAAATTCCTGACAAGGACGTGGCCACGCCTCATCCCGTGCGGCCCGGAGTCGAGCGCGTGGCCGCGGACGCTCTCCCCCGCGTTGGTGTCAGGCCTGGAGGTTCCGCAAGGTCTGCACGGCGCCGTGCTGGTGCAGGTCGGCGAGGGCGTCGGAGTAGGCGGCAACAAATCGGGCGTCGTCGATGAGGTCGCCGAAAACATCCCGGTTTGAAATGAAGGACAGCGGCTCCTGGCGCTGGCGCGCGGCGGCGGTCATCACGGTGTCCTTGAGCCTGTCCACCACCTCGATCGGGCTGCCCTGCTCGTCCGCCCCTTCCGCATAACGGGCCCAGCTGGCAACGATCGCCGCAGACCGGCGGATCTCTCCGCCGTTCTCGAGGTTGATGCGGACCAAGGGCAGGAGCCACTTGGGGATCCGGTCGGAGCTCTCGGCACAGAGGCGGGCCAAGGTGTCACGGACATATTCGTTGGAGAACCGCTCAATAAGGGTGCGCTTGTAGGTGTCGAGGTCGATTCCCGGCACCGGGTGCAGCGTAGGCGTTGCTTCCTTGTCCATGTAGTCCAGCAGGAACTGTGCGAACACCGGGTCCTGCGCCACTTCATGGGCGTAGCGGTAGCCGGCCAGGTAGCCGAAGTAGCACATGCCCTGATGGCTTGCGTTGAGGAGCCGCAGCTTCATCAGCTCATAGGGTTCCACGTCGTCCACGAGCTGGACGCCCGCCTTTTCGAACGGCGGCCGGCCCAGGCTGAAATTGTCTTCGAGGACCCACTGCTCGAAGGGCTCGCAGACCACGGGCCACCCGTCCTGCACACCAAATTCCGCGGCGATGGCCTCCCGGTCCTCGTCGGTGGTGACGGGGGTGATGCGGTCCACCATACTGTTGGGGAAGGACACGTTGCTGGCCACCCAGGGGCCGAACTCCGGGTCCTTGAGCTCGGCAAAAGCGGTGAACATCCTGCGCGCGACGTCGCCGTTGCCCTGGATGTTGTCGCAGGACATGATGGTGAAGGGCTCCAGTCCGCGTTCACGACGACGGCGCAGGGCTTCGGTGATGAGCCCAAAGGTGGTGCGCGGCGCGGCACCCGGCTGGAGGTCGTGGACCACGTCCGGGTTGTCGGCGTCGAAGTCGCCGGTGACGTGGTGGAAGTTGTACCCGCCCTCCGTGACGGTCAGGGATACGATCCGGACGGCGTCGGACGCCATCTTCTCGATGACTTCCTCGGGGCCGTCCGGGGCGAAGAGGTACTCGATGATTGATCCGATGACCCGGCCCTCCCGCGTACCGTCCGGGTTCTTCACCACCAGCGTGTACAGGCAGTCCTGCTGGTCCATGACCTGCTTCATGCGGGCATCGCCGGGCAGCACACCCACCCCGCAGATTGCCCAGTCGTGCGCCATGCCGGCGTTCATCAGCTGGTCCAGGTACATGGCCTGGTGGGCGCGGTGGAAGCCGCCGACGCCGAAATGGACGATCCCCGCGGTCAGGGCCGAGCGGTCGTAGGATGGCGTGCCCAAGTTTGCCGGGAGTTCTGCCAGTGTTGAAGTGCTGAGCGGTTGCATGTGCTTTTTCCTTTCAGGGCGGACCGTCAGCGGCCCGGGTAGACAATGGCTTTGAGCTGGCCGGGTTGTTTGCCGGCCTTGAGCGCTTCCTCTGCTTCGGCGAGTGCGAACCTGCCGGTGACCAGGACGTCCAGGTCCACCTTTCCGTCCGCGATGAGCTTGATCGCCAGCGGCCAGGTGTTGGTGTAGCGGAACACGCCGGAAAGCCAGATTTCGCGGTTCTGGATGTACGAGACGGGGAGTTCGACGTCGTCCGCACCGAGACCGACGAGGATCACCCGGCCGGCGGGCGCGACGGCTTTGATGCCGGAACGGACAGCCTGCGGTGCGCCGGAAGCGTCAATGAAGGCATCGACGTCGAGCCCTTCCACCCTGTCTGTCCGTGCGTTCAGGGCGTGCGTGGCCCCGTGCTCGAGTGCGAACCCGAGCCGGTCCTCGGAGATGTCGCTGATGTGGATTTCGGTGGCGCCGAACGCACGGGCAGCCTGGGCGGCGATGATGCCGATGGGACCGGCGCCGGCAATCAGGACCCGGCTGCCGGGCTTGATCCCGGCGCGCTCACAGGCCCAGAGGCCTACGGAGAGGGGTTCGATCAGCGCGGCGGCCTCGTCGCTGACGCTGTCCGGGATGTCGTAGGCGAAGTCGGACTGGATGGTGACGTACTCGGCGAAGGCACCATCCACCGGGGGCGTTGCGTAGAACTCGATGTCCGGGCAGAGGTTGTAGCGGCCGGCTTTGCACTGGTTGCACTTGCGGCAGGGACGCTGCGGCTCGATGGCGACCCGCTTGCCGATGCGGGCAGGGTCAACGGCGCTGCCCACGGCAGCGATCCGGCCGGAGAGTTCGTGGCCCAGGATGAGCGGATGGTCCACCACGTAGTCGCCGATCCGGCCGTGGTCGTAGTAGTGGACATCGCTGCCGCAAACGCCGACGGCGGCCACCTGCACCAGGACCTGGTCGGGCTCCAGCCGGGGAACGGGCAGGGTTTCCATTGCCATGTCGCCTTGGCTCCTCAAGACAGCTGCCCGCATGGTGGGTGGCAGGTGCCGCTGTCCGGGCGCGGAATATTGCGTGGTTGATGTTGTCATCGTTGGTGATCCTCAGGAATCGAAGGAGAAGGTGCCGGTGGGGTGGCGGAGCCGGCTATTTCACTGCGCCGAGCGAGAGCCCCTGGACGAGTTTGTCCTGGGCGGCGAAGCCGGCGAACAGCACAGGCAGCGAAATGACGACGGCGGCCGCGCAGACTTTGGCGAGGAACAGACCCTGGCCTGAGACGAAGCCGGTGAGGAACACCGGGGCGGTGCCCGCCACCACGCCCGTGAGGACCCGGGCAAGGAGCAGTTCGTTCCAGCTGAAGATGAAGCAGATCAGGGCCGTCGCGGCGATGCCGGGCATCGCGACCGGAGCGATGATCTTGCGGAGGATCAGCAGGAGCTTGGCGCCGTCGATCTGGGCTGCCTCCAGCATTTCCTCCGGCACTTCGGCGAGGAAGGAGCGCATCATCCACACCGCGATGGGCAGGTTCATCGAGGTGTACATGAGGATCAGGAACCAGATGTTGTCCAGGGCACCCACGGTCCTGGCGAAGAGGTAGAGCGGCAGGATCGCAGCCACCACGGGCATCATCTTGGTGGAGAGGAAGAAGAACATCACGTCCGTCCACTTCTTCACCGGCCGGATGGACAGCGCGTACGCGGCGGGGATGGCCAGGACCAGCACCAGGACGGTGGACAGGACGGAGGCGGTGGCGGAGTTGATCAGGGCGGGCCAGGGGCTGACGCCGGAGGTTTCCCCGAAGAATTCCTTGTAGGCGTCCAGGGTGAGGTCCGCCGCGATCGACGGCGGGTTGGTGGCGGCGTCGGTTTCGGAGTGGAAGGAGGTCAGGATCATCCACAGGACCGGCGCGGCGAAGAGCAGGGCGAGGAGCCAGGCGCCCACACCGGCAGCGGTGTTGTTCCGGGTGGGATCCATGCGTGCCTTGCCCCGGAACCTTCCGGAACGGCGGCGGGAAGCGCCGTCGTGTCCGGCCGTGGTGTGGTGGTGGGCGTTGCGGGGCGCCGTAAGGGTGCTCATCGTGTTGCCTCCTTCTTGAAGAGTGAAAAGACGGTGCGGAGCGCGAACGTGGCCACCAGGATGGTGCCGATGACCACCACGACGCCGGCGGCCGACGCCAGTCCGTATTCGTTGGCGAAGTAGAAGGTCTGGTACACGGCGTAGGGAAGATTGGCCGTCCCAAGTCCACCCGCGGTGAGGGTGAACACTGCGTCGAAGTTCTGCACGATGTAGATCGCTCCCAGCAGGCCACCCAGTTCCAGGTACTGGCGCAGGTGCGGCAGCGTCAGATGCCGGAAGATGGCCCACGGGGTGGCTCCGTCCATCTGGGCCGCTTCCACGGTGTCCATGGGGCGGGACTGCAGGCCCGCCAGCAGGATGAGCATCATGAACGGCGTCCACTGCCAGACCAGCGAGACGATGACTGCCAACAGTGGTGTCTGGGACAGGAGGTCCAGCTGCGGCGGCGTGGCGCTGCCGAAGAGGGACCAGGCCCACGTCAGGGTGCCGTTGACCAGTCCGTACACGGGGTTGAGAAGGGCGTGCTTCCAGATGAGGGCGGCGGCGACGGGAACCACCAGGAACGGTGCGATCAGCAGGGTCCGTGCCAAACCACGACCGATGAATTTCTTATCCAGCAGCAGGGCCAGGCCCAGGCCAACGAGCAGGCTGGCCAGGACCACGGAGACCGTGAGCAGGATGGTCGTGAAGATCGCCTGCCGCAGGTCCGGATCCGAGAGGACCGTGACGTAGTTCTCGACGCCGGCGAAGGCTGTCTTGTTCGGGCTCAGGCTGTTCCAGTTCATGAACGAGATGATCAGCGTCACCACGAACGGAAGCTGGGTGACAACAATGAGGAAGACCAGGGCAGGCAGCAGCGGTGCACGCCTTGCCCAGGCCAGGGCGCGTTCCCGCTGCCGGCTGCTTCGCGGCCGGGTGCTTCGTGAGGGGGTGGCTGCATTGCGTCCCGGGCGGGAGATGCGCGCCGTTGCGGTAGTCATGATGTTCTCCTGCAGTTCTGTTAGGGCTGCTTGTACTTGTTGCCGACTTTTTGCGCGGCTTCCTGGCCCTTTGCCAGCGCTTCGGCCACGGTGCCCTGGCCAGCGATGGCGGAGCTGATGCCCTGGGAGACATTTGTGCCCAGGGCAGCGAACTCGGGGATGCCTACAAACTGGATGCCGACGGCGGGGCGTTCCTGCGCTCCCGGGTTTTTCGGGTCTGCGTTTTCGATGGCGAAGCGTTCGGCCTCGAAGAACGGTGCGGCCTTCTGGAACTCGGTGTTCTCGTAGGTGGAGATGCGCTTTCCGGAGGGAACTTTCGCCCAGCCGAGCTTGGCGGCGACCAGTTCCTCGTAGTCCTTGGAGCTGGCCCAAGCGATGAACTTCCCCGCGGCTTCCTGTTTCTTGGAGGCAGCCTGCATGGCCCAGGACCATGTCCACAGCCAGCCGGAGGATTTGGTTTCCTTGATCGGGGCCTGCGCGTAACCGATCTTTCCCTTCACCGGCGAGGCCTCGGATTCCAGGGCTCCTGCCGCCGAAGTGGCGTCGTACCACATTGCCACCTTGCCCTGGCCCATGTTGTTCAGGCACTCGGTAAAGCCGGCCTGGGCTGCACCGAGTTCGCCATGCTCACGGACCAGCTTGGTGTAGAACTCCACGGCCTCGGTGAATTCAGGGGAGCTGACCTGGCCGTTCCAGTCCTTGTCGAACCAGGTGCCGCCGAACGTGTTCACCACGGTGGTCAGCGGGGCGAAAACCTGGCCCCAGCCTGGCTGGCCGCGCAGGCAGATTCCCTTCATACCCGGGGCCGCGCCGTCCACCTTGGCAGCTACGTCCGCCACCTCGTCCCATGTGGGCTTCTCCGGCATGGTCAGGCCCTTGGCCTCCAGGATGTCCTTCCGGTACATCAGGAAGGAGGACTCCCCATAGAACGGTTCGCCATACAACTTGCCGTCCTCGCCGGTGAGGGAGGCCGTATAGGCCGGCAGGATGTCGGCCTGGTCAAACTTCGGGTCCTTCGCCACGCTGTCCAGCGGTGCAAGCCAGCCGTTGGCCGCGAAGAAGGGGATCTCGTAGTTGGACAGCGACGCGACGTCGTACTGGCCGGCCTGGCTGGAGAACTCCTGGCTAATCTTGGCCCGGACGTCGTTCTCGGGCAGCACAGTGTAGTTGACCTTGATGCCCGTCTTCCGGGTGAAATTCTCCGCGGTCAGCCGCTGCAGGTCCTCCATCTGGGGGTTGTTCACCATCAGGACGTTGATGCTGTCCGGGTCGTTAGCAGCGGATCCTCCGCCGGCACCGGCGCAGGCCGAGGCAGCAAGTGCAATGCACAGGACGCCGGCAGCCATCGAGGCCGCGCGCATCGTGGGACGCATAAGAACTCCTTTGTGCTCAAAAGTCGGGATGAAGCGGACGCTCATATGAGCGCGTCTACTTGCTCATCTGCATTGTGACTCTAGTCATATATACTCGTTTGAGCAAGACGAGGGACTCAAATGATCGACGGAGAAGAGGTGAGCACCATGTCCGAGCATTCCCATGAGGAACTTCTGGCCCGCGTGAGCAGCGAGTATTACCTGGAGAACCGGTCCAAGGTAGAAATTGCGGTGAGTCATGACATTTCGCGATTCCAGGTGGCACGGCTGCTCACCGAAGCCCGTGAGCGCGGCATTGTGGAAATCAAGGTGCACTATCCGTCCCACATCTCGGCCACGGAGATCCGCAGACTGGAATCCTGGCTGGGGATCCGCGAAGTGATCGTGGCAGACTCCACCTCGGGCGATGAGAACCAAGCCCGCGGCATCCTGGCCAAAGCAGCCGCCGCCGAGGTTACGCGGCAGGCTCCCGCGGGCGGGACGCTCGGGATGTCGTGGTCGCGCATCCTGGACGTGGCTTCGATGCTCGTCAGGGAGCTCCCCCGGTGCGACATCGTCCAGCTCGCGGGGGCACTGCCCACAGAAGGGGACAGCAATCCGCTCGAGCTGATCCAGCGGCTGGGGCACCTGAGCGGCGGGCTCACCTGGCCGCTATGGTCGCCGCTGGTAGTGGAAGACCCGACGACGGCGGCCGGCCTCCGGCGCCAGCCGGAGATCGCAGGCGCCCTGGCGAAGGCGGATTCGCTCGACCTGGCGGTGGTGGCCATCGGCGCCTGGAAGAGCGGGAGCTCCACAGTTTGGGACCGGGCCGAAGCGGAGATGCGCGAGGCAGCCGTGGACGCCGGCGCCGTCGCGGAATGCTCGGGCCGGCTGCTCAACGCAGCGGGCGTCCCGGTCGAAACGGGGCTGGATGAACAAATCATCGCCGTCACGGTCAAGCAGTTGCAGCGTACCCCCAAGGTCATCGCGGTCTCGCACGGAACAGCACGCGCAAATGCGGTGCGGGCGGTGGCCAGGGCCGGTTTCGTGACCACGCTGATCGTTGATATCCCGCTGGCCCGGGCCCTTGCTGACCTAATGGATGAGGAGAACAGTCAATGAGCATTGTGGTCGGGGTAGACTCCTCCACACAGTCCTGCAAGGTCCTCGCGGTGGACGCACACAGCGGCGGTGTTGTTGCTTCCGGCGCGGCGGCCCACCCCGACCGGACCGCCGTCGACCCCCGCATCTGGACGTCCGCGTTGCACGAGGCCTGGCATGCCGCCGGCGTTGAGCGCTTGGGCGGTTCCGTTGCCGGGGTGGGCGTCGGCGCGCAGCAACACGGGATGGTGGCGCTCGACAACACGGACACCCCCGTCCACGATGCGCTGCTGTGGAATGACACCCGCAGCGCAGCGGACGCGGAAAGACTCCGGGACGAGCTGGGCCAGGAAGCATGGGTTGACGCCGTCAACCTGGTTCCTGTGGCGTCCTTCACCATCTCCAAACTCGCTTGGCTCGCGCAGAACAAGCCGGAGCTGGCGGACCGCGTAGACCAGGTTGTCCTCCCCCACGACTGGCTGAACGGAACCCTGGGCGGCGAATTCACCACTGACCGCAGCGACGCGTCCGGCACCGGCTATTTCTCTCCGCTTACGGACAGCTACCGGACAGACCTGCTTGAGCGCTTCTTCGGGCGCGTTCCACACCTTCCGCGGGTTGTCGCATCGCATGAGCGGGCAGGAACGGTACGGAACGGATGGGGCATTGACGGCGCCGTGCTCGCCGCCGGCGCCGGCGACAATGCGGCGGCAGCTTTGGGACTGGGCCTTCGTCCTGGAGAGGTGGTGGTTTCCATTGGTACATCCGGAACCGTCTTCAGCACCACGCACTCACCCATCCCGGACCAGAGCGGCACAATCGCTGGATTCGCGGACGCCGCCGGCGGCCACCTGCCCTTGCTTGCCATGCTTAATTCCGCCCGGGTCATGGCTGCAACCGCGTCCATGCTTGGCGTCAGCCTGGCACAACTGGATGCGCTGGCGCTCGATGCAGGTAGCGACGCCGGCGGCCTCACGTTCCTTCCGTATCTCGACGGCGAACGGAGTCCCAACCTCCCGCATGCAAGCGGAAGCCTGGCCGGCCTTACCAGAAGCAACATGACGCCGGAGAACCTTGCCCGCGCCTCGGTGCTTGGCGTACTCAATTCATTGGCCGACGCCATCGACGTCATGAAGCAGTCCGGCGGCACCCCGGACAAGGTCCTCCTCATTGGCGGAGGTTCCAAATCGCAGGCCCTCCGACAAGCGGCGGCGAGCATTTTCAACCTGCCTGTCGAGGTCCCGGCGAGCAGGGAGTACGTCGCACTCGGCGCAGCGAAGCAGGCCGCATGGGCAGCCACGGGAGAGCTTCCGGACTGGAAGCGCGGCATCGAAGCCTCCTACGAGCCAGAAGGCGACTGGGGCATCGGAGTCCGGGAGCGCTACGCTGAGGCGCGCAAGAACTTCTACGGCGTGTGAACGGCTGCCCGCGCGGGGCAACAATGAGCCGAGGCTACTCGGCGATGTCCTCAGCCCACAGGCCGGCGTTGTCGGCCTGGAACGTGCGCATCATGTCCACGCAGCGCTGATCATCCAGGACCACCACCTCAACCCCGCGTGACCGCAGAAGCTCCAGCTCGCCGTCGAACGTGCGTGCCTCCCCCACCACCACGCGGGGGATTTTGAACTGGATAATGGTTCCCGCACACATGGCACAGGGGGCGAGGGTGGTGTAGAGCGTGGTGACCCGGTAACTCTTCTGCCGTCCGGCTGCGCGTAGCGCGGACATCTCCCCGTGCGGGCGAGCGCCAGCCGCTCCGCGCTTAGGCGGGTTTCCGCTGGAAGGTGTGTCCCATTCGGTGGGGCCAGGTCGACCCATCGGATGCCGCTTGTCCAACAAACAAGTGCTACTTGTTCTAGGCTGGAAGTCCAAAACTAGCCACTAATAGAGCGAGGCCAATCGTGCACCAGGACGCCGCCCGGTTCCTGTCCCAACCGGTGGCAGCCCAGCCCGGCTCGCCCTTACGCGTGGCGGTTTATTCGCGCATCGCCGAGGCCATCCGCAATGGCCTTCTCACCCCCGGTTCCATGATCCCCACCGAAACCGAGCTCGGTGCCGACATGAAGGTCAGCCGCACGGTGGTCCGCGAAGCCCTCATGCTCCTTGAGGAGGACGGCCTGATCAGGGCCCGCCGCGGCGTGGGACGCTTCGTCTCGGATACGCTCCCCCGCATAGGCATCGAACGTATCCGGCCGTTCGAGGAAGTCCTCGGCGGCCCCGGGAAGACCCTCGAGGTAAAGCGCACGCAGGCGCTTCGGCAGGCGGCCTCCGAATTCGTCGCCCCCGGCATCGGCGTGGACCCCGGCACTGAATGCTGGCTCTGGGAATCGGTGCTGATCCGGGACGGTGAGGCCATCGCCCACCTGCAGGAGAACGTCACCGCCCAGCCGGTCAGCTTCGGCAAGGGCGCCGCCGCGCCTCTTGAGATCGAGGACGACGGCGGCGCCACCTTGCTTGCCACGCTGAACAACCAGCTGGGCCGGCTGGCCGGACCGGGAGAGTGCCAGATCAGCCTCAGCCAGGTTGGCCCCAGCCGCGCGAAGCTGCTGGACCTCCGCCCATCGGACCCGGTCCTGGTGCTGACGCAGTACGTCCGGCACGGCAACCGGCCGTTCTACCTGGCCAAATGCCTGGTGTCGGCCCGTGCCGGCCACCTCTCCGTGATGCAGCAGTTCCAGTCCTGACTCACACATCGTGCAGGGCTGCCGGCGACCAATGGGAGGGACGGTTCCTTACCGCCCCTCCCCCGAAGATCAACCCGTGATCTGAGGAACTTCCACCCACGATTCTTTGGCAGCAGATTCGACAATCGCGTCGTCGATGAGGGCCGTCTGGTAGCCGTCTGCGAAATTGGGGCTGACACTTCCGCCTTCAGCAATGGCTTTGAAGAAGTCGTAGGCTTCGATGATTTTGGTTTCCCCGTATCCGACGCCGAGAGCAGGGATGGGCCAGAGGCCTTCGCCGTAGGGATGCGCCGGCCCGGTGTAAACGGTGCGGAATCCGCGGCGGTCTCCTTGGTCGGAGGCGAAGCAGACCTGGAGCTCATCGCGTCGTTCGTAATTGAAGACGATGCTCCCTTCGGTTCCGTGGATTTCGAAGGTGATGTAGTTGTTCCGTCCGTACGCGTTGCGCGTCGCCTCAAGGGATCCCACGGCCCCATTGGCGAAGCGGATCATCGTCATCACCTCGTCGTCCACATCAACTTCGCCACGCGGGCCCTCGCCGCCCCGTACGTTGCCGAGTGCGTCGGCCCCGCCGGTCTGCAGCGGGCGCTCCGGGATCCAGGTGGACAGGACGGAATTGACGGCACTGAACTCACCGACGAGGTAACGGGCCATGTCGATGACGTGGGTTGCAATGTCGCCCAGGGCGCCGGAACCTGCGATGGACTTCTGGAACCGCCAGGACAGCGGGGAGTTGGGGTCTGCGCTCCAGTCCTGCAGGTAGGTGCCCCGGAAGTTCAGGACGCGGCCGATGGCGCCTTCTTCGATGTACTTTTTTGCCAGTGCGACGGCGGGGGTGCGGCGGTAGTTGAAGGCAACCATGTGGACGAGGTTCTTGTCCTTGACGGCGTCGTACATGGCCTTGGATTCCTCGCCCGTGCGGGCCAGGGGCTTTTCGCAGATGATGTGCTTGCCCGCTTCTGCGGCGGCGATGGCGATCTCGGCGTGGAGGTGGTTGGGCGTGGCGATGTCCACGACGTGGATGTCCGGGTCGTCGATGATGCTGCGCCAGTCCGAGGTGGAGTTCTCGAAGCCGAAGCGGCGGGCCGCCTCGGCAGCGAGGTCCGGGTTGGCCTCGGCTATGACCTTGCGGACCGGGAGCGCCGGTGCCGGCCAGAAGAACATGGGCATCGCTGCGTATGCCAGGGAGTGGGCCTTGCCCATGAAGCCGCCTCCGATGAGGCCGACGTTGAGGTTCTGCATGTGAATCTTGTTCCTTCCGGAATGTTCGGGCGGCGCCTGGTGCGGCGTCCCGTGGTTCAAAGGGTCAGAGGAGTTTTTCGAGGTACTTTTTGCTGATTTCGGCAGCGGCCTTCGGGTCACCGTCGTAGCCGTCGAGTTCGACCATGAGCCAGCTGTCGTATCCGCTTTCCCGGATGGCGGCGATGATGTCCGGGAAATCGAGTTCGCCTTCGCCGAGGGGAAGGAAGTTGAACGGGTCGTGCTGGAAGTCCTTGAGGTGGACATGCTGGATCCGGTCCGGGTACTTCCGGATGACTGCGGCCGGGTCTGCTCCGCCTGCTGCCAGGTGGGCGGTGTCCGGGCAGAAGCCGATGCGGGTCAGCGGCATGAGCTTGTCCAGCTCCTCCGGGCTTTCGACGATCGTGCTCAGGTGGGGGTGGTAGCTCGCCGACAGCCCGAAGCTTTCGGCAATGTCCGTGACGCTGTCGAGGGCCTTGCCGAGGCGGAGGTAGTCCTCTTCAGTGGTTCCGGCCGCGCGCCGTGCACCACCGCCCACTACAAGCCGCTCCGCGCCGAAGCCCGCAGCAAGTTCCGCGGCCCGGTGGATCCGGTGCAGCTCGTCGGGGAGGATGTCGGCGTAGATGAAGTTCGCACCGGTGTAGACGCTCGTCAGGGATACCCCCGCGGTACTGAGGATTTCCCTGAGCTCATCCGGCTTCTCCGCGTATTCGGCGAGGTTGCCGTCGAACATCTCAACACCCTCGTAGCCCACGGACGCGATGTCCCGGACGGCATTTTTCATGGACCCGTGCGTCAGGTAAAAGAGGTCCTTGACGCTCGTTACGCCCTGGGCGTGGCCCACCACGCCGCCCCAGGTGATGGAACAGTAACCAAGTTTCATTGCTTCCGCCTTTCAAGTGCCGAAGAAGGGTTCAGAGTTTTTGGTGCTATTTCTTCCGGGCCAGGGCGACGGCCAGGATGATGATGGCGCCGCGGACCACCTGCTGTTGGCTGCTGTCGAGTCCGGCAAGGATCAGTCCGTTGTTGATCAGGCCAATCAGCAGGGCGCCGAAGAGGGTGCCGATGATGGAGCCGAATCCTCCGAAGAGGCTGGTTCCGCCCAGGATGACGGCGGCGATGGCGGAGAGTTCGTCTCCCGATCCCCACTGGAACCGGCCGGACTGGAGGCGGCCGGCGTAGAGCATCCCGGCCACGCTTGCCACCATGCCCGAGATGAGCAGGACCTGGAATTTGATGCGCTTGGTGTTGATTCCGGTGAACTCCGCGGCGTTGCGGTTGCCTCCCGTAGCCAGGACCTGGCGGCCGAACCTGGTGCGGTTCAGTACGACGGCGCCGATGGCAACAAAGATGGCACTCCAGACAACCAGTCCTGGAACCGGGCCGAAGTTGCCGGATCCGAACAGCATGTTGAAGGTGTCGTTCAGGATCGGCTGGGGCGCCGAGGCGGTGATCCATTGGGCGACACCAACGGCTATGCCCAGCATGCCGAGCGTCACCAGGAAGGATGGGATGCCGAGGAGGCTGACAAGGGCGCCATTGATTGATCCGACCACGAGCCCGACGGCGAGGCCTGCGAGGATGCCCGGTACCAGGCCCCACTGGGACAGCGCCATCGCAGTGCAGACACTGGAGAGGCCAGCCACGGATCCGACGCTCAGGTCGATCTCCGCGCACGCGATCACGTAGGTCATGCCCACGGCGATGACGGTGATGGTGGCGGTCTGCCGGAAGATGTTCAGCAGGTTGTTCGGCGACAGGAAGCCCTGGTCGCGCAGCAGGATGGCGAAGAAAAGGAAGACGACGACGAAGCCGATGTAGATGACGTAGCGTCGCCAGTCGAGTTCTTTCAGGACGGTGCCGAAATTGCGGGCCGCGGTGTCCCGGGGCGCGATGGTGTTTGCCTTGCTCACTGTTCAGACTCCCTGGACTGCAAGTTGGAGATATTCCTCATCAGCGATCTCGCTGCGGGGAATGTCGCGGATGATGGAGCCGTCCTTGAGGACGAGGACGCGGTCGCTGACCGCGAGTAGTTCGGGGTACTCGGAGGAGATGACGATGACTGCTTTGCCGGCACTTGCCAGATCACGGATCATGTCCAGGATTTCGCTTTTGGTGCCGACGTCCACGCCGGCCGTTGGCTCGTCCAGGATCAGGATGTCCGGGTCGGTGCCCAGCCACTTGGCGATGACCACCTTCTGCTGGTTGCCGCCTGAGAGGAGCCGCACCGGCCGGTGCGGGTGGGCGACCTTCACGGCGAACTTCCGGATCAAAGAAGAGGACAACTCCTTGCCTTTGGCTCCGTCCAGGAGTGGTCCCCGCTGGATCTGGCCGAGCAGTGGCAGCAGAAGGTTGTCCTGGACGGAGTGCTCAAGGACGAGGCCTTGGGCCCTGCGGTCCTCCGGAATAAGGGCCACGCCGGCATCGATGGCCTGCTGTGGCGAGGCTAGGTTGACTTTCTTGCCCCGCAAGAGGACTTCCCCGCTGTCCACTTTGTCGATGCCGAAGAGGGCCCGGGCCAGCTCGGTGCGTCCGCTTCCCATCAGCCCCGCCAGGCCGAGGATTTCGCCGGGCCGCAGCGTGAAGGAAACGTCCCGCACCCGGTTCCCGGCACTAAGCCCGCGGACTTCCAGCAGGGGCGCGCCGTCGTGGGCCACATGGTCCCGCGCACGGTAGGACAGCTGGCCCTCGATCTTCTTGCCGACGATGCCTTCAACGATCTGCTCGGGAGTGACGTCCGTCAGTGGCGCGGTGAGGAGGTGGCGGCCGTCGCGGAGGATGGTGATACGGTCCGCGAGCCTGTACACCTCGTCCATCCGGTGGGAGATGTAGATGATCGAGATGCCGCGCTGCTTGAGGCGGTCGATCAGTTCGAACAGTGCCTCTGACTCGTGCCGCGCCAGGCTGGCCGTGGGTTCGTCCATGATCAGGACCTGGGCGTTCTGGGCCAGGGCCTTGGCAATCTCGGTCAGCTGCCAGTAGGCGGTGCCGAGCCGTGAGACCTGGGCGCGGGGGTCGACGTCGACCTCCATCTCGGAGAAGACTTCCCTGGCCCGCTTCACCGCCTCACGGTCGTCGATGAGCCGTCCCGCCCCCAGCGGTTCCGCCGCAAGGAAGATGTTCTGTGCAACGGTCAGGCTCGGCACCAGGCTGAATTCCTGGAAGACCATTCCAATCCCGGCTGCCTTCGCGTCCTGGATCGAGTTGATGGCGGCCGGCTTGCCTCCAATGCGGATCTCGCCGGCATCTGCCTGGTAGACGCCCTGGAGGATCTTCATGAGCGTGGACTTCCCGGCCCCGTTGCCGCCCGCGAGCGCGTGGACCTCGCCTTTGCGGACGTCGAAGGCGACGTCCTTCAGCACGGAAACGCCGTTGAAGCCCTTGGAGATCGAGCGCATCTCGACAACGTTGTCTGAGGTGTTCATTGTTGCCCTTTCGGAGCGGCGCGGGGGTGGGACCCCCGCGCCGTCGGGTCTGGCTACTTCTTGTAGGAGTCCTGGATGTCCTTGGGGGCGTCCTCGTGGTAGACCTGCTTCCAGGCTTCCAGGACGTTGGAGTGGTCAACCGGGAGGGCACTCAGGGCCACGTAGGCGGGGGCCTGCTTGCCGATAAGCGCGCCGGCAGCGAGCCGTGCCTCTGTAACACCCTGGTCGAACGGAACCTGCGCTCCGAGGCCGACGACGAGTTCGTCCTTGGCCAAGGCGATGGCGACATTCTTGCCGAGGTCCTCCGTGGCGATTTTCAGATCGGGGCGGCCGGCGGCACGGGCCGCAGCCATGACACCCTCTGCGGGAACGTCCCACACCGCCCAGATGCCGGACAGATCGGCGTACTTGCTCAGCATGGCGTTCGCAGCAGCCTGGGCGTCTCCCGCGAAGTCCGGACCGGCAATGCCCTTTTCCTCGACGATTTGGATGTCCGGGTATTCCTTCTTAATCGTTTCCTTGAAACCGTCGTAGCGCTGCTTGGTCACGAAGAAGTCAGCCTGGTGGAAGACAATCCCGATCTTCCCCTTGCCACCGAGCGCTTTGGCCATCTGGTGGGCAGAGACCACGCCGTTGCCATAGTTGTCAGCGGAAACAACAGAGACGTAGTCTTTGCCGGCGGTAAGCCCCTGGGGGATGTTGTCCATGAAGACGAGCTTCGTGCCGGCGTCCGCCGCTTTCTTGTACGCGGAGGCGGTGGCCACAGGATCCGTGGGGATGGAGACGATGATGTCCGGATCCTGCGTCATGACGGTCTCGATGTCCGAGACCTGCTTGTCCGGCTTGAAGTTCGCGTCGGTTGTGGCGATGACCTTGATGCCCAGCTTCTCAAGTTCGCTCTTCAGACCATTTACCTGGGCCGTGGCCCAGTCGTTGCCGCCATAGTGCATCACGATTGCCGCTTTGGCGTTGAGTCCCTTGACCTTCTGGATCTCGTCGGGGGTCAGATCAGCGACGGAAGCTGGTGAGGGCGACTCGCCGTTGGGGCCCTTGCTCAGGACCTGCCCCTTGATCTTGTCCAGGGCCTGCTGGGCCTTTTCGGAAACGCCGGCGTCGGGGGCGTTTGACGAGGCCGTAGTTGAACTGCTGCAGGACGCGACGGAAAGTGACAAGGCTGCGGCCAGGGCCACGATGGGAAGCCTGCGGATCATCATTGTTCTCCAGTGCTTTTGGGTGGATGGATGGGGTGGAGCGTGGGGTGTTTCAGGCGAGCGCTACTGCCAGGGCAGGGGGAACCGGTGAGAGGACGAGTCCGCCGGCGGCCGAGGCTGTGCGTAGAGCGGCGGCTTTGTCTGAAGCTTTCAGGAGCGCCTCTGCATGCACTTTGTCGACGAAAAGGCCCAGGGAACAGGGCCCTTGGTGGGCTTGGAGCCACCGCACCGCTTCGCCCGCGGCTTTGGCCATGTCCCCGCCCGTTTGGGTTGCCGGGCCGTCAAGGGTGGACACGGACGCGGGTGCGCCGGAGGTGTCCACGGAAACAACCAGGCTGGCCCAGAGGAGGTTGCCATCGAAGATTCCCACGACTGCCGAGGAGCCGGCAGAAACGAAGGTGCGGACAGCGGCTGCGAGTTCGTTGGGCGCGGTATCCCTCAGGAGCTCTTCCAGATGTGACCACTGGGCCTCGTCGACATTTCGAAGCCCCGCGCTGGGATCGAGCGCGAGTGCGTGGACGATGCTGTCAGCCATCCCGCTCCTTTCCTCGTTGAATGGATTAACCTCCGTAAGCGTTTACGACCGTATCGTGAACGTTTACGGAGATCATCGTAAACGTTTACGGACGCGGGTGTCAAACATCACACGGCCGGATGGTTCGGGCTCTTCGGGTCGTCCGCCGACGTAAGATTGAAAACGCACGGAACCCATTGGTTCGGTCCGGGAGGTGCAAGACAGGAGAGAACGTGGCAGGCACGGCGGTTCCCCGCGAGGCGAACGAGAAGCTACGGGATGCCCCGGTGCGCCGGAAGCCCACTATCAATGATGTGGCCCAGGTGGCCGGGGTCTCTTTCGGAACAGTCTCGCGGGTACTCAATGACGCACCGGACGTGAGCGCAGCCACGCGCCAGCGGGTTTTGCAGGTCATCAAGGACATCGGGTACCGCCGGAACCGGGCAGCCACCGCGCTGGTCACCAGCCGGTCAACCTCCATCGGCATCCTCTCCGACGGCTCCCCGCGGTTCGGCCCGGTGGGGACACTCATGGCCCTCGAGAACGTCGCCCGCAAGAAGGGCTACGCCACCACCGTCATCAGTGTCGAGAAACCCGACGAAGAGTCCGTGCAGGCAGCCTTGGACACCTTGGACGATACCGGCGTGGGGGGAATCATTGTCATTGCCCCTCTCGTGGAGATGGCAGCGGCCGTCTGGAATGCGTCTTTCCGCGTGCCGGTGGAGATGATCGCGGCCGGAGCATCATCCACCCCGAACGTCTTCACATACTCCGAAAACCAGGAACTCGGGGCACGGCTGGCCACCCAGCACCTCATCGACCTGGGCCACACGGACATCGCCCACCTCGCCGGCTCCATGGACTGGTTCGACGGACGGGTGCGCAAGCGCGGCTGGGAGGCCACGCTCCGCGACGCCGGGCTCAAGCCCGGCCTGTGCCTTGAGGGTGACTGGAGCCCCCGGTGGGCCTACGAGACCGGCCTCCGGCTCGTCCGGGAGAACAAGATCCCCCAGGCCATCTTCGCCGCCAGCGACCACACGGCCCTGGGGGTCATACGCGCCTTCGCCGAAAACGGCATTCGCGTCCCGGACGATGTCAGCATCGTGGGCTTCGACGACATCGAAGGGTCGGACTACTTCCTGCCGCCCCTGACCACCGTGCGCCAGGACTTTAACGCCCTGGCGCTGATGAGCATGGAAGTGCTTCTCGGTGCGATGGAAGGACGGGACGTGGACCGCACGCCCATCCCGCCGACCCTCGTTGTGCGCAACAGCGCCACCCGCGCCAGCTGAGCACAGCTAGCGCCCATGGCAGCAGCTGCCGCATCTGCCCGACTGCTGCTATGCGTGTGCCGGCTGTAGATCCAGCCCCCGTCACAGACCGGCGGCTTGGCTGCTGTCGTACCCCAGTGCACGGCTGGCCTCCAGCCCCGCCCGGGCTACCACCGGCCCCAGCCGCTCAACATCTGCCGGCCCGATCCGCTGGGTAGGGAACCCCAGGCCAATGGCGCATGCAAGCCGTCCCGCGTGGTCGAAGACCGGCGCGCTGATGGAGCCCACGTCCTGGTTGCGCTCCCCGAAGGCTGCGAAATACCCCTGTTCGCGGGCAACGGCAGCCTGCTCCCGCAGCGTCTCCAGGGACACCGGCGTATCGGGCGTGAAGCCCTCGAGCCCCTGCTCGTCCAAGGCATCCCAAGCGCCCGGGTCGAAGGCCAGGAATACCTTGCCGGGGGCGCCGGCGTGCAGCGGCATGACCATGCCCACCATGAACGGCCGCATCACCACATGCCGCGTCTCGGCCACCGCAACGATGGTCCGGAACGCCCCGTCGCGCACATACAGGCAGGCAGTTTCACCAGTTTCGTCCCGCAACTGCTGCAGGACCGGCTTCACCAACCGGACCACGTCCAGTCCGAACGTCCCCGGGGTAGCCCATCGGACCAGCCCGATCCCGATCCGGTACCGGTCGCCGTCGCGGTCCAGGAATCCTTCACGGAGCATGTTCTGAACCAGCCTCTGGCAGGTGCTGGACGGCAGGCCTGTCTTGCGGATGATCTGCTGCAGCGTCGGCTCGGGCTCCTCCACGGAGAAACAGTCCAGGATCTCCGCCACCTTGTGCAGGACCAACAGGGGGGAAGCCCCAGCTCCCGGTTCCTTCGCCACTGTCCAAACGCCCCTTTACTCTTTTTCGCCAGCCTCCAGCTTAGTGACGCCACAGGCGCTGCCCGAACGTGATGCATTTGACATCCTACTCCAGTGACCCACATCATGGGACGCGAACCCACTTTATGGGTTTACTCGCACCCCACCCCCCCATCACAACGACGTGGAGAATCCATGAGCACCCCCGCAGCAACCTGTGAAACCGCCCCCGAGCCCAAGCGCCCCGGGATGAGCCGCGTGGGACTGATCGTCCCCAGCTCCAACACCACCATGGAGACCGAACTACCGGAACTGTTCCGGCGCCAGGCCGAGGCAACCGGCCACAAGTACACCTTCCACTCCGCCCGCGCCGGCATGAAGAAGGTCACCAAGGAAGAACTGCTGGCCATGGTGGGCAAGGCAGCCCAGTGCGCCGAAGCAGTGTCCGACGCCGACGTGGACGTCATTGCCTACGCCTGCCTCGTTGCCGTCATGGCCCAGGGCCCGGAAGCCCACGAGGGCTCCGAAAAGGTCATTGCGGACGCCGCTGCCGGCAACGGACACCCGGCCCCGGTCACCAGCAGCGCCGGCGCCCTGGTCCGCACCCTCCACGAAATCGGCGCCCGCAAGGTGGCCATGATCACCCCCTACATGAGGTCGCTGACCAAGATGGTGGTGGACTACATCGAAGGATCGGGCATCACGGTGCTGGATGCCATCAGCCTCGAAGTAGCGGACAACCTCGAAGTCGGCTGCCTTGACCCGCAGAACCTGCCCGCGCTGGCCCGCAGCCTGCGGCGCGAAGGCGCTGACGCCGTCGTGCTGTCCGCCTGTGTCCAGATGCCGTCACTCGCCGCCGTCCAGGCAGTGGAGGACGAACTGGGCCTCCCGGTCATCACGGCTGCCACGGCCACCACCTACGAGATCCTCAAGGCCCTGGGCCACAAACCCGCCATTACCGGCGCGGGCAGCCTGCTGTCCGGCGCCGGCGTCCTGGCCGCGGCGAACGCGTAGGCGGCGGGCACCATGTCGCTTTCACTCATCGCGTTCCTGGTGCTGGTGGCGGCCTTCGCCGTCGGCTCCTTCACCAAGATCAACGCCGGACTGCTGGCCACGGTCGCCGCGTTCGGCGTGGGCACCCTCCTGGCCGGGATGTCCATCAAGGATGTCATCGGGCAGTTCCCGGCCGGACTGTTCTTCATCCTGGTGGGCGCCACCCTGCTCTTCGCCATTGTGCGGATCAACGGCACCATCGACCTGCTGGCGTACTGGGCTGAACGGCTCGCCGGCGACCGGAAGATCCTGGTCCCCATCCTGATGTTCCTGCTGACGGCGGCCCTGGCCTCCGCCGGTGCCTTCACCCCCGCCGCCATCGCCATCGTCGCCCCGGTGGGCCTGGCGCTGGGCACCCGGTTCGGCATCAGCACCCTGGCCATGGGCCTGGTCATCGTCCAGGGCGCCAATGCCGGCGCCTTCTCCCCCGTCAACCCCTTCGGCGTCCTCGGCAACAAGATGCTGGACGGCGCCGGCGCCGCGGACGATTCGTTCAAGCTCTACGCGTACTGCTTCATCTTCAACGCCATACTCGCCGCGATCGCCTATGTCCTGGTGCAGGCCATCATGAAGCGCCGGGAAGCCAAGGCGGACGCAGGTCACGCGGACGCCGGCAATGCCATTAAGAACGACGGCGACGCTGCCGCACCCGAAGGGGGCCGCGTTTCAGGTTCCGGCGGCACCGGAACGGCCGTACTCACCGCACCGGCACCGACTTCCGTGACCGCCCGGACCAGGACCCGCCCGGAGAAGGTGGCCGCAACCCCCATGCGTATCCTCACGCTGGTGGGCATCGCCTCCCTGCTGGTGCTCACCACCGTCCTGGGACTGGATGTGGGAGTCGCCTCGCTGGTCATCGCCGCGGTCCTGATCGTCCTGGACTCCAACGTGCAGAAGCCGGCGGTGGACAGCATGCCGTGGTCGGCCATCATCCTGGTCACTGGCATCGTCACCTACGTGGGCATGCTGGAGAAAATGGGTGCGCTGAAGGAACTCCAGGAAGGCATCGAGGGCCTGGGCAACAGCTCCCTCGCCGCCCTGATCGCCAGCTACGTGGTGGCCATCGTTTCGGCCTTCGCCTCCACGACCGGAACCCTGGGCGTCATCAGCCCCGTGGTCGTGCCGATCGCCATGGACCCCCTGCTCACGCCTGTGGGTGTGGTGACGGCCATCGCCATCAGCTCCTCAGTGGTTGACGTCAGCCCCATGTCCACCAGCGGCGCCCTGCTGATGGCCAGCGCCCAGCCCAAGGACGAGCGGATGTTCTTCCGTGCACTGCTGCTGTGGGCCATCGCGATGATCGGCGTGGTGCCGCTTCTGGTCTGGTTCCTGTTCGTCCAGCTCGGCCTCGGCTAAGCGGCCCCGCTGCAGGGAAGGGACGTCCATGCCGGGCGTCCCTTCCCTATTCTCGTTCCCACGCAGTTCGGGTTTGCCAGCCCCTACGCCTTCGGCCGGAAATCGCCCGGCCAGTCCTTGAGCCGTATCCGGCCGAGGTCCTGGATTTCGCCGAGAGTGCCCCACTCGTCCAGGCCGAGACGGGCCAGCGGCTCCAGCAGGTCGATCCGCGGATGGCTGCCATCCAGCACGGCATCGCTCACGGCGGCATGCGTCACTTCGCCGAAAACAAGCGTGGAGTCCCCTATCGGCAGCACGGAATGGAGGCGGCATTCGAGCACTGCCGGTGATTCCTTGACGCGGGGCGCGGCCACGGTGAGGCTCGGTTCCCGGGTCAGGCCGGCGGCGTCGAACTCGCTGACATGAGGCGGGAAATTGGTTCCGGTGGCATTGACCTCCTCCAAAAGTGCAGCCGGGGCAAGGTTGACCACGAATTCTCCGGACGCGGTGATGTTGCGCAGCGAATCCTTCTCGCCCACTGAGGTGAACTGCACGATGGGCGGATTGGTAGAAGCCACGGTGAAGAAAGAGTGGGGGGCCACATTGTCAGCACCCTCCGGGGAAACGCTCGACACCCATGCGATGGGCCGGGGCACCACTACCGCAGTGAGCAGCCGGTAGAAATCGCGGGCGGACGTCGCCGTGGGACTGAAATCGGTTCGCATGCTGCCAGACTAACGGTCAGGGCAGCCAGGAAGGAGACAGCTCATGGAATTCCAGCCGTACCGTTCACCATCAACCGGAGGGCCGGTGCGGGCCGTCCTCTTCGACACCTTCGGGACGGTGGTGGACTGGCGCACCGGCGTGGCAAGGGAAGTGGCAGCTTTCGCCACGGAACACGGGCAGGACCTTGACGCGGAGGCCTTCGCCGACCACTGGCGGGCCCTCTACCAGCCGGCCATGGACGCCATCCGCTCCGGACACCGCAGCTTCACGAAGCTGGACACCCTCCACCGCGAAAACCTGGATCAGGCGCTCCGCCACTGCGGCGTGAATCCGGACGGGCTGCCACGGCAGAGGCTGGAGGAGCTGAACAAATCCTGGCACCGGCTGCCGCCCTGGCCGGACAGTGTGGAGGGCCTGGCCAGGATCCGCCGCCGGTACATCGTGGGGCCGCTGTCCAATGGCAACACCTCGCTGCTGCTGGACATGGCAAAGAACGCTGGCCTGCCGTGGGATGTGATCATCGGTTCGGACATGACGGGCACGTACAAGCCCTTGCCCCAGGCCTATCTCCGCACGGCGGAGTTCCTGGACCTCGAGCCCGGCGAAGTGATGCTCGCGGCGGCCCACAACAATGACCTGCAGGCGGCCAGGGAGTCCGGGCTGGCCACGGCGTTCGTGGCCCGCCCCACCGAATACGGCCCCGACCAGGTGGCGGACCTGGCCCCGGAAGGCGACTGGGACCTCGTGGCGTCAAGCATCACTGAACTGGCGGACCAGCTCGGAGCCTGACCCGCAGGTCGCGAGCCGAAGCCGGTCCGCCGGTCTGATTGATGAGCTAGAGGCAGACGGGCTGGTAGGCAGGGTCTGCGGGACCCGATGGCTGGGCCAGGGCGTTGCCGACGAACTGGTGCACCACGGGATCGTTCGGTGTCTGGTCGTGCTCGAAGACGTCGGCCGGGCACTTGTCCTGGATGGTGATGTTGGTGACCTGCCGCGCGGAGCCGTTGAGGAACTGGCTGTTGTACGGGATGACCACCTCGTCATACTTGGTGGAGATGACGGTGTAGGACGGGCCGGCGACCGTGTCGCCGATGGAGTTGAGCTCCTGCATGAAGGCCGAGCCGGCCTGCTGGTCCGCGCAGGCGGCACAGCCCGCGGCAGTGTAGTCGGGCGTGGGCACCAGGTCTGGTGGCGGGAGGATCAGCCCTTCGGTTCCGTGGTTGGAAGGCGCGATGCCGACGAGGTGGTGGACATTTTTCGCGCCGCCCAGGAAGCCCATGTAGTACCGGGGCATCATGCCGCCCTGGCTGTGGCCCACCAGGTCCACCTGCCGGGAGCCCGTGGCGGAGCGGACGGCATCAACGAATGGAGCGAGCTCCTTGGCGGACTCTGCCACCGGAGCCGTGGCATAGACGCCGTTGGTCTGGCCATAGTTGAGGGCGAAGACGCAGTACCCCTGGCTCTTGAGATATGGCGAGAGGGTGGACCAGTTCTTCTCCATGCTCTCGAACGTTCCCGGAACCAGGACCACCGGATACGGGTGTGCAGCTGATGGTTTGCAGGACCAGTCGTTGGCCCCCGGCGGGGAGATATCGACGGCTTGGGCGGGAACTGCAACCAGGGAGGAAGCAAGGACCGCAGCAGCGGCAACGGACAGGGCGCGGCTAAGGAATGACATGGAAACCTCTTTGTTCGTCTGTCTGGGGACGGCCGGAGTTGATGGTCTTGGGGGGTGTCCATCAGTTCCGGCCGCGGGTTTCCATGCTGGCAAAGTTGCCGTGCCTCCGCAGCGGATCTGAACAAACGTGCGGCCAATTTCAAGGCCCGGATCTGGTCATCGTCCTGCCGCTGTGACCAAGGGACATAGCGCGTTGTTACTGGCGAGTAGCCATTTTGGGCCTGTGGACTGCATGGGAGCACGCGCAGGGGCTCCTGCACAAACGTGCAACTTCGCTGAAGACGCCGGAACGGTGCCAGATCGCCGGTCCGTTCCGGCGTCCCGGCAGCGTTCCGGCGATTCGAGTGCTGGTGTCAGAGGGAGGCACCGC
This sequence comes from Arthrobacter sp. E70, assembly GCF_058266945.1. Lineage (NCBI taxonomy): Bacteria > Bacillati > Actinomycetota > Actinomycetes > Micrococcales > Micrococcaceae > Arthrobacter > Arthrobacter sp. E70. Next base: position 137,154 of record NZ_JBYQFR010000004.1, on the reverse strand, counting down.
CGCAGATCACATAGTTCTGGCCGGTGATCGACTTGCCGTGCGGGCCCAGGAGGAACGCGGCCAGGGCGGCCACGTCCTCCGGGTCCACCAGCGCACCGAGGGCCGGCAGCTTCACAGGGGTGGCGGCGCGGCCGGGGTCGTTCAGCATCGGAGTGTCGGTGGGTCCCGGGGAGAGGACGTTCACCGTGATCCCGCGCGGCGCCAGCTCCTGCGCCCACGTCCGGCCGAGCCCCATCAGCGCAGCCTTGGTGGCGGCATAGTGGCTCTTTCCCGGCATCCCTGTAGAGGTGCGGCTGCCCAGCAGGACGATCCGGCCGCCGTCGGGCATGGACGGCACCAAGGCATTCGCCAGCACCGACGCCGCTGCCACGTGGACGGTGAACATCCCCGCCAGGGCCGCCGGGTCCAGGGAACCCAAGTGCGCCGTCCGCTGGAACCCCGCGGCGTGCACCAAGGCATCCGCCGGCTCCAGCGAAGAGACCGCGGAAGCCAGGGACTCGGGCTCGGACAGGTCAGCCTGCAGCCACTCGAACTTCCCGTCCAGGGCGGACTCGGTCCGGCTCAGCCCCGTCACTTTCCAGCCGTCGGCCAGCAGTTTCGCAGCGATGGCCTTGCCGATGCCCGAGCTGGTGCCCGTGACCACCGCGTGCCTGGTCACGAATCCCCGCCCGGAGTGGTGGTGCCCTCGTACGCCCACTGCGGGTCCACCCGGACGAACTTGATGGCCTGCCGGAAGTACGTGTACGCGATGTTCAGCGCACCGTCCGGGCCCTGGTGGATGGACGGGTAGGAGTACTCGCGGTTCAGCCCGTCACGGGAGTTGTTGGACAGGCAGTACCCGTCCCCCACGTCCAGGTTCCGGCGGATGGGCCAGGTGCGGCCGGAGTCCTCGGAGATGGCCAGGGTCATCGGCGAGCGCGGCGTCCCCCAGAAGGCGCGCTTGATGCCGTCGTCCTCGACGAATGCCGAGGCATCCGGTTCGGCGACCTGCCCCTGTTCCTCGGCCAGGCCGTCGTCGTCAATTTCGTCATACAGTGAGAGGCGCCGCTCCGTAGAAGCCTCAGCCCGGCTGTGGTTGTACACCAGGGCCAGGCGGCCGTCGGCGAGCGCGGTGAACTGGATGGAGGAGTTGTTGTTGGGCAGCTCGGTGGGGACGGGCTCGCTCCACGTGGTGCCATCGTCGGTGGAGCGGGATTCGTAGATGGAGTCGGCCCAGCGGCTGCGGAACAGGGCCAGCAGCGAGCCGTCGGCCACGGGCTGGATGTTCATGTGGACGCAGCCCAGGCTGCCGGGCAGGACGTGCTCGGTCCAGGTGGCGCCGGCGTCGTCGGAGATCATCACCGCGCTGTCGTCGCTGTTGCCCACCCACTTCTCCCCCGGCGTGGTGATGCAGCGGAAGATCGGGATGATCAGGCGGCCGGACGGCAGCACCACGGGCAGCTGGCGGACGAACACGCCCCCGGTTTCGTTGGCCGGGAACAGGGTCTCCACCTCGCCCCACGTGCGTCCGCTGTCCAGGGAGATACGACGGCGGACCTCGGCCGTGTCCTGGTTGCCCGCCTTCTGCGCGGTGTAGAGCAGCCAGAGCGCGCCGTCCGTGTTGGTGAAGAGGATGGGGTTCTGCTCGGAGCGGGTGGAGTCTTCCGACAGCTGCTGCGGCTCGGACCACTGGCTGCTGCCCGGTTCCAGGGTGGAGAACCAGATGGAGATGTCCGGCACGCCTTCCTGGGTGCCGCCGAACCAGACGCAGCCCAGCCGGCCGTCCGGGAGGGTCAGCAGGTTGGCCGCGTGGCTCTGCACCGTGGGCGCGGGCAGGTAGGCGAAGTCGGCGCCGTCGGCTGTTTTAACAACGCCGTCCGGGGTGATGGTGCTGTACTCGTCGGTGGTGGTGGTCATGGTTACTGGCCTTCCTTGGTTCCGGCGGTGGAGCGGGCGGCGTCGAGGTGGGACTTGGCGATCTGTTCCAGGTGCGTCAGGTCCGAGGCGATGGTGGCGAAGCTGTAGCCCTGCGCCAGGCGCTGGTTGGCCACGGTGCCGGCGGGAGTGTGGATGCCTGCGGCAATCCCGGCGGACGCTGCGGCCTCGGCGATGGTCTCCAGCGCGGCATTGAATTCGGTGTCGACGGCGGGATCCCCGGGGAAGGCCCCGCCCACCGCGATGCAGAGGTCGGAGGGGCCCACGTAGATGCCGTCCAGGCCGGGGGTGGCGCAGATTTCCTTGACGTTGGCCAGGCCCTCGGGGGTCTCGATCATGGCGAACACCAGGGTGGTGGCGTTGGCGTCAGCGGGCTTCGGCCCGATCCGCAGGGCGGAGCGCATGGGGCCGTAGGAGCGGCCGCCCAGCGGCGGGTACTTGGCGGCGGCCACGGCGGCGGCGGCGTCGGCGGCGTTGTTGACGAGCGGGACGATGACCCCCACGGCGCCGGCGTCGAGCGCCTTGCCGATCGCGGTGAAGTCGTTGGCCTCCACCCGGACCATGCCGACGGCGGTGTGCCCGGCGTCGATGGCCATCAGCCCGTTGAGCACGCCCGAGTAGCCCAGCATGCCGTGCTGCGCGTCCAGGGCAACGTAGTCGTAGCCCAGCCGGCCGACGCGTTCGGTGGCCACGGGCGCGTCCAGCACGGCCCAGTAGCCCACCGCCTGCTCACGGGCGCGGATCTTGCGGGCGAATTCGAGGGCCAGTTGGGAGGTCATCACAGTCCTTCAGGTGTCGGTTCAGTCAGAGAAAATCAGCGGTTGTAGGCGGGCATCGGGCCGCGGAGCGAGGTGCCCACGGCGTCGCAGGCTTCCACGACGTCGGCCGGCAGCGGTCCGTTGGCCACGGCGGCGATGTTGGCGCGCAGCTGCTCCACCTTGGATCCGCCCAGCAGCATCGAGCCCACACCCGGCCGGTAGGCAAGCCAGCGCAGCGACAGTTCCGCCAGGGAAACACCAGCGTCGGAGGCGATGCGGGACAGTTCGCCGATCGCGTCGAACAGCTGCTTGTCCCAGTACCGCTGCGTGTACATGGCGGCGAGCTTGGAGTCGCCGTAGCGGCCCTCGGTGGGTTTGGCCTCGAAGCTGTGCTTGCCGGTGAGCAGGCCGCCGCCCAGCGGGTTGTAGACCATGGTGTGCACGTTGTGGGTGGCGGCGAACTCGAGGTATTCCTCCTCCAGCCGGCGGGCCACCAGGTTGTAGAGCTGCTGCGCGACGACGGGCCGCGGCGCCCCCACTTCACGCGCCGTGTGGATGACATCGGCGATCTGCCAGGCCGCGAAGTTGGATACGCCCAGCGCGCCGATCTTCCCCTCCGCAACCAGCTCGGCAACCGTCGAAAGAGTCGAGGCAAGGGGTGTGGCCCGGTCCGGCTGGTGCAGGTAGAACAGGTCGATGCTGTCCACGCCCAGCCGGCGCAGGCTGCCTTCCACGCTGGCCCGCAGCCCCTCCGGCGAGAGGGGCGCATTGGAGCCGTGGTCCGCGTGTGGCATGCCGGCCTTGGAAGCCAGGATGACGCCGTCGCGCTTTCCCTTCAAAAGGCGGGAGAGCATCTCCTCGGTGACCCCGCCGACGTAGGCGTTGGCGGTGTCGATGGTGGTGATGCCGGCGTCGAGCGCCTCCTCCACCATCCGGCCTGCGGTGGCTTCGTCGGCGGTGTCGCCGAAGGTCATGGTTCCCAGGACCAGCCGGGAGATGGGGAGTTTCAGGCCGTCCACCTGGGCGCCTTCGGGCTGCGTGCTCATGTGTAGATTCCTCGTGGTTGCGTTCTTGAAAAAGTTAGGAGTTGGCCAGGGCCAGCGAGCGGACGATGTGCCGCGGCTTCAGCCCGGTCATGGTGGAGGGGTCCAGTGCCGCGCGGCGGAGCTTGCGGGTGTAGTCCTCCTTGGGGGCGGTCAGGACGGACTCCGTGGTGCCAAGTTCCACCAGCTTGCCGCGCTGCATCACCATGACGGTATCGCTGATCTCCTGCACCACGCCCAGGTTGTGCGAGATGAACACGTAGGTGATGCCGGTTTCGTCCTGAATGGACTTCAGCAGCCGCAGCACCTGGGCCTGGACGGAGACGTCCAGGGCGCTGGTGGCCTCGTCGCAGACCAGCAGTTCAGGCTTGGAGGCGAGCGCCCGGGCGATGCCGATGCGCTGCCGCTGGCCGCCGGAGAATTCGGAGGGCCGCTTCTCCAGGGACCGGACGGGCAGGCCCACCTGGTCGATCAGCTTCGCCGCCGCCGCATGCCGTTCGGCCTTGGAGCGGACGCCCTGCAGCTTCAGCGGCTCGGCGACGATTTCCTGCGCGGTCATGTGCGGGTCCAACGAGCCGTAGGGGTCCTGGAACACCATCTGGAACTTGGAGCGCAGCGGCCGCAGCTTGGCTTCGCTCATGGCGGCGATGTCCGTCCCGTCCAGGGTGATGGAGCCGCTGGTGGGTGTGACTAGCCGCATCAGCGCCTTGGCCACGGTGGACTTGCCGCAGCCGGATTCGCCCACGACGGCGATCGTCTTGCCTTTGTCCACGGAGAACGAGACGTCGTCCACGGCCCTGAAGGTGCCGCCGGGCACGTGGTAGTCCACCACCAGGTTGTCGACGGCGAGGAACGGCTTCGTCATGGCTTTGCTCCGGTCTGGGTGAGGGCTGGGTCAGAAGGGGCTGGGTCAGAGATGGTTGAGGAAGCGGGCGTTTCGTCCCACGCCCCCAGCACCGGTACGGCGGCCAGCAGGGACCGGGTGTATTCGGTGGCGGGGTGGTCCACGATCTGCTGGACCTCGCCGGACTCCACGAAGGAGCCGTCCTTCATCACGTGGATGCGGTCCGAGATGAGCCGGGCCACGCCGAGGTCGTGGGTGATCATCAGGATGCCGATGCCGCGCTGTTCCTGCAGTTCCAGCAGCAGGTCCAGGATGCCGGCCTGCACGGTGACGTCCAGGGCCGACGTCGGCTCGTCCGCCACCAGCAGCTGCGGCTCGGACGCCAGCGCGATAGCGATCAGCACGCGCTGCAGCATGCCGCCGGAGAGCTGGTGCGGGTACTTCTTCAGCTGCTTCTCCGGCGTCGGAATGTGCACCTGCTCCAGCAGCCGCACGGCCCGGGCCTGCAGCGCGTCCTTGTCCTTGGCGGAGGCGGCGCCGGCGATCCGGATCGCCTCGAACAGCTGGCTGCCGATCGAGTGGACCGGGCTCAGCGCTGTCATCGGATCCTGCGGGATCAGGGCGAGGGTCCTGCCGCGCACCTTGTCGATGGCCTTGGGGTCGGCGGAGATGTCGACGCCGTCAATCACCACGGTGCCGGACAGGACCGCCAGGTCCTCGGGCAGCAGGCGGAGGATGCCCATCGCCGTCGTCGACTTCCCGGAACCGGACTCGCCGATGATGGTGACGGTCTCGCCGCGGTGGATGCTGAAGCTGACGGCGTCCACGGCCCGGATGATGGCGGTGTCCGTGATGAGCTCCACCTGGAAGTCGCGGACCTCCAGCAGCGGCTGTTCCTTGTACGTAGCCATGTCAGGCACCCTTCTTCTTGCGGCGGGGACGGTCGCGCAGGCCATCGCCCAGCAGGTTGACGCCCACCACCATGAGCACGATCACCAGGCCGGGCAGGGTGACCATCCACCAGGAAGTGGTGATGTAGTCCTGGCCGTCCGAGATGATCCGGCCCCAGGTGGCGAAGGGCCGCTGCGGGCCGGCACCCAGGAAGGACAGCGCGGATTCGAGCAGCACGGCCTGGGCCAGCAGCAGCAGGACCACCAGGGTTGCCTGCTTGATGACGTTGGGGATGATGTGCTGGACCAGGATTTGGATGCGGTGCAGGCCCAGGATCCGGGCGGCGGAGACGTACGGCTTTTCGCGTTCCACCAGCACCATGGAGCGGGTGAGGCGGGCAACTTCGGGCCATTGGGCGATGGCGATCACGAACGTGATGACCGGGATGGAGGGGCCGAACAGGGCCACCACCAGCAGCAGCATCATGAGCAGCGGCAGGGACATCTGGGCTTCGAGGAGCCGGGAGACGATGGTGTCCACCCAGCCGCCGAAGTAGCCTGCGGCCGCGCCGAGGATCACGCCGATGGCGCCGGAGACCAGCACCGCCAGGACGCCGATGGTCAGCGAGACCTGGCCGCCGTGCAGCACGCGGGAGAGCAGGTCGCGGCCCAGCTGGTCGGTGCCGAACAGGTGCCCGTCCGTCAGCGGCGGCAGGCGCCGGGCGGCGAGGTCCTGGAAGTTGGCGTCGGGCAGCGGGAGCACGTTGGCCAGGATGATCGGGATGATCACCAGCAGGGTGCAGACGGTGCCCACAATGAGCTTCCACTGGGCGGATTTACGACGCCGGGTGGCGCCTGCCCGGGCGATGTCCGCCTTGGTGACGGCGGAGGGGCTGGGCTGCCGGGCCGGGGTGCCGGCAGCGGCGGGGGTTGCGGTGTCGAGGCTCATGCTGTGGCCGCCTTTCCAAGACGAACGCGGGGATCAAGGAGCGGGTAGGCGAGGTCGATGAGCAGCTGGACAGCCACCGCCAGGAGCGCGGTGATGAGGACCGTTACCTGGATGAGGGGGTAGTCGCGGGTTTCGAGGGCCCGCACAATGAGGGAGCCGACCCCGGGCCAGGCGAACACCACCTCCACCACCACCACGCCGTTGAGCATCGCGGCGAACCGGGTGCCCAGGGCGGTGAAGACAGGGATGGCGGAGTTGCCCATGGCGTAGCGCCAGGTCAGTGCGGAGTTCTTCACGCCGCGGGAGCGGGCCACCGTGAGGTACGGGGCGGCCAGGTTGTTGGTCATTTCGCGCCGGACCATGCGGGAGATCAGGGCGATCTGCAGGATGGCGATGGTGACGGTGGGCAGGACCAGCCCGCCCCAAGTGGCGAAGCCGGAGGCCGGGAAGATGGGAATCAGCACGGCGAAGCCGGTGAGCAGCATGATGCCGGTCCAGAAGTCGGGCATGGACTGCCCGGCGATGGTGAGCACGTTGACGCCGAACTCGCGGCCGGTGTCCGGGCGGCGGGACATCCACACGCCCAGCGGGATGGCGACGACGGCGGTCAGCAGGATTGCCGACGTCGCCAGGGTCAGGGTGTAGGGCAGCCGTTCGAAGACCACCTGCATGGCGGGGGCCTGGAAGGAGTAGGACTGGCCCAGGTTGCCGGTGAACAGCTGCTGCAGGAAGATCCAGTACTGCTCCAGCAGGGGCTTGTCCAGGCCGAACTGCTCGCGCACCTTGGCGAGCTGTTCGCTGGTGGCCAGCGGCCCGGCGTAGGAGACGGCGGGGTCGCCGGGGGCCATGCGAATCAGGATGAACACGGTGGACACCGTGAGGAACACGGTGAGCAGGCCCTGTCCCAGGCGTTTGAGGATGTAGTTCGTCATGGCTTAGGCCTCCAGCCGGACATCAACGAGGGGGTAGGAGTTGGTGGGTGCCAGGTTGATGTTGGACACCCGCTCCCGGTGGGCGAGGACGGACTTGGGGACGAATGCCCAGGCGCAGGGCCAGGTGTCCCACACGGCCTGCTGGGCGTCGTTGAGCAACTGCGTCCTGCGGGCCGGGTCCGCTTCGGCGGAGGCGGCCTGGATCTTGGCGGTGACCTCGGGGATCACGTAGCCCTGGTAGGTGTCGCGGGTGGCTTCCTTTTCGGGGGTGCCGGCGTACATGCCCTGGAGCATGGTGATGGCCAGGCCGGTGGGGCTGGGGTAGCCGTTGGCCAGCAGGTCCCAGTCCCCCTGTTTGCCCTGGCGCCAGGCCATGATGTTGCCGCCGGGTTCGAACTGCTGCAGTTCGGCCTTCACGCCGATCTTGCCGAACATTTCCACCAGGGCTTCCATCACGGAGGTGTCTGAGGCGAACTCGCCGGTTTCCCAGATGATCTTCAGGGTGAGGTCCTTGACGCCGAGTTCGGCCAGGGTGGCCTTGGCCTTCTCGGGGTCGTACACGTATTCGCCGGTCTTGTGGTAGCCGGTGAGGCTGGACGGGGTGACGCCTTCGGCCTGGGTGACCGAGTCCACCAGGACATCCTTCACCAGGGAGTGCCCGTCGATGGCCATGCTGAGGGCCTGGCGGACGCGGGGGTCGGCGATGGGATGTCCGCCGGGCTTGCGGAAGTTGAAGAAGATCTGGTTGAGGCGCAGGCTGGACGCTTCCTGGAGCTTGACGCCGGGAAGGCCGGCCAACTGTTCGCGGGAGTCCGGGGTGATGGAGTCGATAACGTCCACCTCGCCGCTGCGCAGGGCAATGACGCGGCTGGATTCCTCGGGGAGGAACCGGACCTCCACGTTCTCGATCGCCGGGGCGGGGCCCCAGTAGTTCTTGTTGCGTTCCAGGCTGTAGGTGCCGGCGCCGCGGTTGTACTTGGTGACCACATAGGGGCCGGTGCCCAGGCCTTCCTGCAGTTCCTCCGGCTTGTTCTGCGCGGCCGGGGTGATCAGGATCATGCTCATGAGCGAGTCCAGGATGGGGACGGGCTTCTTGGTGACCATCGTGAAGGTGCGGTCATCCACGGGGACAACCTCGGGGAATTCGGGGAAGAAGCCGGCCACGAAGGAGCCCTGCACGGCCTTGTACATCTTCAGGGCGGTGGCCACGTCCTCGATCTTGACGGGGCTGTTGTCCGAGTAGCGGATGCCCTCGCGCAGGCGCACGGTCCATTCGGTGGGGCCGGTCATCTCGAAGCGTTCGGCCAGGACCAGGACGGGCTTGGTTTGGGGGCCGATGGCGGTGAGGCCCTGACGGACGGAGCGCTGCACGGTGACGGCGGCGTCGAACTGGTTGAGCTTGTTGTCCAGGCTGACCAACGAGCGGTTGAGGGCCAGGGTCAGGGTGCTGGGTCCGGGGAGGCCGGTGGGGCCTGCGCAGCCGGCGAGGCTGCCGGTGCCCAGCAGAAACCCGGCGGCCGCGCCGAACTGCAGCAGGCGGCGGCGGGAAATCTCACTTCCTTGAGGAAGAACGGTCATCGTTGACCTCTCGGTAGGTTGGGGGGGACGGCTGCTGGCCGGAAGGGGCTGCGCCGAATGTTGTGTCCATCACTTTGCCACCCCTGCGCGATTTGCGCAACCCCTCTAGCGTGAAACGCGCAAACGTGTCATGATGATGGGGAGCTTCCCGCTGCGTGGCGGGATCCCAGCCGACTACGGACGAGAGGAGCAGCGTGGCTTCCGTATTTGTGCAGGCCGACGATTTCTCCGGCGCCGCCGAGGTTGGCTACTGCTTTGTGGAACGTGGACTGACCGCGCAGGTCCTCCTGGGCGCGGGTACTACGTCGGTAACGCACGACGGCGGCACCTCCTTGGGAGGGCCTGTCGCCGATGTAGTGGTCGCCGATACGCACTCCCGCGGGCTGTCCGGGTCATCCGCCGAGGCGCTGGTGAAGGACGCCTTCTCCGGTCCTGAGGCGTCGGGCGCGCAGGTGCTGTTCAAGAAGATGGACTCCCTGTGGCGCGGCAACATCCGGAGCGAGGTTTCCGCGCTGACCAGCCGTGGTTTCCATGCTGTGGTGGCGGGGGCGCTCCCCCAACTGCGGCGTTCCGTAGTGGACGGCCGGCCCTTGGTTGCCGGCACTCCCCTGGCGGAAACGGAGCTGTGGCAGGCCGAGCTTTCGGCCCCGCCGGCTGACATTCCGTCGCTGCTGCGCCCGGCTGATCCGGCCTTGGTGCAGACCCTGGACCTGGCCATGGTCCGGTCCGGGTCGCTGACCAGCACGCTGGCCGGGCTGCTGAACTCCAACCAGCCGCAGCTCGTGGTCACGGACGGCGAAACCGTTCAGGATCTGGAGCACGTGGTGGACGCCCTGCTGGACCTAAACTTCTCCGCCGGCGGCCGCCGCATCGTGCTGGTGGGCACCGGCGGGGCGGCCGATGTCCTCGCCCAACGGCTGGCGACACAAGGTGCGCGAAATGCGCAAAGTGTGGCAGCGGCGGACGCAACCACCGCGGAGCCGCAGGAAACCGCCCGGCCGGTGCTCGCCGTCGTCGGCTCCGCCTCCACGACCGCGCAGGCGCAGCTGGCCCGGCTTGAGACCCAGGGCTTCACGGTGGTCCGGCTGCACCCGCTGTATGCCGGCGCCAAGGACGCCTATGCTTCCCAATTGGCCCAGGTCCGGCAGGAATTGCAGGCCGGCGCCAACGTTGCCGTCACCCTGGCTGCCGCGAAGGTGGACCCGGCGAAGGCGGCAGGCATCGTCCGGGCCCTGTCCGCCTTCGCGGCCGAGGCAGCCAAGGCGACCGCGGCTGACCTGATCCTCACCGGCGGTGAGACGGCCCGGGAAGTCCTGGACGCCGTCGGCCGCTCCAGCCTGGTGCCGCTCGCGGCGGTGCAGCACGGGGCCGTGCTGAGCCGCGCCGACGACGGAACGCTGGTGGGCACCAAGCCCGGCAGCTTCGGCGACGACCTGGCCCTGACCCAGCTTTACGACGCAATCCGGGAGCGCCGCGGCCAGCCCACGAACAATCCCGCCAACACCCTTCCCCGCACGACTTCCCAAGAACCTGGAGCAACCATGACTGAAGAAACCAAGAACCAGCCCCTCCCCTACGTGGCCGTGACCATGGGCGACGGCGCCGGCATCGGCCCGGAGGTAATCGTCCCGGCGGTGCTGGATGCGGGCATCCTGGCCGAGTGCCGGCCCGTGGTGGTGGGCGACGCGCTCCGCCTGCGCCAGGCGGCGAAGATCGTGGGCGTCGAGGCGGACATCGAGGTGATCGAGGACGTGGAGGACGCGGTCTTCACGCCGGGCCGGGTGAACGTGATCGACCTGAACCTGCTTCCGGAGGATCTGCCGTGGGGCGAGCTCTCCCCCGTGGCCGGGCACGCCGCCTACGAGTACATCCGGGTGGCCAGCGAGCTGGCGATGGCCGGGAAGGTGCAGGCCATCTGCACCGCGCCGCTGAACAAGGAGGCGCTGCACGCCGCCGGGCACATCTACCCCGGGCACACCGAGCTGCTGGCGCACCTGACGGGCACGGAGGAAGTGTCCATGATGCTCTCCACGCCCAAGATCCGGGTGATCCACGTGACCACGCACATCGGGCTGATGGATGCGATCCGCAAGATCAACCCGGACCTGGTGGAGCGCACCATCCGCCGCGGCCACGAGGCGCTGGTCCGGGCGGGCATCCCCAACCCGAAGATCGGCGTGTGCGCCATCAACCCGCACGCGGGCGAGAACGGCCTGTTCGGCCAGGGCGAGGAAGCGGAGAAGATCGAGCCGGGCGTGAAGGCGGCGCAGGCGGACGGGATCAACGCGGTGGGCCCGCTGCCGGCGGACACCCTGTTCTTCCTGGCCGGCCGCGGCGATTACGACCTGGTGGTGGCCATGTACCACGACCAGGGGCACGGGCCGGTGAAGGTGCTGGGCATCGAGGCCGGCGTGAACATCACGGTGGGCCTGCCGGTGATCCGCACGTCCGTGGACCACGGCACCGCGTTCGACATCGCCGGGAAGAACATCGCCGATTCCCGGTCCATGGTGGAGGCGCTGCACCAGGCGGCGGAGATGGCCACCCGGCCGGCCGTGGCCGTGTAACGCGCGGATTCAGTGGGGGCCGGAACTAGCATGGGTAGCACTGCCACCGCCATGCCCACGGGAAGGAGACCGGGAATGCTCAGCGCAAACGCGCGGCGCGAGGAGATCTACCACCTTGCCGTGACCAGCGGACTGGCCTCCGTGGAGGAGCTCTCGGCCAAGTTCGAGGTGACCGCGTCCACCATCCGCCGCGACCTGGCGCTGCTGAATTCCCAGGGCCGGCTGGCCCGGACCTATGGCGGGGCGATGGCGCTGGGCGCGCACCCGGAGGCGTCGCTGCGGCAGCGCACGGGCGAGGCGTTCGAGCAGAAGCACGCGATCGCCCGCTGGGCAGTTTCGGTGATCCAGCCCGGGGAGAACATCCTGCTCGACGCCGGTTCAACAGCGGGTGCGCTGGCGCACGAGCTGCGGGGGTTTGATCGGTTGTCTGTCACGACGCCGGGGATCAACACCCTGCAGGAGCTGGCCGATTCGGAGGGCATCGAGGTGGACTGCCTGGGCGGCCGGCTCCGGGGCGTGTCGCAGAGTTTCGTGGGGCCGCTGGCTGAGGCGGCGCTGGAGCGGATGAGCTTTGACAGGGTGTTCCTGGGCGCCGACGCCGTCACCGCCGAGGACGGCATCTGCGAGGCGGACCACGCCCAGACCCGGCTGAAAGAGCTCATGGCCCGGCGGGGGCGTTTGGTTTACGTCCTGGCCGACTCCTCGAAGCTCGGCCTGCGGCCCTTCCACGCGTGGGCGCGCCTGGCGTTGCCCTGGACTTTGGTGACGGACGACGGCGCCGACCCCGCCCAGGTGCAGAAGTTCCGGGACGCGGGGGTCCACGTTGAGGTGGCGGAGGTTGGCGGGTAGGCCGCATCACGCCGGCGAACGGCAAATAGTTTAAAAGGCGCTTCTCCTTGAGCGCCAAGTCCGTCTTCCCCGGTCGAATAAACAACCCGGGGCGCCTGAACTTCGAAGGTTTACGAGATTTCATTTGGTGCCCCCAACCAACGGCTAAGTGTTCGAACACTACAAACTGGGCGTTGAAGCTGGCCTCCCCGCTATCACATTCGCCACTGACGTCGGCGCGCCTTCATATTCGCATTTCAGATGTCACATTTGGTTTAGATTTTTGAGCGTTGATATAACTTGCATGGCAAAAGCCAATTAGAGGCAGGCCAAGCTGGTTATGGGGGTGCCAGACCTGTCATTCCCCGTGCCTTCGCGGCCGACTCTTTACCTATGGATAAAAGAAAAAATGGGGACAATGAAGAAGAGCCTTTCAATCCTGGCAGTAGCGGCAGTGGCTGGACTTTCAGCACTGACGGCAACCCCTGCCAGCGCTGTAGTCGGCACAGCATTTGCTAACTGCACTGAAGCAGCAGCTGCGGGCCAGTACAACATTCCTGCCAGCTCGCCGAACTACGCTCCGAACCTCGACAGGGACAAGGACGGCATTGGATGCGAACAGGGTGGCGAGGGGTCAGCGGTAGCCCAGGCTCCAGTGCAGGGACAGGCCCAGGTAGCAAAGAAGCCTATTGGTGCCGCCCCGACGGGTGTCGAGCAGAAGACCGACAACGGTATGGGCCTCCTGGCGCTGGCTGGTCTGGCTTCGGCCGCTGCAGCCGGGACAGTCGTGGTACGCCGCCGAATCGCGAGCTAGCCGCAGGGTTCCAGGACCTGATTGAAAATGATTAGCTCCACAAGCGCCCGCCGCAGATACCGCTGTGTGTCTGCGGCGGTCGCCCTGCTCCTGCTATCAGGCTGCGCATCCAGCGCTGGTTCGACCGAAGCCGTAAACGCCGTGAGCACCGTTGCGGCCCCGGCTTCCCCTGTACAAGCATCACCACCGCCAACCGCTGCAAAAGACGTTTTGCCTGCTTCCGTCCCCATATCTATTGACTTTCCATCCTTGGCTAAGCAGTCCAAATTGATCAGCTTGGGCCTGCGTTCCGATGGAACGCTGGAAGTACCACCGGGCGAGCCCGGAGCTCCGGCAGCATGGTTCAACGGGTCGCCGAGCCCAGGTGAACGTGGGCCCGCCGTTATCTACGGACACGTTAACGCTACGGATGGCGGTGCAGGTGTCTTCGCTAAGCTTCGCCTCCTCAAGAAGGGTGATCTAGTCAGGATCAAGCGCGATGACGGCTCTTCGGCCGAATTTAAGATTGATTACGGAGAGCAGTATGCAAAGACTGATTTCCCGACGGAGAAGGTATACGGCAACACCGCGGGATCTGAACTGCGGCTTATCACCTGCGACGGTTATGACACGAAAACAGGTGAATTCGACGACAATTACGTGGTTTACGCGCAGCTCGTTCTGAAATAACGACCTCGAGCAGAGTGAGGTGCCGCATAAGTGCGGCACCTCACTTTGTCTAATCAGACGGACGACGGCGCCGACCCCGCCCAGGTGCAGAAGTTCCGGGAGGCGGGGGTCACGGTTGAGGTGGCGGCGGTTGGCGGGTAAGCCGCATCACGTCGCGCTTTTGACCATCCCTATGCCGAAGATCCCGGGACGACCGACGCCTCAAGGACCTGCTGCAGCTCGGTGATCGGGATGTCGGGAAACTCGGCTCGCCCGGGACCAAAGTCGAAAGCGACAGCTCCGGATTCTTCCCAGACCCCGGCCCCTGCCACGCGGGCAAGGAACGGTGAGAACGGCCGGGCAGCCACGGACAGCAGCCGCAAGGCAGCGGCCGGGATCCGTTGGACCGAGCCATGGCCCACCCGGGCAAGCACAGCCTCCGCCAGCTGGTTTCCGGTGAGGGTCTGCGAGCCCCATTCGATGACGCGGTTCCGCAGTGCCGGGTCGCGGACGGCGCGGAGCACCACGGAGGCCGCGTCCTGGACCGATGTAAAAGTCACCGGGGCGGATCCGGAGCCGAAGACAGGTATCTTGCCTTTCGACGCGAACGGGGCCGTCAAGTTCTCGAGCCGCTGTTCCAGGAGTGCCCCTATCCGGATCACGGTCCAGTCCATGCCGGACAAGCGGACCGCTTCCTCGGCCGCGGCCTTGCAGCGCAGGTATTCAATGGGCCCGTCGGGCGCTGCGCCATGCATGGACATCATCACCACGTGCTGTACTCCGTCGGCTGCCGCAGCGCGGACCAGCCGGATGGCGCCGTCGCGGTCCACCTCGCGCGGGCCGGAGTCCTTGAGTCCGAACCCCGAGGCCGCGAACACCACCGCAGTGCAGCCTTCCACCGCTCTCCGGCAGTCCGGTTCGGACCCGAGGTCCCCGCGGAATAGTTCGACGCCGTCGCCCACCGCCGTGGCGAAGGGCTGGGAAGCGCCGCGGGCCATGACGCGGACCCGGTGGCCGGCCTGCACCAGCAGCGGAACCACGGCGCGGCCAAGGCGGCCCGTGCCGCCGACGACGAGGATCATGACCGGTCACCCCCGGCTGCCCCATAGGCGGCCTCGTGGACGGCCTGGTTTACGTCGCCGGAGTCCTGGTCCAGGGGTTCAAGGTAGAACTGGGCTGCTGCGATTTTGTCGTCGCGGACGGTGAGGATGGACACCCCTGCGGCGCGCTGCACGGATCCGTCCGGCCGGGTGCCGCGGTTGCTCCATTCCATCCAGACTTTGCCGTCCGGGCCGGTTGCCGCGTCGTGGACGGTGAGGGTGAGGTCCGGCAGGCCGGCGAACAGTGCCGTCCAGTTCTTCCGGACCTGGGCGGACCCGGTGAAGCTGCGGGCCGGGTGCACGGGAGTGGTGTTCCGGTAGTCCTCGGCGAACTCGGACACCATGGCCTCAAGGTCATGGCGGTTGGCCGCGGCTAGCATGCGCCGGACCGGGCCTTCGGGGACGCGCTCGATTCCTGAAGCGTCCATGATCTGCTCCTTAGTTTCCGTCGCGGGAGGCGGAGAGGCTGGTACGCTGAATTTGATACAGTTAGCTGTATTAAACTGATACAAGGAGTTTAAGCCCGATGGGACAGGCGGTCAACGGCACCCAGCCTCGCCCCCGCAGCTATGACTCGCGGCGCCGGCAGGAGGCGGCCGAGGAGTCCAGGAAGCGGGTGCTCGCCCAAGCCCGGGCGCTGTTCCTGGCCAACGGCTACGGCCGGACCACCATCGCCGCCATTGCGAGCGCGGCCGCTGTTTCCAAAGAGCTGGTGTACAAGGCGTTCGGCGGCAAGCCCGGGCTCGTCCGTGCCATTTACGAGCAGAGCCTGCTGGGAGCCGGGGGCACCCCGGCGGAGGAGCGGTCGGACCGCGCGCAGGACACGGTCACGGACCCCCGCGAACTCATGGAGCAGTTCGGCCGGTTCATTTCCGAGGTCAGCCCGCTGGGCTCGCCCATCTACCTCCTCATCAGGGATGCCGCGGCAGGCGGGGACCATGACATGGCCGCACTCCTGCGCGACGTGGACGGCGAACGGTATCAGCGGATGCTGCACAATGCGCGCCACGTGCTCGGGCGGGGATTCCTGCGGCCAGGCCTGACGCCGGAGGAGGTGGCCGATGTGTTCTTCATGAGCACCTCTGCCGAGCTCTACGAGACCCTCGTCCTCAAGCGCGGCTGGAGCGCCGATCGCTTCGGGCGCTTCACGGCGCGGACGATGGCCGCCCACCTCCTGCCGGAGGGCTGACCAGGCACGGCTGACGCAGCCAGGGGAAAAGGACGACGGCGCCGACCCGGGCAGGTGCAGAAGTTCCGCGACGCGGGGGTACAGGTTGGGGTGGCTTCGGTTTCTGGCTAAGTCCTGCCGGGTAGGCTGTTTCTACAACGAAGGAAACCCTCAATGAAACGGACGGATCCCCATGCATGCCGTGCTCGAGTACACCTACGAAGACAACTACCTCGAAACCCGCGAAAAGTACCGCGCAGACCACCTCAAGGCGGGGTGGGAAGCAGTCGAACGCGGCGAGCTCCTGCTGGGCGGGGCCATTGGCGAGGGACCGTTCAAAGGCCTGCTGATCTTCACCGGCGAGAACCCGCTCGAAGCTGCACAGGCTTTCGCGGCTGCAGACCCCTATGTGACCGCCGGCGTCGTGACGTCGTGGACCGCCCGCCCCTGGACAACCGTTTTAGGAGAAGAAGCGGCCACGCCCGTCCGCCCCTAGGCATAACCCCTCACCGGGCAGGACCGGGTCCGTGATGCAGCAGTTCCAGTCCTAGGACCGGACCTCCTGCTGCGCGGCGACGGACTCCGCGATCTCCTTGATCGCGGCGAGCGTCACCGGGATGCCGTGGAGCGCCTGCTGGGTTCGGTCAGCGATCTGTTCCGGGGCCTGGTCACCGAACTTCTCCTCGAACATGGCGATCCCGTCCGGAAGGAATTCCCACGACTCGGTGAGTATCGTCCCGGCCTCAGCCGGAGCGATGGTGAAGCTCCAGCGGACGAACTTGCCGCCCACCACCCAGGCAAACTCGCGGCCTCGCTCGGCGGCCACCACCTGCGACCGGGTCTCCCAGGTCCGGTGGGGCAGCTCGTTGCGTCCGGTGAACCAGGCACCGACCTGGCCGGCGCTGTTCTCGTCGTCCCACCAGCACGATGTACAGACCGGGCTCCACTCGCCGGTCCGGGTGATGTCGGAGACCAAGTCGTAGACCGTCTCGGCCGATGCCTGGACCGTAACGGACTCCTGGTATGTGCGGGTGCTGCTCTGGTTCATGGGTCCATCCTTACTGGGGTCACTTCTTAACTGGGGGTCACTTCTTCTGCCGCCGGCTGCCGCCGTGCCAGTCCTCCTGCCGGCCGACGGTACCGGCGGTGACTCCGAGGGCGGGCAGCTGCGGCTGCTCACGCAGGCTTCGCTTCAGTTCGGCGAATCCAGGGAAGCGTGAGAGGCCCACCACGTGGTCCCACAGCTCGCCCGCCGACTCTTCGTCCGGAAGCCGGCTGATCACCGGTCCGAAGAAGGCCACCCCGGCGGGCGGCTCGAAATGGATGATGGGCGTGCCCACATCCTTGCCCGTCAGCCCCAGCGCCTCATCCGTCTCCTGCCGGATCTCCCGGTCCCAGGACTCGTCGTCCAGGCCTTCCGCCAGCTGCAGGGGCAGGCCGGCCTCCGCGAGGATGGGCTCCACAAACCCGCGCGTCCCGCGCCGCTCACGCACCGCGAGCTCGGTGGGCAGGTTGTCGGTGCCCGGGGCAGCTTCGAAGATGTGAGTCCCGAATGCCTCATACAGCCGCGCAACCGACTCGCGACCATGCTCTGAACGGGTCCTTGCCGCCACGCGCAGAAGCCGGAGCCCGGCCGTGTGTCCGGCCTCGTATTCAGGCGGGAAATGGGCGTCATAGTCGACCGCGGCGTTAATCTGACGCAAGGAAATGAAGCGCCAGTCCACGGTGTACCCGCGCTGCGCCTGCACCATGCGCACCCACTTGCTGGTCATCCACGCAAAGGGACAGACCGGGTCGAAGTAGAAGTTGATGTCGGCATTCATCCGTCCACCTTTACACCGGTTGCGGATGCACGCCTAATCGATTCCGGACGACTCCTGCGCGTTTACCCGGCGGCTTGGCTGCTGTCGTACCCCAGTGCACGGCTGGCCTCCAGCCCCGCCCGGGCTACCACCGGCCCCAGCCGCTCAACATCTGCGGGCCCGATCCGCTGGGTAGGGAACCCCAGGCCAATGGCGCATGCAAGCCGTCCCGCGTGGTCGAAGACCGGCGCGCTGATGGAGCCCACGTCCTTGCTGCGCTCCCCGAAGGCTGCGAAATACCCCTGTTCGCGGGCAACGGCAGCCTGCTCCCGCAGCGTCTCCAGGGACACCGGCGTATCGGGCGTGAAGCCCTCGAGCCCCTGCTCGTCCAAGGCATCCCAAGCGCCCGGGTCGAAGGCCAGGAATACCTTGCCGGGGGCGCCGGCGTGCAGCGGCATGACCATGCCCACCATGAAACGGTTCCCCTTGACTGCTAAGCATGCTTAGCTTTAGGGTCGTTAATGGAAGTGCAACACAGATGTTCAACCGCGGGCCTTCCCAAGGCCTAATGCCCATCTCGACTGCAGCGACATTTGGGCGCCGATCCGGTTGAACCGCCTTCCCCCGCCGAACCGGCGGATGCCAGAAGAAGCAACCACAGAGACGCCCGTCCCCTGCGCCATGCATCAGCGCGGCATTCAGCAGCCCAAGAGCTACTAATGGACTGCCGGATAGGGGTACGAGGGCCGATATCAAGGGAGCGAAACTATGTCAGTTCTTAAGAAAGCCACCGTCGCAGCCGCTGGAAGCCTGTTCCTGATGGGCGCCGTTGCCGGACCTTCACAGGCGGCAAACAACAACACATTGAATGATGGCCTCGTGAGTGTCACTGTCGGCGACATCACCGTCGAGGATGCTGTTGACGTGAATGTGGCCGCCAGTGTCGCAGCAAATCTCTGCGATGTCGCGGACATCGGCTCGATCGCGGTTCTCGGCGAAGCAGTGGATGCCACCGGCAACGCGGTAACCGTCTGCGATGCCGCGACCGGTCCAGTTCGCATTATCAACAACTAGTCGGCGCGGGCGATGAGGAACGAGTCACAGCACACATAGCTGTCTTTCCTCTTTCCGATCCCACGAAGAGCCCTGGCCACCGGCCGGGGCTCTTTCGCGAGACCCGTGAGCCATATGCGTATCGGCGTCGGCAAGGGCGCCGCCGTGCCCCTGGAGATCAGGGGCGACGGCGGCAGCACCTTGCTTGCCACGCTCAACAAACAGCCGGGCCGGCTCCCCCGGCCGGACGAGTGCCAGATCAGCCTCAGCCAGGTTGGCCCCAGCCGGGCGAAGCTGCTGGACCTGCGCCGTCGGACCCGGTCCTGGTGCCGTCCCAGTACGTCCGGCGACGGAACGGACTGGCCCGCGTTCTAGCTGACCGACACAGGGAACCAACTGGCCCAGCCTGCCCCTTTGTCCCACCAGCAGCTGATGGCCTTTCCGTCTGCGCCGACTGCGAAGACATCCATGTGATCGCTGATGCGGGAGATGGCTGTGACCGTGCTTCCCGGCGAGGCGGTTCCTCCGGAGATCACGAACCAGGGCGCCCAGCCGGATGTATCGTGCCACCAGGTGCTGTAGATGTTGTTGTCTGTCCCCACCTTGAAGAGGTCCAGGTGGTTCCAGGACCTTGCAAGGAATCCCGGATGCGAATTGGCTGTGATCGACATCTTTCCCCAATTGTCGTGAGGTCCATGATCGAGCGGCACCCGTTCAGAGCGACAGTGCCTTAAGTCCCGCCGTTGGCGGAGTCCAAGTGGAAACAGTCCAGCAGCGACCGAAGCATCAAACGGCAACTGGTGAGGCTCAGCCCGAGGCGACCGATCCCACCGAGGCGAGGCCCGCCGTCGTGCCTTCAAAAAAGGTCAGCAGCGTCTCCACCAGGTGCGGGGCGAAGTCCTCCTCCAGCGAGAGGACCACGCGGCACCGCGCCCCCTTCACCTCCGGGTACCCCGCGTACAGGCCGCGGTAGGACTCGCATGTCGTCGAGCGGCGCCGTAGGACTTTCCGGACGTCCGTCCCAGCACACGCGACGCGTACCTTAGGGCAGTCCATTTCGCCTGCGACCACCCCTAAATGGCCGTCCTGGAAGACGTGGAACACCTTACAGAGCATGCGCAGCCGGTGGCGGCGGTGATGCGAACGTCAGCCTTTTGCTGCTCGCTTTTGTGCTCATTTCTGATGGTTCAGATACCAATCATCGCGGCTTGCAGTCCGTGAGTCGGTAGGCTTGGCTACGCAGCCAGCCTTCCCATGTGGATCGATGGCCAGAGAGGAGAGGGTCTGTGGCAGGAGTAGTGAGGCAACAAGACGGCGAGGCAAGACCGTCTAGGTCATCTTCGCCCCGCAAGCCGAAAATCACCGATGTTGCACGGCTTGCAGGCGTCTCCTACGGGACCGTGTCGCGGGTACTTAACGATGCGCCGGATGTCAATGCGGGAACCCGTGAACGCGTGCTGCAAGTCATCAAAGACGTCGGGTATCGCCGCAACCGGGCAGCTACCACCTTGGTGACCAGCCGATCGACGTCGATTGGCATTCTTACGGACGGCTCGCCGCGATTCGGACCGGTGGGCACACTGATGGCCCTCGAGAACACCGCCCGGAAGAAGGGTTACTCCACTACCGTCGTGACAGTCGAGGAGCCCTACGAGGATTCCGTGCAGAAGGCACTCGACACCTTGGATGACATCGGCGTGGACGGGATCATCGTCATTGCGCCGATCGTGTCAATGGCCTCGGCGGTCTGGAGCGCCTCCGTCCGGGTTCCGGTCGAAATGATCGCTGCTGGGGCCTCGTCGACACCAAATGTCTTCACTTACTCCGGAAACCAGGAGCTGGGGGCACGATTGGCAACCGAGCATCTTATCGAACTTGGTCACACCGACATCGCTCATCTGGCAGGCTCCATGGACTGGTTTGATGGGCGAGTCCGCAAGCGGGGTTGGGAGGCGGCTCTACGGGACGCGGGCCTACTCCCCGGACTGTGTCTTGAGGGCGACTGGAGCCCGAAATGGGCCTATGAGACAGGCTTGCGGCTGGTTCAGGAGGGCAACGTGCCCCAAGCTATTGTCGCCGCCAGCGATCACACTGCCCTGGGGGTAATCCGCGCCTTTGCTGAAAAAGGTGTGCGTGTCCCTGAGGACGTGAGCATCGTTGGATTCGACGATATCGAGGGATCGGACTACTTCCTGCCTCCGCTGACGACCGTCCGGCAGGATTTCAGCGCTCTCGCGGACGCGAGCATCGAAGTTCTGCTGGGCGCAATCGACGGCCGCGTGGTCGATCGCGCTCCAAGCCCGCCGACACTCGTGGTCAGGATGAGTTCCGCCCCTGCCGTTAAGCAGCGCAGCTAACTTCTGACTTCTTGAAACATTTCGCGGTGTGACCCTTGACACCCTCTTCGTAAACGTTCACGATAGTTACACCGTAAACGATCACGGTACAGAACCTCGATGAAGAGGAAGGAGCGCGAAATGACTGAAAACATCCTGCAGGTCCTCGCGCTCCGCTCCGACGTCGAACTCCGCAACCCGGGCGCAGAGCATTGGGCGCACGTCGAAGAACTACTCACCGAGACGGGCTGCACAAGCGAAGACGTCGCGCTTGGCATCCAGGTCTTCATCCCCCGACGCTCCACGGCAGTCGTCGGCGTCTTCGAGGCCGACGCCCTGTGGGCAAGCCTGGTTGTCTCTGTTGGCTCCTCAGGCACGCCCGTGTCGATGACGACCGTGGACAGCAGCGCGGTTGAGCTGCAGGGGGACATGGGCACAGTAGCTGGCGAGGCGGTGGAGTGGGTCAAAACCCACTACGGACCGTGCTCTCTGGGCCTCTTCCTGGACCGATTCCATGCTGACGCCGTCTTACGCGCCTCTGACAAGGCTGCCGCAATCCGCACGGCAGCAGCCACCGGCGGGCTCGTCCTGTCGCCGGTGCCACCTGCTCTGGCGACTGCCCTCGCCTGAGCCGTTTTCACCCATTCACCCAATACCCCCCAACACCACCTCCTAAAGCCGTATCCAAAAACGGGCACCATCCGGGGTCAACGTCGACCAACTGAAGGGAAATAACAAATGAGAAGGTCAGCAACAGTCTTGACCGTTGCCTTCGCCACGATGGCATCACTGCTGGCAGGGTGTGCCTCCGAGACCGGGAGTGCGCCCAATGGCGCTGAGAATCCGCTGGCCCAGGTAAAAGCAGAAAACCTGGTGCCCAAAAACATCGTCGGCCTCGGTCCTAACGGCGTAAAGTCGGGGATTCTTGACGACATCAAGCTCACCGCCGACGAAGTCAACCAAGCCAAGCAGAAGAAGTTCAGGGTCGGCATCGTCATGCAGACCATGAACATCGAGTGGTCCACCGAGCAGGTCCGCGCCATCACGGACCGGCTTAAAACATATGACGCAGAGGTCATAGGGGTTGCCGATCCGAACTTCGACGTTCAAAAGCAAGTGTCCAGCATCGAGAACATGATCCAGCTGAAGCCGGACGCAATCATCAGCATCCCTGTGGACGACACAGCGACGGCCGAGGCCTATCGCAAGATCGGCGCTGCCGGCATCAAGCTCATCATGATGGACAATGTCCCCACTGGCCTTCAGTACCCGAAGGACTATCAGGGCATGGTCTCCTCGGATAACCAGGGCAACGGCGCTGTTTGTGCGGAGGCGTTGGCCAAGTACATCCCCCAGGGCGGAACGGTGGGAGTGCTCGACTTCGGCGTTGATTTCTTTGTGACGAAGGAACGCATGAAGGGCTTCGTTGACTGGATGAAGCAGAACCGCCCGGACATCAAGATCAAGGTTGCCGAGTTCCTCGATCCGGCTAATTCCGGCAAGGACGCCGGCAACTTCCTTACCGCCAACCCGGATGTCCAGGGAATGTTCACCGAGTGGGAAGTCCCGGCAGTGGGAATTGACCAGGCGCTGCGCGCTCAGGGCAAGACGATGCCGATCACCGCGGTCAACATAGCCTCTGATGTGGCTGCCGACCTTGCCAGCGGCGGGAACATCAAAGCTCTCGGCGCCCAGGTTCCTTACGACCAGGGGCTCGCCGAGGCCGACATGGCAGTAAAGGTCCTTCTGGGCGGCACCGCTCCCAACTGGCTTGCTTTCCCGGCTGTGCCGGTTCTGCAGAACAACGTCCTCGACGCCTGGAAGCAGGTCTACCACCAGGATCCCCCCAGCCAGCTCACCGAAATCTGCAAGTCAACCGACGGCTGCTCGTAATCCCACCGCCAATCAGAAAAACCCGAAAGAACAAGGAGCTAAAGATCATGGAAATCATTCAGGACCACAACGGAGTACCTGCCAAGCACGGACGCGCTTTCGTCAATGGAGTCAGGCTTCACTACTCCATCGCGGGCGAAGGTGAACCTCTGTTCCTGCTGCATGGCGTGCCGAAGACCTCCTATCACTGGCGCCGGGTGATCCCACTGCTCACCCCCTACTACACCGTCATCGCGCCGGACCTCCGGGGCCTGGGCGACTCGGAACACCCACAGGGCGGCTTCGATATGAAGAACATGGCCGAAGACATCGCCCAGCTCGCTACACACCTGGGATATGAGACTTTCTATCTCGTCGGAGAAGACTGGGGAGCCTCCACGGCCTATCAGGTAGCCGCCCAGTACCCCCAGCGGGTAAAGAAGCTCGTTTACCAGGAGATGATCCTCCCCGGTTTTGGACTCGAAGACTACTCATTCCTGACCAAAGAAAATGTCAGCACCTACGTCTGGCTTTGGCACATCAATTTCTACAACGTGCCGGATTTCCCAGAGCTGCTGATTACCGGCAAGGAACGGGAGTACTTCAACTACTTCATCAAGCATGAAACGCACAACCCGCAGGCCATCACCCCGGACGCCTTGGATGAGTATGTTCGCTGCTACTCCTCGCCGGGGGGCCTGCGCAGCATGTTTGCCATCTACCGGGCGACACTCGAGGACGCCGAGCAGAACTTTGAGGCGGCAAAAACCAAACTCACCATGCCGGTCCTGGCTGTGGGAAGTGAGTACTTCATCGGGGCGGACAACGAGCGGCAGATGCGCGAAGTTGCTGAGGACGTACGTGGCGTCATCCTGCCGTGGGGCCACCAGTTGGCAGAAGAGGACCCAGAGGCTCTCGCAGAGGCCTACCTTCAGTTCTTCAAGGAGTAACAACACCACACCTGCGCGGGGCAGCCGCCCGGCTGCCCCGCGCACACCCGGGATCCAGACAACGATGCCCTGCCAACCGGCGACCTCTTTCCCCTTAACCCACCCCATATCCCTCAGGCTGAAGTCCGCCCACCGGCTTCCCTGGCCATCAGAAGGACCACTGTAATGACACGCAGTAAGACGCTTTACGCCACGGCCGCGTTGGTCGCCGCGGTCGCCATCTCGCTGTCCGGATGTTCCAGCGACGTCGTCAGCAGCACGACATCCAAAGACGCCGTCACAGTCGATGCCGCGTCCGTCTCACCCACAGGAATCGTTGGCAAGGGCAAGAACGGGGAGGAACCGGCCCTTGCCACCACCCTCAAGCTCAGCGACGAAGACAAGAAAAAGGTGGCCGAGGGAAAATTCTCCGTCGGCATCTCCATGAACACCATGGACATCGACTGGTCTCGCCTGACCATCCAAGGTATTCAAAAGACGCTTGGCGAACTCGGCGTTGACGTCGTCGGCGTCACGGATGCAAAGTTCAAGGTCCAGCAGCAGATTGCAGACCTCGAGAACCTGATCACCAAGAAACCGGACCTGATCATCAGTATCCCCACCGATGATGTAGCCACGGCCCAGACCTACAAGAAGGTCGCGGCCGCCGGCATCAAACTCGTCTTCATCCACATGCCTGCTTCCGGGCTCTCGTACCCCACCGATTACCAGGCAGTGATCGCTCCGGACAACCAAGGCAACGGCCAGATTGCCGCTGCCGGCCTGTCGGAATTCATCCCGGAAAACGGTACAGCCGGCATCGTGGACTTTGCTGTTGATTTCTACACGACGAACCAGCGCACACAGCGGGTTAAGGAATGGTTCAAGGAGAACCGGCCTGACGTGAAATTAAAGGAAGTCGGCTTCACGGACACCAACGCCGTCGGGCCCACTGCAGCCAATTTCATGACGGCAAACCCGGACGTCAACGGACTGTTTGTCATCTGGGATTCGCCCGCCATGCAGTCCGTGGGCGCACTCCGAAACGCCGGCGTGAACGTCCCGATCACGACGATCGACCTCGGCACCGAAGTCGCCGTAGAAATGGCCAGCGGCGGCTACATCAAGGCCATTGGTGCGCAGGAACCCTACAACCAGGGAGTCGCCGAGGCGACAGCAGCCGCACATGCCCTGATCGGCAACAAAGTTCCGGCGTGGGTCGCCCTCCCGGCCGTCGCAGTGACGCCAGGAAACCTCTTGGAGAAGTACGAGGAGATTTTCCATGCCGCACCCCCACAGGAAGTCCTCGACGCTTGCGGCTCCTCGGGACTCTGCGGAGGACAGTGACATGGCAAGCATCAGCAAGCAAACAGCAGTAGAAGAAACAGGAATAAACGCCGCTACGGACGCAACGGACGTCGGCAGTGGCGGACAGGTCAGCAGCAGGCCGCTGCTCCACGCCCGTGGCGTCAGCAAGGCATTCAGCGGAGTCTATGCGTTGAAGGACGTCGATTTCGATTTGCGTCCCGGCGAGGTCCACGCCCTGCTGGGCCCCAACGGCGCCGGAAAATCAACGTTGATCAAGATCCTCGATGGCGTCCAGCCCCAAGATGAAGGATCTGTCGAGGTGGACGGGCGCGAACGCGTCCAGTCGGACATCGCGACAGTCTTCCAGGAGCTCAGCCTCGTCCCGTCGCTCTCGGTTGCCCAGAACATCTTTCTGGGCAACGAACTGCACAACGCCTTCGGGATGGTGCAGAAGAAAAAGATGAACGCCGTAGCCAAGGAGCTCATCGACTCGCTGGGGCTGCACCTGCCGCCCGGGGAATTGGTCGAGAACCTCTCGGTCGCCTCCCGACAGCTTGTGGAGATCGCCAAGGCCATCCACCGGGACGCCCGTGTCCTGGTGCTGGATGAGCCGACTTCGACACTGACCAAGGCAGATCAACTGCTGCTGTTCAAGAGCATCCGCGACATCCAGAAGTCAGGCGTGGGTATCATCTACGTCACCCACCGGCTCACGGAGGTCTTCGACCTGGCCGACCGCGTAACCATCATCCGCGACGGCAGGAGAGTGCTGACCGCTGACGTCGCCGATCTGGAGATGAGCTCGCTGGTCCGTGAAATCACTGGCGCTGAACCCCAGGAACCCGGCCCGCCAAAGGAGGCGTTTGACCGGTTCGCCCACCCCGAGCTGCTGGCCAACTCCTCCGGCGGCCCGAAACTCCAGGTAACCGACCTCGCAGGGGACCGATTTTCGGACATCAGCTTTACCGCTGAGGCCGGGCGGATCGTCGGCATCGCCGGCCTTATCGGTACCGGCCGCACCGAGCTCCTGGAAACGATCGGCGGCATGCGCCGCAGCACCGCCGGGGACATCAGGCTCAATGGCCGGACAATCCGTTTCAAGCACCCATGGGAGGCTCTCAGCGCAGGAGTCGCTCTCGTGCCCGAGGACCGGCACCGCTCTGGCCTCGTGATGCAGCACTCTATCCAGCGAAACCTCGCCCTGGCCCACTACAAGTCCCTGCGCAAGGGCGGCCTCGTCGACAACCGGGCCGCCCGGACACTGGTCAAGGGCCTCGTAGAGACCCTGCAGGTAAAGACGAACTCGGTCGACAGCCCGGTCCAGACATTGTCCGGCGGCAACCAGCAGAAAGTCGTCTTCGCCAAATGGCTGCAGCCCGGCATGCACCTCCTGCTTCTGGACGAACCGACCCAAGGCGTGGATGTCCGCGCCCGCCAAGAGATCTACCGGGTCATCCACCGATTTGCCGAAGAAGGAGCAGCCATCATCGTCGCTTCGTCCGACTTCGTCGAACTCCAGGAACTGTGCGATGAGATCTACTTCATGACGTCCACGTCCATGAGCGACCCGGAGAGGGTCACGCCCGACATGACAGATCAGTACATTTATTCAAGACTCAATGAAAGGGTTCGTGAGAGCCATGAGCGCGATCACCAATAGCTTCAGCCTTACCCGGCCGCAATGGGGCAGCCGGTCCCCCTTGGACTTCATCCGCGAATACTTTGTGTACATCGCGCTCGTGGGCCTGGTGCTCTTCTTCTCCATTGCCTCGCCTGTCTTCTTCACCGTCCAGAACTTCGCCAACGTGGGCCGACAGACGGCAATCGTGTCCATCATTGCCGTCGGAGTCACGCTCGTCATTGTCAACGCCCAGATCGACCTCTCGGTTGGCAGCGTGTTCGCCTTGTCCGGTATGGCCTCCGCCCTGGCACTCCAGCACGTATCGAACTTCTGGCTACTCGGTGCTCTGGCTGCCATCGCAGTCGGTGTCGTCTTTGGATTCGTCAATGGCTTCCTGACGGTGAAACTGGGAATTCCCAGTTTCCTGGTCACTTTGGGCATGCTTGGCGTTGCCCGTGGTATCGCTTTGCTTATCACGGACACCCGTCCTGTGCTGATCGCCAACCGGCCCTACTTCAGCATCTTTGGCGATAGCAGCATCCTCGGGGTTCCCATCGCAGTGGTCTGGACCATCGTGATTGTTGGGCTTGGTTTCCTGCTCCTGCACAAGAGTGTCTTTGGGCTTCGGGTCTTCGCCACCGGCGGCAACCCCCAGGCCGCCCGCTTCACCGGCGTCAAGACCCACCGCACCGTGATTCTGTCGTTCGTCATTACCGGCGCCCTCGTCGGCGTGGCCTCCCTCCTGTTCACCGGCATTGCCCACGCAGCCCGCCCGGACGTTGGTGTCGGTCTGGAACTGGACGTCATCGCCGCGGTCATCCTGGGTGGGGTCAGTCTCTTCGGCGGCAAGGGAACTGTCGTTGGAGCCCTTGCCGGATCCCTGATCATCGGCATGATGAACAATGGCTTGGTCCTCATGGGCGTCGATTCCTCAGTGCAGCAAATCATCAAGGGCGCAATCATCATCGCCGCCGTATCCCTCAGCAAGAAATAGCAAAAACCCGCAAAGGAGCGATTGAAATGTCAGCAATTGAAACACCGGAAAACGGCTTCTTCCGGGTAGTCCAAAACATTGACGGCGCATGGAGCTTCGTTGACCCCGAGGGCAAGCCGTTCGTCTCCTTGGCCCTTAATCACATCGATGACACCGACCTTCGATACCCGCACAACGTGGAAATCTTCGAGCGTAAATATGGCTCCCGGGAGTCATGGGCGAAGGGCGTCGTCCGGGACCTCCACGACCTTAACTTCAACACGATCGGCTGGACGTCCCAGTACATCAGCGGCGGCTGGGGCGAGGCCCTGGACTGGTTCGGTGACCCCGTAGACCTCGGCCACTCCCTGCCCTGGCCCGATCAACACCTGCTGGACGCCGGCATGCCCTACGTCGTGCAAATCCGTGTGCAAGAGATCGAGGACTGGAACGGCCACCCTGCCTTCCGGGACGTCTTTGGCGAGGACTTCCAGAAATACGCGGACTGGATCGCCCGACGAATGGTCTCCGACCACAAGAACAGCCAAAATCTTATCGGCTACTTCCTCGTGGACATCCCCGCCTGGCTGCCCCACGCCGCTGGCAGGTTCTGGCCCGGATTCGACGGGCTCACCCAAGAGGAACACGACAAGAAGCTATTCGACGTCGCAACCCAGTACTACAAGACCATCACTGAGGCCATCCGCCGGTATGACCCCAACCACCTGATCCTTGGCGACCGCTACAACGGCAACAAAGGCATCCCGGAAGCGGCCCTGCGCGCGATGATCCCCTTCGTGGACGTCCTCTCCGTCCAGTACTTCACCGGCAAGTCCGACGAGGAGTACAAGACAATGATCGATGACCTTCGCCGCTGGCACGAGCTGACCGGTAAGCCCGTGGTCATCGCTGACATCGGCAACTGGGTACCCACGGACATGAACCCCCACCGGACCAGTGACATGAGCACGCACGCCGAACGCGGCGCGGACTACGCGAACGGGCTCGCCAAGGTGATGGCCGAGCCATGGATCATCGGCTGGCACTGGTGCGGCTATATCGAAAACCTCGGCCGCGGCTGGGGCATCAAGGACCCGCAGGACGAGTTCTATACGGACATGACCGACCAAGTCCGGGAAGCCAACGCCAAAGCGCAGGCTGCAGCCGAACAACGCAAGTAACTGCCTGCCCCTTTCTGGTCCGGCCGGCGGGGCGAAAGGTTTCCGGCCTAGGCACGCCTTGCCGTCCGGACCCCCAATTTCGTAAACGTTCACGTAAAGCCCTTCCTCCCTCTGAAAGGCAGCCCCATGAAACTCGGATACTGCACCATCACCTGGGGCGGCGTCGTTGGCCACCCGGCTGGCGTGACCAGCGTCAAAGACCTCTTCTACCTGACTCACGGGTCGATGGACGGCGCTGTCAGGGACATCGCCGCCGCCGGCTACCAAGGCGTGGAAATGTTCGACGGCAACCTCGCCGAATATAAGGACAAACCGGAACAGCTCCACGGCATTATGGCTGAATCGGGCGTCTCACTTGTCAGCGTCTATACCGGCGCCAACTTCATTTACGCAGACATACTCCCGGACGAGTTGCACCGCATCCAACAGGCCGCCGAGCTCGCCGCGACATTCGGAGCCGAGCGCCTCGTTGTCGGCGGAGGCGCCCGCCGCGCCGCCGGCACCACCGACCAGGACTACCAGCGGCTCGGCAAGGCTCTGGACACCGTCACCGACATCGCCGAGGCAGCAGGGCTGTCCGCCAGCTACCACCCCCATTTGGGAACCATCGTGGAGAACCCGGCCGAGCTGGACCGCATCATGCCGCTCACCAGGATCGGCTTTTGCCCGGACACCGCCCACCTTGCCGCAGGCGGTGCCGACCCAGCAGCCACGATCCGCAAATACCGGGACCGGATCCATCACGTCCACCTCAAAGACCTGCACAAGGAAACCTTGTCCTTCCTGCCCCTGGGGCAGGGCGAGCTGGACTTCCCCGACATCATCCAGGCCATCAAGGAAAGCGGCTACGACAGCTGGCTCATGGTCGAGCTCGACGAGTACGGCGGGGACCCCCGGGCCGCGGCCGAAATCAGCCGCAAGTACCTCGAAGAACTCCTCCCCTAACCCCTCCATTCCGAAAAGGAACACGATCATGAAGAATCTTAACGTCGGCCTCATCGGAGGCGGCTTCATGGGCAAGGCACACTCGCTGGCATACTCCGCCATGCCCATGCTTTTCTGGCCCGCCCCGGCCCTCCCCGTGCGCCACACCATCGCCGAAGCCAATGACCAACTCGCCGCCGAGGCAGCCCGCCGCTTCGGCTTCGAGAATTCCACCTCCGACTGGCGCGCGATCATCGATGACCCTGCGATCGACGTCGTCGACATCGCCACACCAAACCACCTGCACGCCGAGATCGCCATCGCCGCGGCACAGGCCGGCAAGCACATCATCTGCGAAAAGCCCCTCGCCCGCACCTTAGAGGAATCCAAGGCCATGTACGACGCTGTCCAGGATGCCAACATCGTGCACATGGTCGCCTTCAACTACCGCCGCACACCCGCCGTCGCCCTGGCCAAGAAGTACATTGAGGAAGGCGCGATCGGTCGAGTCCTCAACTTCCGCGGTACCTACCTCCAGGACTGGTCTGCCGACCCCAACTCCCCCCTGTCCTGGCGCTTCCAAAAAAACATCGCCGGCTCCGGCGCCCTCGGCGACATCGCCACCCACGTCGTCGACATGGCCCGCTACCTCGTTGGCGAATTCTCGTCCGTGAATTCGGTCCTCTCAACCTGGATCCCGGAACGTCCGTTGCAGACCGGGGGCGCGGACGCCCTCGGCAACGTCCGCGGCGGCGAAGGGCCCCGCGGGGAGGTTGACGTGGACGACGAGGTGATGACCATGGTCCGTTTCGCCAACGGCGCGGTCGGCTCCATCGAGGCCACCCGCAACGCGTACGGCCGGAACAACTTCATCACCTTCGAAATCCACGGCACCGAAGGCAGCATCGTCTTCAACTACGAACGGCGCGACGAACTGCAGGTCTGCTTCGCCTCCGACCAAAACGATCGGCGTGGATTCCGCACCGTCTACACCGGCCCGGCTCATCCCTACGGTGAAGGGCTCTGGCCGATCCCCGCCCTGGGAATCGGCTACGGCGAAACGAAGATTATCGAGGCACACGACTTCTTCAAAGCCATCACCGAAGGCGGCACCGTGAGCCCGAACTTTGCCGATGGCTACCAGACAGCACTCATCGACGACTCCATTGTCACTTCGGCAGACAAGGGCGCCTGGGTGGACGTACCTACGGTTGCGGAGCTGACCTCAATATCCAAGAACTAAGGCGAAGCCTGAAGGGGCGGGGCCGTTGTGCCCCTTCAGGCGCGCCTCAGGAATTCCCTGAGCCGGACTCTTCGTCGCAGATCCCGTTTTACCTGGCCAAGTGCCTTATCGCTGCCCGGGCCGGGCACCTGTCGGTGATGCAGCAGTTCCAGTCCCGCCCCCAAGCCTCAGCGCGCCTGAACGTCGATGACACGGAGTTTGAGAGACTGGGCGGGTTCTTGAACCAAGGAAGAGGGGCCTCGTTATGGAGGCAGCAGCAGTAACAACGTGGACGTTCATCGAGGAATGTCCTATCCCACAGGATGTAATGGAGCTGATGCTCCCCGGTGAGCAGCCGGTTGCGGCTTACAGGACGTTCCGGGACAGCGCCATCTTCACCACCAAGCGCATGATTGTCCGCGATGCCCAGGGCATCACCGGCAAGAAGGTGGAGGTGTACTCACTGCCGTACTCCGCTATCAACATGTGGTCTTCCGAGAACGCCGGCAAGTTCGATCTCGACGCCGAATTGGAACTGTGGACCCGGGCTGGTCATATCAAAATCAAGGTCGGCAAGAAGGTGGACGTTCGCCGGCTCGACATGCTGATCGCCCATTCGGTCATCGGGTCGCAGAGCTGACCTGGACAAGATCGAAACGGCGGGAGGATTACGTCCCGCCGTTTCGGTTCCTGCGGTCGGATTGCGGCCCCAAATTTCGACTCTGGTCCGTCGCTGGCGCCGATCGATACGATGAGTCATGAATAGCAAGGACCCGCTGGAATTCCTCCGACAGACCAATCAGCGCCATTCAGAGCAACAACTCGAGTTCGCTTCCAACGTCCTCGAAGCCTTCAATGCCATGCACGACGCCGAGCGCGTGTTGTATCAAGCAAGACGCCGCTACATAGAGTCCTTCAAAAAGGCCAAGGGCGCGGGATGGAAGGCGCAGGAACTACGGGACGCAGGTTTTCCGTCGCCGAAGGTTTCCGTGCTCAAGAGGAGAATGGACTACCGCTGCCTCATGCTACCGCTGGCGGATTCTGCTGAAGGGGCGAACTCGGCGTCAACTCCCAATTAAGGCATCCCGATCGTCCGAGTGTGGGCTGTCATGCCCGACGGGGCGCATCAAGCGACCGATCCCGCCGAGGCGAGTGCCGCCGTCGTGCCTTCAAAGTGGCCCAGCAGCGTCTCCACCAGGTGCGGGGCGAAGTCCTCCTCCAGTGAGAGGACCACACGGCACCGTGCCCCGGACACCGGAGGGTACCCCGCGTACAGCCCGCGCATGTCGCACACGGTCTGCCCACGGCCGGGTCCGTTGGAGGTGTCGACGGCGGCGCGCACCACGGGCGCCAGAGCCGGCTTAACAGCACCAACAGCGAGCGCCGCCGCCAGCGGATCGTGCATCGCTGAGCAGGGCCGGCCGTAGATGCCCTCGTAGAAGCGGAAGTAGTAGCCCAGCATCTCCCCCAGCGCCCGCGGCACCGGCGCAGCAGAAGAAAGCAACTCCTGCCGGTGCGGCTCCTCCAGAACAGACGCCATGGTCACGTCCAGCGGCACTAGGGTCACGTCCCAGTCGGCGGCCAGCACCAGGGCGGCGGCCTCGGGGTCGTGCCAGATGTTCGCCTCTGCCACGGGCGTGATGTTCCCCGGCGCCAGCGCGGCCCCGCCCATCACGGTCACCGACTCCACCAACGACGGCAGCGCGGGCTCCAGCCGCAACGCCTCGGCAATGTTGGTCAGCGGCCCAATCGCCACCACCCGCAACGTACCGGGATAAGAGTGGGCCAGCCGCACCAGCATCTCCGCCGCAGACTCCGCAACAACAGAAGCAGTAGAAGGCGCCAACACAACCTCCCCCACACCATTCTCCCCGTGCACCCACGGCGCCCCGCCGCCAAACGAACCAGCAAGCGGATCGTGCGCACCCACGGCCACCGGCACAGAAGCGGCACCGGCCAACGAAAGCAGGTCAAGAGTATTCCGGGCACCAACCGCGGCACTCACATTCCCGCTGACCGTCCCGATGCCCACCACGGAAGCGAGCGGAGAGGCGAGCAGGTAGGCCAGGGCGAGGGCGTCGTCGATGCCGGTGTCGCAGTCCAGGTAAACGGGGGCAGTCACAATAGGTTCCTTCGCAACAGATAGATGGGTTAGACGGTCTCGCCCTTGGGGGCGGCGACGAAGAGGCTGACGATGAACGCGGCGGCGGTGATGCCCACCGAGATCCAGAGGGCGGTGGCGTACCCGGCGGCCGTGGCCTGCGCGGCGAACGGTGCCACGAGCACGACGCCGAGGCTCGCCCCGATCCC
The DNA here is from genome assembly GCF_058266945.1 of Arthrobacter sp. E70. Lineage (NCBI taxonomy): Bacteria > Bacillati > Actinomycetota > Actinomycetes > Micrococcales > Micrococcaceae > Arthrobacter > Arthrobacter sp. E70. The sequence goes on along the minus strand of NZ_JBYQFR010000004.1, from coordinate 103,590 downwards.
GAACGAGGCACCGTTGATGCCGGGCAAGGCCGCCGGGGCCTCCTTGGGCGACAAAAGCACCGAGAGCCCGTTGATGGCTGTGAGGAAGAAGCCGTTGTAGAAGATGCCCAGGCAGGCAATGGCGATAAACACCGCCACGGGACTGGAAAAAAACACAGCGGCCACCACGGCACACACCAGGCTCAGCGAAGTCCCCAGCCGCAACTTGCGCACCCAGCCTCGCCGGTCCGCCAGCCACCCCGCCAAAGGCGCGGCGAAGACGCCGATCAGCGCGGCGGGGGTGAGGAACAGCAACGCCGAGACGGAGGCGGAAAGCCCGAAACCGCCGTCGTAATCCTGGCTCAGCAGCACCACGGTGAAGTTGATGACCGCGAAGATGCCGGCCAGGGTGAGGACGGTGGTGGCGATGACCGGCCACACCTGGCGGGAGCGCAGGTGGTGCACGGCGATGAGCGGGTGGCTGCGGCGCTTCTCAATGAACCAGAATCCCGCAAACGACAGCACGGTGCCGGCCAGCAGGGCCAGGGCGGTGGGCGAGGTCCAGCCGGCGGCCGAACCGCCGGACACGAAGTACGTCAGGAACACCAGGAACAGCGAGAGGGAGCCGGCGCCCCACCAGTCCATGGCGCCGCGCACCCCAACAGGCCGCCCGGCGGGCACCAGGCGGAAGATGCAGACGGCGGCGATGGCGGTGAGGACGAGGACGACGACGAAGATGGACCGGAAGCCGAGGGTCTCGGCCATGAGCCCGCCCACGTAGCCGTCCACGCCGCCCACTCCCCCGTTGATGGCGGCGATGATGCCCACGGAGGTGCCGAAGACTTTCGCCTGCAGGTTCTCGCTGAGCACGATGTAGGCCAGCGCGAACACGGCGCTGGAGACGCCCTGCAGGAACCGGCCGGCGACGAGCAGCGGCAGGGTGGGCGCGGCGATGCAGAGGATGGTGCCGGCGCCCATGATGCCCAGGACCAGCAGCAGCGCCGGGCGGCGGCCGATGAAGTCGCTCCACCGGCCGATCACGGGCCCGGCGATGGCGCCGGCCAGGAAGAACATGGACTGGACGGGGGCGGCGCTGTCCGCGCTTTCGCCGAAGCTCGCGGCGATCTGCGGCAGCGCGGGTGTCACCATGCTGGCGTTCAGCTGGAAGGACAGCACGCCCAGCAGAAGGGTGGAGATCAGCAGGGCGGCGCGGCGGCCGGAAAGTTTCGCTGCGTCGTTGTCGGGGATTACGACGGCGGCGCCTCCTTGGGCGGGAGGCGCGGCTGCGGCGGGGGTCGGGGTGTTCACATCAAACTCCTTTGTTCGAGCAGAAGGGATCGCCTTTTGTGGCGATTTCGAGTTGTTATACAACCATGTATGACTCACAAGTACAACCATGCGCTACACTTTTTCGAAAGCCCGGCCGCTTCCGGCCCTCCCCCTGAGAGAGTTTTCCCATGAACACAACACGTCCTGCCGTCACCGTGGTCGGCAGCATCAACCTGGACCTCATCGCCACCGCCGAGCGGCTTCCGACGGCGGGCGAAACCATCGGCGGCGCCGTCCTGTCCGAGCAGCCCGGCGGCAAGGGCGCCAACCAGGCCGCCGCCGCCGCCCGCTTGGTAGGCAGTGCCCGGATGGTCGGGGCTGTCGGCCCGGACGCGTCCGGGCAGGGGATGCTCGACGCCCTGGTTGCTGCCGGCGTTGACACCTCCGACGTTGCCGTCCTGCCTCAGCCGACCGGGACCGCGCTGATCGTGGTGGACCGCGACGGCGAGAACCAAATCGTTGTGTGCCCAGGTGCCAACTCGCACCTGTCGCTGGACGGGGTGGAGTTCGGCCCGGAGGAGACGGTGCTGTGCCAGTTGGAAGTCGGACTGGATGTGGTGCTGGAAGCTGCCCGAAAGGCGCAGGGTTTCTTCGTGCTGAACGCGGCGCCGGCCATGGACCTGCCGGCGGAGCTGCTGGAGCGGTGCGACCTGGTGATCGTCAACGAGAGCGAGTACGCCCTGATCCCCGCCCTCGCTGAGGCGAAGCTGGTGGCGGTGACGTACGGCAAGGACGGCTCGGCGATGTTCGAGCACGGCCGGAAGGTGGCCGAGGCACCATCTGTTGCTGTTTCCGTTGCGAACACGGTGGGCGCGGGCGACGCGTTCTGCGTCGCCCTGGTGCTGGCGCTGCGGAGCGGGCTGGACTACAGGCGGGCGCTGGCCGTGGCGAATGCCGTGGGTGCCGACGCTGTGGGCGATCCGTCGTCGCAGCCGGATTTGGCACAGCTGCGCCACTACGTGGAGCGCACGGCTGCTCCTACGGGCGCTTCCTCGTGAGTGTCACGCTGCCGGTGACTGTCACCTTCCGGCGGTCGGTACCGGCGGACTTCCCGGAGGTCCGGCGGATCACCCGCGACGCGTATCTCCGGGCAGGGCACTTCGCCGCCGACCATCCGTACATGAGTGTGTTGGAGGACGTGGAACACCGCGCCGAGCACGCGCAAGTGTGGGTGGCGGAAACCCCCGGGAAGGTGGTGGCGGCGGTGACGCTGACTTTCGCCGGGCAGCCGTACAGCGAGATCGCGCAGGACGGGGAGCTTGAGTTCCGGATGCTGGCGGTGGACCCCGCGCACCAGGGCGGCGGCGTGGGCCGGGCCGTGGTGCGGGAGATCGTGGAGCACGCCCGGCAGCTGCCCGGCATCGGGGCCATCAGCATCACCAGCGCCACGTTCATGCAACGCGCCCACGAGCTTTACCGGTCCCTGGGATTCCGACGTGCATCGGAGCGGGACTGGTACGTCCCGGGCGAGGACGTGCTGCTGTGGGTGTTCACGCTCAACCTCGATAGTTGAGGCTGTCAAAATGGTGGCTTAGCCTGTCGAGACCTGCTTCCGATACTGCACTCCTCCACCATCCGGCGGGACCTGGCAGTCCTGAACGGGCAGGGCACGCTGGCCCGCACCGAGGACGGCGCCATGGTGTTGCGGGGACCAGGAGGTTCACTAAGGCAGCGCCGCGGCGAGACGTTCGTGCAGAAACACGCGATCGGTCGATGAGGCGTCCGTGATCCCACCTGGAGAGAGCATCCTGCTCGACGCCGGCTTCACCATGGTACCCTGGGCCACGAACTACGCCGGTTCGAAAAGCTGTCCGTGACCACCCCGGCAAAACATCATGAAGGAACTCGCGGATTCGGGGAGCATTGAGGTGGGCTGCCTGGGCGGCCGCCTGCGCATCGTCGACCAACGCTTCGTCGGGCACCTGGCCGAGGCAGCCTGGAGCGGATGAGCTTTGACCCGGCATTCCTCTCCGCTCTGGCCGTTACCGCCGAGGAAGGCATTTGCGAAGCTGCCCACGCCCAAACCGCCCTGACAAGCTGCTGACCCGGCGCGGGCGGGACGCGTACGTACTGGCAGCCTCGTCCCGCCTCGGACTGCGGCCATTCCAACGCCTGGGCAAGGTTGGCTCTCCCCCGGGCCCTGGTGACGGACGGCGGCGCCAACCCTAGGCACGTGCAGAAGTTCAAGGATGCCGGGTACAAGTTGAAGTGGCTGCTGTCGAAGGTTGAGCCTGCCGAAAGTAGTTCCGGTGGGTACGCTACTTCATCAACGAGCGAACCCCTCAACGAAATGCGCGTGTACACCTTAATACTGAGCTCAAATACACCTACGAGGACAACTAACTGAAACCCGGGTAACTCAAACCCGTGAGAAAGACGGCTTTAATCAATTCGGGGTGGGGTTCGAGCAGTCGACCGGCGCAAGCTGGCCGCGCCCTTTCCCAACAGCGCTGCCCATGGTGGGCGCTCCACGACGTCACGGCGGAAGCATCCAACCTTGGCCTGCCGCCCTTCCATAAGTGGACACGTTCTAGGGGTGCCCTGGACCTTGCGAGGGACGACAGCTCCTCCTTACGAACAGATGCAAAGGTTCCGAAGCGCGTCGCGGTTGAGGTGGCGACGGTTACCCGTTCAGAGGGCGCCCTTAGGACCGACTCTCTTTGAACCGCTTTTAGTTTCATCAGCCTGTTCCTATAGGATCACCGAAGAAACACTAGTCGGGAGGCAATTTGAAGGTCTTTATCAGTTGGTCGGGCGAAAAGAGCAAGGCGGTTGCCGCTGCCCTACATGAGTGGATACCGGGCATTCTAAACAATGCAAAACCATGGATGAGCGATCTCGATATTGAGTCTGGGCAAGACTGGAACTCACGCATAACAGGAGAATTGACAAATGCGAAGTTCGGCATCATTTGCGTTACCCCCGAGAACCAGGAACGCCCATGGCTGAATTTTGAAGCTGGAGCTATTTCAAAACAGGTGGACGCTGATGACACTCGTGTTGCTCCACTGCTCATCGACTTCAACTCGCCGGCTGATTTGACCGGCCCCATGACGAAATTTCATTCGCGTTTATCCAATGCAGAAGGAATTCGGCGTTTGATATTTGATATGAATACTCAACTTCAAGAACCACTTAAAGAAGAGATTTTGGGGCGCACGTTTCTTGCACTATGGCCCCAACTTGAGGCTCAGCTCCTAGAAATCAACAGCGCACACCCAGAGAAACGCGCCGCACGTCGAGACGAGAGGGAGGTGATGGAAGAAATCCTGAACCTAGTCCGTGGAATACATACAAATATTGGAACAGGCGCCATGCCGCGTAGACGGCAAAAATCAGAGACGGCCAAAGATCTTTCCAAGATCGTCAATGAAATTCTCGAAGTCTACAGATTTCAAGGACGCCACATGACTGGCTGGGATGGTTCGAGATTCGAGGTTACTACAGACACGGCCCTAGATGACGCAATCCGCACCAGCATACGAGAAGCAGCGCTGACGAGTAGCACTCCTTCGACAGCTATTTCCTTCATCGTAGATCCGGACGAACTGGATCAAATGTACGCGTATGTGGAGGCTCAAGGGCATAACCAGCCACGAAGTGAGGGCAACTTGTGACGCCTGATTTCACCCGGCTCCATCCTCGACATACGTTGAGTCCATGGCATCGGCAAGCTTCAACTCAAGAAGTAAGCTAGTGGCTATTCATTCGAGCCGCTAGAGGGCACCGGCACAGCCAGCGGAAATCGGCGCCGCGAAAACGGGAAGTCAAACAGTCGATTTTGCGCGAGCTTGACGAGGAGTCAGGGGCTCTTGACGATATGGCGCTAAAAATCATAATCAACGAGAAGGAATTTTTAGCCGTTCCCCTTGCGCATCCATGGAAGCCAAGTGCCTGGATTGGTTTTTCCTAGCAGCTCAAATTTGCGGTTACGGAGCCAGCCATTGCCGCTGCCATCGAGGAACTCGATTTCCAAAAAAATTTCGGACTTTTCGAACACCTCGCGTGACACGTCAAGTTCTAAGGGAGCATCCCCAGGAGGCACAAGTGAGACTTTTTTCGTAAACGCCAATTCATTTTGAGCATAACCGCGAACGACCAGGTTAAATATCGGGGCCCCTGAAGGATTACACACTCGTGCAAATGTTCGAATGGCACCGCTTCCGAATACACTCCCATTCATGGGGGTGTCCTCCGTTACTATCCACGCAGCAATTTGCGAAGCCTGACGCCGCAGCTCCAGGTTGTTGCGCACCCTGGACTCCCGTCGTTGCTTGTCAAGAGTCAGCAGTGCTGCAAAAGCGGCGAGACCAGCAAAGATAGAGCCAGCAAAGGTCGGCCAATCTCCTGGCGTAAGATCACGAGTGAGTGACGTCCACCAGTCGAAGAAAGCCGTAACCCAATTACTCATGATTAAATTCGAGGTCGAGATCGCGGCCACTTGTGGCCTGCTCAAGCCAAGCACCCTCTCCAACAATCCATTCATCAAATAGCTGCATCTTGTTGTCCAATTGGGCACGAACATAAGTTCGAGCAGTAATTAGACGATACATTTCAGCGATGTTCAGTTCTTCGCATATTAAGTCCCAAACTTTACCATTCGTGACACTAACGCCTAAAACTGCACGGCGAGCCACACACCACGACTCGATGCGACTCAAAACAAAGTCAGCGAAAATTGGACGAGACGCGCGCAGCTTCAAATATTCCGCCAGGAAAGCTTGGAATACCAAACCAATTTCCCCGAGGCAGATTGCGTTGTTGAAGGCCGCGTCGCGAAGGCGATTATTTGCAGAATGGCTTTCAACCGAAGCAAGTAGAAGCAGGCCCTGCTTATCCAATAACATGTATTCGCGCGAAGACTTGAAGTTGAATTGCTCCGCTTTTCGGAAGAGATCATGTACAAGCTCATCGCGCATGGCCCCAGAGGAATCATTACGTATGAGCACTCGGGCAATAGATTGTTTGAAATGCTCTTGCCAGGTCGAAAAGTGATTGGACGCGATTTTCTCGATCCTCATCACCGGAAATTGTTGATACGCAATTCTTCGACCTGCGTCGCCCTCACCGACCACTAAGCGAAGAACTGCTTGAACAACTTCGTCAATTCTGTGGTGGCTGCGAATGTTTCCTAGTTCCGGCCGGTCTGCGAGCGAGTCAATATGCTCACCAATGGCACCCTTCACTTCAACACGCAGGCTCAGTATCCGGGGATAAAACGCAGTCGCAGAAATTGTAATAGACACGCGGGTGCCATCATCGAGTGAAACTAGATATGGAAAACTTGGAGCATGATCAACTAACGGCCAGTCGCTGAACATTTTAGCCATCTTCGAGTGAAAAGCCTTCAGCCAATCCAAGCGAACTGCGGGGTATCGGAACGCTGCTGGGACGTCTATTTTCGCATAGGGAGCTTTAGTGTTACGCAACTGAAAGTAAGGTGATCCATGCAGCGGCAAATCTTCCTTGTGGGTATAAATCACGATCCACGACAGTGCAATTTCCAGGGCTCCACCTTTTTTAGGCGTGGGGTGCGAATTCGTGCCCGCCCCTGCACAAAGGCCTAGGTGCCGCACGAGAAAAATAAGCCTCGCCAGCAACCCCACAGGACAAATCATAGCAAACGGACACCAGGAACCAAAAACTTGCACCACTTTATGTGGCTTTGGTGTCCAACTTCAATATGGCGAGCAGAGGATTAGCACCGTGGAGTTCTTATAGGGCTGTCTATCTATGCTCACCCCCGCATCGCCGCTCCGCATTCGAAGTTGCATCCCAGACCAGCGGCCCACTCGACCGTCATGAAAATCGAGGTTAACTAGCGGCCATTGATTTCTTCTTCGTTGCGCCTGCTTGAGTTGGTGTATCAGCCTGCGGCTGCTGCTAGTGATGAGGTTGCCGTTGTCACAGTGGCAGCGGGTGGGTGCAGAGGGACGCTGGTTCTATGGGCAAGAGTAAGGCCCGCAACGTGCGGCTTGCTGCGGGCCTTGGCCTCTACGGCCCTCGTATGTTTGCTGGGTGCACGCGCTACTATCGTTGTTATCCCTGGCTGGATAACCATGCCTGTTTTAGGCTTTGGATCTTGACTTGCTGCTGAGGGCCGATTTGGTGGCCCCGCGGCTCGTCGTGACTGACGTTTTACCGCTCCGCCTGTTGGTTATGCTAGTGGCTGTTTTGATGTCGGGGTTAGTCTTAATAGTTGCGAGCAGCTGATGGGCCCGTTGGAAGGATAATTCGAGGACTTCTCCTATTTCACGGACGGTGAGTCCTTCGGTTGCCAGTCTTGACGCAGCTTGGCGGCTTTGTTCGGAGGCTTCCGCCTGGAGGCGCGCCGCTTCTTTCGCATTGGCCTTGGCGTCATGGATCAGGTCGTTGAGTTGTGGATTGCTGGTGTCGACCGTTACTTCGACTTCAAAGGAATCTTCCGGTTTTCCTGTGAGCAGAGCCGCGGCGTCCTTCACTAGTTCTCCGACGTCGTCGAGGCGCTTGGCCTGGGTGAACAGTCCAGGAATTTTTGGTACTTCGACTGCCTACCACTTGCCGGCCCTTTCGGCTACAGCAGTGAGTTTCATGAGATGCAGAGCTTTCTAGTTTTTGTGGCGGTTAGCTTAGCTTTTGTCTGGCGGTTAGCCTAGTTTTTGAGGTGTTTGAGGATCTTCTGTGCAGTGATTTCGTTGATTTCGTTGTGACGCGGAATGGCGACCTTAAGTACTTCGACAAGACCCACACGAACGGCTCCTGTAGTCAGGAGCCGTTTAGAGGGAGGATTCGACGCTGCTGCCGAACCACCAATGTAGAACTCGATAGTTGGCGGTGCCGGGAAATCGAGGCCAATTCGCTTGGCGTCACGTCACGTCTGGAGATAGCGCATCCCAAGAACCCAGCAGATCCTTTAGCAGATATAGATCCTTCAAAATCGCAATTTCTGATTTGCCGGCGCTTTCTCTGAGGAGGCCAAAGTTGTCCTCGAGGATTCGACCAGCATCTTCTCTGATTTTCAACGGCGCAAGCTTCTGCGGCCAGAGCATGTGGTCCAGATCGTATCGCATGCTTGGGCAGTCTGCTGGAACATGATCTGAAAACTCCGCAGCTGCCCACGGGCTCTGCGTGACGAATTCGAATGTGCAACGGTCATGCAGATCCTCGTGCCCGATATACTCGTCGTCACCTCGCTCCACAAGCCAGTCGAAGTCCGGGCAAGTTCCAAACGTTTCTGTGTATTTTACCAGCCACAAGAATCGTGCGCCCAGATCGGCGCTCGATCGTGGCGGTCCATGCCCAGCCCCCATGATCCTGGCACACAAAGCCTCCGGCACAACAACTGGTTTGCCGACGACTGTGGCAATGAGCCGCCGAAAGAGATCCTCGTTCTTCCCATCTACAGATCCATTCGGAAGCAAGGCTAGAGCCAAGAGTTCGAGGGCCAACAGTGAAACTTCGCGCCGCGAACCCGCCATTAGGGTGACGAGTTCGGCACCGAAGTCAGCTGAATCTTGGATAGCACTGACAGTCCGGGCCAGCTCGTGGGCGGTTGCCTTAGACCATGTGATCGTGTCTTCGTCAAGGCCTGAGGGGCCACCGTAGAGTGCATTGTCGAGAATTAGCGAGGCTGGATTAGACCATTCCCTTGAGCCTTCTTGTTTGGAACTATTCGTCGAATCCGCCACGACTTAGCAAACCCTTTCATTGTGAGCCGACCACTCTTGGCACGGCAGACTGTACCGGCACAAGCACACCCTGTGCTTCAAACGCTTGGACATCCCTAAGTATCTTCCGTGCCAATGACTCCGAGTGAACCTGCAGCCCCAACTCTACGTTCTTGGAAGAAGCGGCATTACTGAAGTTGGCACTCCCTACAAAGGCCCATTTCGAGTCCACAACTACAAACTTGGAATGAAGCACTTGATACGACCCGTCGGCAGCGTCCGCCAGCGTTAGCAGCTTGCAGCCCGGGATCTTGTGACTAAGCTGAATGCTGAGCTGCACCATGCCGGTTGCTGGCCCGTGCTGACCACCCGGTGTGGCCATTAAAGTAACTGCCACCCCGCGCTCCGCAGCTTCTGCGAGGCGACGGACCATCGCGCTTTCCGGCTGGATATTGAAAGTTGACGCAACGATGGAATCCTTGGCTTTGCCGATCTCATGGAACATCGCAGGAGTGCTTAGCCCCGCAACTTGAGCATGAGCGGGCATAGTCCACACAGTTTCAATTTCCGCCTGGGAATCCTCACGCGCCGCCAGTACCGCGCGGCAAAGGCCCGCTCGAAGGCTGGCCGACGCCTCGTTGAGGCCCGCTTCTTTCAAAAGACTCCCAACCACCTGCACCTTGACGCCAGAAAGTTGCTTCACTGCCAGACGGCAGCTTTGTCCCATATCGAACGCCGCTATCAGCTTCTTCAGTTCAGCCGTAGACAGGATCCGCCCGAGTTCATCGAATGCTCCCCCACTAGCATTCGCCATATCAGTCCGCCAGTAGCGCTTGGAACAGGCTGGGGACTTTCTCGCCCCCAGCTTCGCTCGACGCAGGTAAATCGACCATAAACCGCCGGTCCAGGAACCTGTTGGAGTTTTGGCATGACGTTTCGGAGTTGAACAGGCAGCAGTGGCAGGCGGCGCCGTGTAGGAAGTCTTCCGGGTCCTGGGGAACGCGTTGCCCGCATACCGGGTCCGAAGAACAGCGGGACGCACGCAGCAAGGCATCGCGGATCAACTTCCCGAGTTTTTTCGGATCGCTCAGCGCTACCAGGCCGCCGAGAGTTCCTTCCGAGTCCGGCGCGGTTGTGGAGATCAAGACGCCGGCAGCTGGCTGCAAAACTCCGTCACCCTTCCATGCATAGAGTCGCTCACCGATGCTCGCTGAGCTGTACCCGCTTTGAAGGGTCATTTGACGGATCAGGGCATGCGAGAAGGTGTGGACGGCCCAGAAGCGGGGTGGCGGGAACCGGTCGTCAGGATTACCCGTCTGCGCCGTTTCAGACTGCCGATTTGCCCAGTTTCTGGTGTGGGCCTGGCGATGCCGCTCCCAAATGACGGAAGCCTCGACCTTGGCCTCCCAAGCCGCAACGGTCTCCTCGTCGAATCGAATGAAGATGCCCTCACCGCGATCCTCTGTTGCTGGCACCCACTCCGGCTTGGTCCGGCGAAGTGGGACGACGCGGCCCTTGTGGTCGGAAATCCGATCCAATGCATCTATGCGGGTGAACCCAATAATCGCGTTTACCTTCTTGAGCTTGTTGACCGCACCTACGCCGGCAACGAGCCCACCGGCCCCAGCGGGGGGCGAAACATCCTCGATCTGAAAGTCAGACGTTGCGGCAATCATTGGGAACTGAGCCGGGTCACTCAGGACCCGCCACTCAGGATCGAGCAGCTTTACTTGATCGAACGACGGCGACTCTACGTCAGCCACGTTGGTCAGGTCAGCGCTGCTGGCCGCAAGCTGGATTGCCTCGGTCAGAATAGAGTCGGTGAGATCCTCAACTGGTACTTGGCATTGAGTTTTGATTAGTGTCCGCGCCGCTGCGAGATGGTCGCCGGCCACTGACGCCACCATCGCCAGGTCTGCCGGGTAAAGGGCACCCTTTAGCTCCCGTGCCACCTCGACCGCAGAGCGATCGATCTTGCGCGGCAGCACGAGTGTCGAAACAAGCGAGGAAAACCAGAGATTCGCCGCGCCGATCATGAGTGTCTTGACTTCCTCCGTGCATCCCTTCGGGTCGAACCAGTCGAGGTGAGGGTGCCTGGCCCTGCAGCGTGGCAGCTTGTCGTGAGCGGCGGGTCCATAGGCCTCGTTCATGAACCGAGATTCACGGCAGGACAGGCATGTAATTTTCGTAAGGGTTGAACTTCCTAGGTCCTGGAGTTTGAGGGAGGGCGCGCCGGAGGCCTTGGTGCACTTCACCCCGCGGTGAACCCATTCCTGGTAGGGGAATTCGTCCACATGACCATTTGTGCAAACCAGCAGGAATCGAGCCGGTACCGCAGGGCGGGCCGACCCCTTCTTGTCCGGTTTCGGTGCACCTGTGGCCACCTCGGCCGCTCTCGACCGACCGGTGCAGCCCTCGTGAGTGAATCCCGCTTGGTCAGGGCGGAAGGGGTTGGTGTTTTTGTAGGTGAAGACTGAACTGGACACGCGCGCCAGGCGGTCACATCCTGTGCAGCGCAGCCATTGGGGGAAGACGCGGGCTGGTACCCCGAGGTCTTTGCCTTCGTCCTTGTAGCTGTTCCCGGTGGGCTGCCAGGGGAATGGGCGCAGCTGCTCTACCTGCGGCCCCAGATGGCCCCGCACCACATCTAGGAGTCGTGGTTCGCTGATCGTTGTCTGGTGCTCGCGGCGGGCATAAATTTTGTCCCAAGCGTCGAGTCCGGCCGGCATTACTGTCATGTTTGGGAGATCCACGACGGCGCCCACGCCGGAGGAGTACAGCAGAGCGTTTGGCCGCTGACCGCTCACCTTCGCGCGATTCTTGCTGTTAGAGACTTCGGCGTCACCGAGCGGATCGAGTTCCGCAAGCCCGTCTGGCGTAGTAATTGAATCAGCGACCAGTTCTTCAGTCACTTGGCACCGTCCTCAGCAGGGAAAACCCATTCGACAGCTCCAAGCCTGGCCTCATTTGCCACTAGATTCTCCTTGATCGGGCTCACAAGAATATTGATTTCCGGCTGGACTTCGCGCATGGAGTTTGCCACTCGGAATAGATCGTCCATGTTCTTGGAGTCCAGCTCTTCAGGACTCTTCAACAGGAAGGCGGCCGCGTTCGCGTTCACACTGGTCGGTTTGGTGAAGCCAAGGTCATGACTGGCCTGCTTTGCCCGTGAATCCCAGTGGTTCAACCGCATTTGGATCAGATCCTTGAAACGTTCCGCTTGGTGTTCGTCGGATGCTGATGCAACCCGTTCCAGAAGCCTCGCCACGATTCCCTCCACTGTGGAGTACCGGCTGCTGACCAGGCCGGCCTTCTGCTCGGGATTGAGTGAATCAGCTCCGACTGCCCCCTCAATCACGCGTACCGCAGCTACCAGCAAGCCGGCCACGCCTCGATCCATCGATGTCTCTGAGTACGGAGTCACCGATAGCGGCTCCACCTGTGAGTAGAAGGTGTCGTGATAGTGCTGAAACTGCTCGAAATGCGCTAAGTCGCGGGGCCGGGTCCAGTTCCCGAGCGATACAACGATTCCCGGCTTGCTCGCAACTCGGCCCACACGGGACGACGCCTGAATGTACTCAGCAGTGTTCTTCGGTTGCCCGACAACGAGCATGAGACCCAGCCGTCCGACGTCGACTCCCACCTGCAGCATCGACGTCGCCAGGACCACGTCATACGGGTACGTCCTCTTCTTGTCAGACTGCGCGCTCCTGCCTGAATCACGCGCTTCCTTCCAAGCTTTACGAGCGGCTGTGGAGTGGACTTCAGGATCAAACTCAGTCGCCAGCTTGTCCAGTGTCGTTTTAATGTCGTCCGAGGAGATTCTAGAGGTGAGTTCTCCATATTGGAGTTCCCAACCCATGATTCGCTGGGCAAACCCCGAGTCTTCCCGTGGCCTACCGACTGCGGTGGTCACGTCATCTGCCACATAGCGGCTCATGCCGGCCAGTTCCCTGGTGGCACTGAAATAGCCGACCAGGGTCATGTATGGATCGGCGGCTTCCCCGAAGTCATCCAAGACTTTCTGACCGGCAAGGAGCAGCAAGGATGCAAGCGTTATTTCCGCGGTCGTAAGACGCACACCTTGCGCGCAGACCCCGATATAGCGACGGCCTGGGTTCTTCTCCGAGACTGGGAGTTCTTTAGAGAAGAAGGTGTCCTCAACGTCCAGCACCTGCGGCGGAAACACACTCGGCGTGCGCCCGTACAGAGCGCGAACTTGCTCGTGCGCGTTTCGCACCGTCGCCGTGGACGCGACGATGAGCGGCCGCACTTCGCGTCCTTCGGCATCCATCCAGGAGCTGACGACGTCGATAACGGATTCGAAGAGTCCGACGGCGGTCCCTAACGCTCCGGCGATGAGGTGGAGCTCGTCCTGGATAATGAGGTCCGGCGGCCGTAGACGGTCGCAGTCGATAACGTCGGCTACAGGCAGCGACCCTTTAGCATTGTGCCTCTCTGCCCCGCCGCAAGACTTGGTATCCGCGTGGACGTAGCCGTGACGCTCACAGAACTTTCGGACATATCCGAAGAGACTTGCGGCTTCGCCTTCACGGGAGAGGCGCGCAAACTTGTCAACGGTGCCGAGCAGGAAGGTGGGTGGATGCCGGTAGATCTCCTCATCCACAGTCAGGATCGGCAGGCCGGGATTCTCCCAATTACTGCTCCTGCCCTTCGTGAACGGGCACTCTTCCTCGTCATCGCCGCAATAAACAAAGACTCGCTGCCGGTCCGCGTCCGCTTCGACGTGGCTTCGACCGTTAATGGCCGTCCCGCACCAGGGGCAGCGGCTGACCTGAAGAACAGTGAGCCCATGTGCCTTGGAACTGTTGTTGGCGCGGACCTTGTCGATCTGTTCCTTGGCATCATCAAAGCGCTTCGGGCTAACGTTCATGCCCACCCAGAGCCCGATGGTGAATGGAACGGTCCCCCACTTGCCTGGATCACCCTGCCTGATCATCTCCGCAGCACAAACTAGGGCTGTGGCACGTTGAAATTGCTGAGCAGTCAGCAGCCTGAGGGTATAGCGCATGAGGACAGCTACGCCGGACTCCCCATCCAACTGCACCGCCCCGTCCTCGGTTTTGAGGTTCCCTTGCCGGCGCCTGATGGCGAAAGTGAATGCAGCAAGGCCGAGATATGCTTCGGTTTTGCCACCACCGGTGGGGAAGAACAACAGCTCGACGTTGGCGGCCGCACTGGACCGCCGTGCGTGATGCGGTTCCACCATCGATGGTATTTGCATCAGGATGAAGGCGAGCTGGAATGCGCGCCAAGCAGGCGCGCGGTAGTCTGGGGCAGCCAGCACATGTTTCTTTGAACCCTCGAGAGAACCAGCATCCCCGGCGGCGCGTGCCTGGGCCACCTGGGACTGGAAACGCTGGTCACGCATCGCAGCGTTCATGAAGCGGAAACAGTCGAGGGCTGTTTTGTTGTCGGCCAAATACTGTATTCCGGCAGCGAGGCGCTGCCGGGCGAAATCGGCTTCGGCGATGAGGTCCGTCGCAGTCCGTCGCAGGTTTTCAGGAAGAGCCTTCGAACTCGACTCTTGTCCAGCAAGCCATTTGGCATATCCGTCGACCAAGGGCATGAGCGCAGGTACAACCTCGTCCGAGCCAATCTTGGCAAGTACATCCATGTCAAGTTCAACGCTCTTAAAGGAAGGGGCCTGCGTTTGCGGGATCTCGGCAATGGGGAGCCACGAGGTTTTCACGGAGGTTGCTCGCCGGGCGTCCTTCGCCACGGTCCAAGTGACGGAGCAGGTGCGTCCAACTGCAAACTCCAGCCGGTTGCGGTACTGCAGGGCCAATGCCCTTTCTTCATCGTCAAGGTGTGTCGGGATGTCATGTATGACGTAGTCGTGGCTCGGTAGGAAAACTGCGGAACCGTCCACCGCTGTTACTTCCATATGAGTTTGGAAGAGCCAGTCGTACAGAGGAATCTTGGAGGAGGTCGGCAGGTCATTGCACAGCGCCAATTCGATCAGCTGTGTGCCGTCATCCTGCAGATACCTGTCGACCTGGAGAACGACGGGCTTTGAGAGGTCCACGCGTTTCGTCACGCCCGGTTCAATGTCGTCCAACTTCAGCGTTTCTTCAATTTTGAAGGGTTCCCGCTGGTACACCCTCCGAGCCTTTTTGGGGGTAACCCCAACCGATGTTTCTGAAGGAATCTCGGGCGCCTCAGTACTGGTGTTGTAGCGGCCCCATGACGCGGTGACGCGAACGGCATCTACATCCGCGGCGAGCTGGAAGCGGATCCCCATGGACGAGGGTGCCATGAGCCCCTTCTTGACCGTTTTGACGCCGGAGTCGTCCGCGTCTTCGGTTTCGTCCTCGTTGTCCTGTTCCGCTTCGACGACGACGCCACGTTGGGCCGTGGGATCCGCCAGCGCCAGACGTTGTGATGCTTGGTCATCCGGGTCCTCAGGCGACAGGACAACCTTTCCCCTCACCACATCCGGTTCCAAGGACGACGGCGCCAATGCACCAACAAGATAGGCGTCCCGCGGACTCTGAGCAAGAGTCTCAGTTTCCCCGAGGCGCGGACCTAGCAGGTTCAGCCGCAACAGGTCAACAAATTCCTCGCGAGCCTCGAAGGAAGTTGACATCAGAAAATCATCTCCTGATCTTCAGCCAGCTTAGGGGGCTTTTTCCCAGTCGCGTGGGGTCTGGACCTGCCAGAGGTGCCGTTCTGAGCTTCCAGCTCGGCCCGTCGGTGATTTTCTTCCAGCAGGCGATCCAGAATTTCTTGGCGAGCTATGGGGCCGACCGTCCACCGCTCAACCTTCTTGTAGGTATGGAAGTCATGACCGAGTGCCAAGTCGTCCCACCCATACGCTTCCAACACCGCGGCATCAATTTCGCGGTGAATGTCCCTGATACGGTCTACACTCGAATAGCCCACAATTGATGAATCATTGACCTTGCTGTATAGCTTTGTGAGACCGATTCCCCAATCCCGCATTAGTTCCGATCGTTCCGCATGTAAAACTGCCCCCATTTTTTCCAAACGATCAGTATATCGAGGCCGAGGAAATGGTTCGTAAATAGCCATGGGCGAGTATGTTATATCTTTTTTGAGCGTAGTACTGTATTGCATAGCCCAAACCTGGTGAATACTCGACGCTAGGACTGCAAACTCTGCACGTGCATCCGTTGCAAAGATTACAAGTTTCTCATCCAGTGTTTGGCGCGACGGTACAATGGCCACGGCCAGCGTACTGCTTACACGCGCGATGGCAATTACGTCGTCCAACTCTTTAATGGTCCTATACAAACCTTGCCTGGCGTTCCAGTGCTTCCACCACTCAAAAACCATCCGGGGGTACTTCTTTGGATCTTTGGTAATCCGTTCAGGGCGGACTCGATCCTCGACGAGTTGCCAAACGGCGGGGAAGCGCCTTGCCTCCTCCTCTGAACGCTCACCAAAGTTGATCACCCATCGACGGGCCACACCATTAGGAGTGCTGTTCAAGTCGTCACCATTAAGATGAGGCGTAACAACAGCGGAATTTCGCTGGTCTTCTGATATGAGAGCTTGGGCTTCAGATTCGGAAATGAAGAAACCAGTTCCAAGCACGAGAGATCCTTGAAAAGCTCTACCCTTGTTCTCTTGCAAAGGAATCGGATCGCCACTTGCTCTTCCCTCAACTGAAAGATAAGAAGTGACCCTACCTTCAACGCCGTCCGCTTCTGAACGGGCAGCCGAAGCAAGAGGTTGCAAGCTACCCCAGACAGCCGCGAACTCAAGTGCGGCGGATCTGGCAGGCCAGGGGGAGCTTTGGATCGCGCGCGTAATTGTGAATCCACTGCTTACCATCGAATCCAGCGCAACCTCTCTGGTATCGCCCTGAGCAATGGTGTTTGTTGCTATCAGCCCTAGAACTCCCTGCCGCGCCCTGAGGAGAGCTTGAGCTCGAAGAAAAAAGTAAGCGACCAAGTCGGCACTTCCCGTTCGGCCCTCCGCAATGATGTTCAGAAGCCATAAACGGAAATTCATTCCTGCCGTCGGGCTTATCTTCTTTCCACCCAAGAAAGGCGGGTTCCCGATAATGGCGTCGAAGCCACCATGGTTGATCATTACGTCAGGCACCTCTATCACCCAGTGAAGCGGCTTCCATTGCTGGTAGTCTGTGTCCGCGGTGGGGGTAAGACCTGCCCTTATTATGTCGTCCAGCATCGCTGGTTCAGCATCTGCGGCCGCATTCGGAAACGCCTTGAGAATTGCCAGCGATAAGTTCTCGTAGGCATCATCGGTCAGCGGTCCAGGCCGCCCGCCAACTTTTAGACCTGCCGCAATGACTCCATCTGCGACGGTGCGTAGTCTGTTCGTAATTGCCTTTGATTCCGCCAGCAGCACTTTTTTGTGTTTAGCACTCCTCTGCGGATCGAGTTCGGCTTGGTCGGCAATCGGCGTGGCCAGTTTGGCTCTGATGTCGGCCGCCTTCCGCAACGGGGCTTCGATATCCATGGTGAACCCAGGATTAGTCAGCCTTTGCGATGATGGATTGATGTGCAGTCCGCGAAGCTGCTTAAGCTCGGTCAGGCCGAGGAGGGAGTTGCCGTGCAGGACCTTGTCGTCGACGAAGCTGAACGGTTTCTTAGGGTCCAGGGACACTAGCCAAAGCGACAGTTTGCACATCTCTACAGCCATCTCATTGATGTCGGCACCATAGAGGCACTGGGATACCACTTCGCGGATGGCAAGGTTGAGATCACGACCTGATGCGTCCTCGCTCGCCGCCCATTCCATCTGCCAGGCTTCGAGCAGGCGTTCACCTAGATAACGGGCTGCAGCCACCAGGAAGGCCCCCGAGCCAACGGCGATGTCGGCAATGCGCAAATTCAAGATTTCGGTCGAGCTCTTGAGTTTCCACAGTGTCGAATCGGCAGTCTGCAGCGGTCCCGGCTCATAACAGAGCGGCTGCAGAGCGTGCAGAACGACCTCTTCTGCGAGGGATCGGGGCGTGTAGTGGGCACCGGCATTTGCCCGTGACTTGGTTTCCTCAACAACAAGTCCGCCTTCCGGCACCACGTACGGGATTCCCCGGAGGTCCCGGCGGATGAGGTTTCCCCAGCTCGCAATCTGCTGGCGCAGTTTGTCATCCTCCACCAGGTGCCGGATTTTGAGATCCACCTCAGCGTTCTGCACGGAATCAATATCCGAGAGGATTTTCGCCAGCTGCGCCGGAGACTTTGCCACAGCGCCAGGCTGGGCCTTTTTCCAGAAGTCGATCAGCTTTTTAGCCAGGGCGAGATCGTCGCCATCAGCCGCCAAGTAAAGCTCCTCCAGCTTGTTGAGCGTGATCTCTGGCTCAGATCCAGCTTTGCCAACAACGCCGAGGACGATCTCGCCTTCGGGAACGCGTGCGGCGGTGTAGCCGAGCAGGCCTTCGTAGATATAGCCGATCTGTTCCACGTCAATGTCGCGGAATGACAGTTTTTGTTCAGTGGCCGTCCGCCCGCTCCCTGTTACTGCGTACTGAACGGAGCGCAGAACTTTCAGCATGACCCGGTCGCTGATGCGAATGGGCAACCCGACCGTTCCGGTTCCTTCCATCCACGGGAAGCGTTCGGGAT
This sequence comes from Arthrobacter sp. E70, assembly GCF_058266945.1. Lineage (NCBI taxonomy): Bacteria > Bacillati > Actinomycetota > Actinomycetes > Micrococcales > Micrococcaceae > Arthrobacter > Arthrobacter sp. E70. The sequence continues at coordinate 85,055 of NZ_JBYQFR010000004.1, read as the reverse complement.
CGAAAAGCGAGCCGCCGTATGCAGGCATGCGGACGTCGTCGAAGGAAGCGCCTTCATACAGTGCGGCGCTGACCGCCAGCAGGCGGTGCCACACTTCAGTGCGCTCCAGCGACTCGTCGCCGTCGTATCTCCTGCGTTCCTCGAGCTCGTCCAGAAGTCCGGCAACTGAATAAGCCGTCCTGTACATCTCTCCGGCCGGCATGAGACCGCGCTCTTCGGCGAAAAGGAGGAAGACCACCCGCATCATTACTGTCACGGCGGCCTCGTAGGCATTGTGTGTCTCAGCGGGCAGAGGGTCCGGCAGCCCGAGTCTCCGGGCGTTCCGGGAACTTTCGGAAAAAGCCTGAACCAGGAGTTCCACAGCACCCCGGACCTGGGTGCCCAGAGACTCCGTGATCTGCTCCGCGTCCAGCAGGCTGTCTGCAATGAGTACGTCGAGGCGGCTGCTTTCGTCAGCCCCCGAAAGAGTCTTGAGGCTGACGAGGTTGACGTATGCGTCTCGCGCCAGGAGGTCGCTGGCCCAGTTCAGGGCGTCAGTGATTCCGCTGCCGATGGTCGAAACGTGGCTGGCGTCTTTACGTGTATCGGCCCAGACCACGGACCACCACCGGCCGTCGGTGACAATGCCGCAGGCAATTTCAGCGGCCCGCAGCATTTCGCCCATTCGGTCGACGAGGTTGGCGGACCAGCCGTCCTTACCGTCCTGGCGCAGGCTGTCCACGGGGTCGACTGTCAGAAGAAGCGCGTGGGGTTTCCCTTCCCGCAACAACCTTCCGGTAGCCGATGTCCTGACAGCACCGTTCGGGCTGTAAGCCGCGTATTCGGGAAGTGGAGCGGTAAAGATGTCAAGCCGGTCTCCCCACTTGGCCAGGTCGCGAAGTACGAAGGAAACCCATTCGGCTTGGATGTCGCGGAAGAGGGCATGCTGGTTTTCAAGGCGATCCGCAGCACTCGAAAGACCGCTGAGTGCGCCGAGGCGGGCAAGGTCCAAGGCGTCATAAGCCTTGACGAAGTCGGCAAAACGGAGCCTGAAACCTTCGTGCGCCTCAGCAGAGAGCCGCGGTATGACGTCACCCCAGGTCTTCTTGGCCACAGGAACAGAAATGAAGGGGCCCTCGGTGTCAAAAGCCTGAATCCAGGTCTGGTGAGACTCCTGCGCCTTTTTTTGCAGAGACTTACGTGCGGCAGTGTTCAGCATTACTTCGCCCACCTCTGCCGGGCTTCCTCGACGCTGAGCTGGGCGTCTTCAGGAGTCAGTGCGAAGACGACGGCAGCCGCCAGGGTCTGCGGGCTGACATCCTGGTATCTGCGCTCCACCGTCGCGAGCTCCTTTTCTTTTTCACTTTCCAGTGCGTCAAGTCGCACCCTGATTCGCTGAACATCCTGCTCGCGCTGACGTTTCTCAGCGTCGTCCCACAGGGGTATGTTCATGTCATCTTCCGCTTCCTTCAACCCGGTCAGTGTCCCCTGCAGGGTGTCCTTGAATCGGTTGAAGATATCCTCGACACGCTTGCGATCTTCGGCCCGCCTGGCCTCCAGTGAGCCGCGGACTTTGTCCGCACGTTTGGAGGCTGTTTCATCCACGATCTGCTGGACTCGCTGCTTCATCGATATGGATTCGGCCTCGCTGTTCCAGATCTCGGCCAGCGCGAGGCGATGGGGCTCTGGGGCGGCAACCAGGCGCCCGGCGTCGAGTGCATCCGCCAGTAGCCTTTCAACATCACCTTGGGCGATGGCTTGGCGCCGGTTGAGACGTGTGGCCGCGAAGAACACTTCCTCGTGCAGCCGGAGACCGCCTTTGCCGACCAAAACCAGGCGGCTGGCGGCCGAGACGAACGACTCTTTCAGACCCTCCACCACGACCGCGCTGACCCGGCTGATCCGAGCGTCCGGGATCCACATCTCTGAGCGCAGAATTCTGGACGAGCGCTGCACGAGCGGGTGACCCAAGTGGACATGCACGAGGTCTTTGTCCTGCTTGGCTCCTTCCGCGTCGAAAGTGATTTTTCGCGGCTGTCCGGGGTTCAGTCGAGTGGTGAGTGCTTCGACGGTTCGTGACCACCGAGGCTCGAGCACTGGAACCTCAAAAACGGGCGCATCGGTCTCTTCACTGCCGGACTCCTCTAGCGCTGGTTGATGATCCATCTCAAGCGCTGTTTCCACGACCCGCTGGAGATTCTCCGGCGTAAGGTGCAGTTCGCCGCGGTTCTTGTGCAGCCCTTCTTCCAGGTTGGTAAGTTTCCGGTTCAGCTCCTGGCCGCCGGCGAGCATGGCGTTGATGGTGGCTTCGGCAGTGTTCTTCTTCGGTGTCGCCTTCGGAATATCCCAGCCTCCGAGCTGCCGCTGAATATCCGGGGCGACTACTTCGTTGGCGGAGCCGAGGTCGCTTCGGACGCGTGCGATCTTGTCCGCGATCCGCGCCAAGAATGCTGCGTCTCCGCTGAGGAGCGCTTTGGATTCCCCGGTGGGCGTGAAATGAAAGACCTCAGGGTTGTGGGTTTGGCCGTATCGGTCGATCCGGCCGATACGTTGCTCGAGACGCGTTGGGTTAAACGGGATATCGAAGTTGATCAGACGGTGACAGTGTTCTTGCAGGTCGATGCCTTCACCGGCGGCATCTGTGGCTAAAAGGATGCGAACGGGTTGCTCAGACGGAGGGGCGTTGAATCGCGCGCGGATGAGCTCTCGCTCTTCTTTGTCGGTGGCGCCCTCGATAACCTCGAGCCGCCCATCCGTGTAGCCATTGCTCTGAAGAACATCGCGGATCCAATTCAGGGTGTCCACGTACTCGGTGAAGATGACCACCCGTTCGTCGGTCCACAGCGTGCTGCCATTCGGGCCGGCGGTCCGGCAGACGCCGTCGAGCCATTTGACTACTGTGTGCAGACGGGAGTTCGCACGGCCTTCGTAGTCACGCCCCCATTCAGCCAGCTCTTGGAGGAGTTGGCGGTCCTCGGCGGACAACTTCTGCCCGGAGCGTGCAGCCTCGAGCGCCTGCATCTCAGGGTGCTCCAGAAGGCCCTCTTCCTCATCGGCCGCTTCCGACCCCAGAGTTTCGTCATAGCCGGAAGCCTGGTTGGCGAACTTCCAGTCATTCGTTGACACGAAGGCGTCAGCGGTCATCGCAAAGGCCGGAGGGGAAGAAAAGAATCGCTTTTTCAGGAGCAACGTCACTAGGTCGCTGGAGCCCGTCCGTTGCTTCACAGCCTTGTCACGCCTGCTGGTGAACTCGAGCAGCCGCTCGTAAGCATTCGCCTCGTCGTCAGAGGGAGTATAGGGAAGCGCCTTCACCTCTCGGGGTTTGAAACCTTTTTCCGGGAGATCGTCCTTACGGCGGCGGATGGCGACCGCTTTAAGCGCCTCCTGGTCCAGCCGTGCACCTCTGGCAAAACGACGCGGATCGATCATCTCCATAAGCGCTGTAAACGACTCTGCGTAGCCGTTGTGTGGTGTGGCACTGAGGAACAGACGGTTCTCACAGGCCTCGGCAAGTTCACGGACGGCGATGGTCCGAAGGCTATCGACGGCATAACCACCCCCGCCCTTGCCCGATGGGGAGGACGGGGCGACGTGGTGCGCTTCATCCACTACGAGCACGTCGAAGGCGAACTGCCTCGCATTTGCTGTGTTCCTGACTTCGGAGTAGATGTTGCGAAGCATCCGCTGGGCGCGGGGCTGTGACAGCCAAGCCATGGACACAATGGCGCGGGGGTAGAGCAGGAATGGGTTGGCCTGCGGACCGTATGTCTTCTGCGCTGCGACGATGGACTCGCTGTTGATGATCTCGAAACGAAGACCAAACTTCTCTTCCATCTCGTCCTGCCACTTCAGGCAGAGGCTGGGCGGGCAGACCACAAGGACCGTTCGGGCGCGGTGGCGGAGGAGGAGCTCCTGCACCACGAGTCCGGCTTCGATAGTTTTGCCGAGTCCAACGTCGTCCGCGAGCAGAAGGTTCGCACGGCTGGACTCGAGTGCACGGCGCAGCGGGTCGAGCTGGTATGCCTCAACGTTGGCGGCACTTCTGAACGGGGCCTGGAAATGCTTGGAGTCGGCGGACGTGACGGCTCCCCAGCGAAGCGCGTCGATGAAGGCGGCGAGGGTCTCTGGATCATCGAAGCGGTCGGCGTCGATCTTGTCGGGCAGGTCCTTGTTCGGGACCAGCATCCTCCCTGGTTCGAGCTCCCATACGACCTTAAGCTCGTGTCCCAGACGATCATCCTCGACCGACTGGAGGGCCACAGCATGCTGACTGGCTTGGATACCTTCATCAGCTGGGCTTCGCATCAGCCCCTGTCGTTCGACGTCGGTGACAACCCACCGCGATCCTCTGACTTCGACGAGCTGGCCTTCCGTTGGAACGCCTGTGGCATGTGACGTCCCTGTCACGACGGCATCAACGGTCATGTACAACCCCCATTTAGTTTTCTCACTGATCGGATGCCAGTTTTACACAGCCAAGGCGATGTTGGTGACTTCTCCCTCCGAAGTCCAACTACTAGTTCCTCGACGACTGGCGGTACTTCCATAGCTGGCACTCTGCAGCCTTGCCGTCCAGCAAATCGGATAAGCCGCGTGAGGTCACCACGCAAATGTGCCGATCGCTCTTTGCCTCCGCCTTGACGAACTCGAGCTTCTGACTGTGCTGCTCCCACTCGTTGACTACATGCTGGCTACTCAGGTCGCCATGAACTAGTAAGGAGACTTTTCGCGATAGGTCGTCTTTGTAAGCCGCGCCCGCTCGTTGGAGCATTTCGATGAGCTGGGGGCGCAGGATGTGTTTTCCGCGGACACTGATCTTGCCGGTCAACGCGATAGTCCTTTCGCCTAACGACGTAACGGTTCCCGTGCAGGTGGTCTTCATACGTCCCCTATCGATCAGACCAATTGTGCACAGCCATATCCGAAGCCCTACCTGGCGTAACACCTTCAAGCAGAAATAAGTCCTGCAGCCAAAGATTTGCTCAAGATTGCCGCAGCTTCCCATGCTGCTGAACGTCTCTGCCATAAGGTGCTGCCTGGGGGACGAAACGTTGTTGCGAAGTGCCACCACTGCATTTGTTCGGCACCAGCGCAGAAGCGAGTCCTCAGCACCATGACGTCCCTGATCTCTTGGCTCGATGCATCCACTGAGGAAAACTCGAAGATGCGCGAGCTCGTCAAGCTCTTCGGCACGCCGGAAACTACGGACGATCTCGGCATGGGCCAACTGCGGGACGTGATCAGCAACAGCCTGTTCCCCGGCACCTCCGTCCTGCACCTCGGCGCGCGCTACATGCTCCTTGTCCCGTGGGCGTACCAAACAGCGCAGCGCGGAACGAAGAATCCGGAAGACCTCTGGAAGCGCTCAGAGGAATCAGAGCGGCAGCTCATCGGTCGGTTCAAGGAAATCGGCGTGGAGAGCTTCATCGGCCGCGACGCGGGCCAAAAGGTGCAGCAACTTCCGTCTGCGGCTTACTGGTCGGCGCTTCGCCGATACGGGATCGTCAACCCAGAGACGGATCGCTCCGCCGTCGCCCAGCTGATGTGCGCAGAGACGCCTTCCCCCGAGGAAGGCGAAAACGTCTACTACATCTGGGATCCAAGCCTGCCAAAACCTCCGGAAGGCTTTCCGCAGTCCGAGGAGAACGGGCTGACGCTGTCCCACGACGAAGCTCGTTGGCTCCAGGAGCGAATCCTTACCACCTGCCCGGGCACAATGCTGGCTCACGTCGTCGGTTCCGCGATCAGTCCTGAACCAAAGTCATGGGCACCTTGGGTTGACCCGGCGTGCCGCAGCACCGAGGGCGAACCCGCCAAGTGGCTTGAAGATGCTGAAGTATTCTCTTTCATCCACAACGGCGCGACTATCCTTTATCAGCACCTTCTTGCCGAGCTATCAGGAAAGACCTTCCCCAACGAGGTCGACACTTTGGAGCCACCCCAGAAACTCCTCGAGGCGTGGGAAAACCGACGCGAAAACAAACGAGAACTCCTCGCCAACTGGGACATCGAGGATTACCTCGGCCGTGCCAAAACCCTGAACAAAGGCATTAACAGCAACACTGCGGACTTCGCTCGAGCAATGCTCGCCGCCGCGGTCAGCGCAGAAAAGCTGATCCACAACGCAGACTTCCGCGCCGTGGTCGAAACCCGGGAAAAGCTGATGAAGAAGTCCAACTCACGCTTTCGCAACGAACGCCGGCTCCGTTCATGGCAACCCCCGACCCAGGTCGCGTCGCTGACCTTCCGCTGGACTCAAGTCCGCCGGAACGTACTGGATATCCACGCCGGGCTGGCAAGGGAAGGGCAGGCAAATGCTTAATCCAGCAAACAGGCAGGCACTCACCCAGCAACTGCGCCCGCCAGCCGGATTCCGGCTCGTCCACGCAGTGGGTACCACCTTCACTTTGGACATGACCAGCGCGCTGTCGGTGCCGCTGAGCTTCGTCGCCGGTTCGGGAGAAGAATTCACGAACGCGGTGGCAGTTCTCAGTGCCCTGCGTAAAGTCTCCGACCGTGTAGACATCTTCTGCCAGGCCGGCCACATCAAGGCACCTTCGGACGCCTCCGATCTGCTCGCACTACTGGAACCCATGGTCCACCAGGTCAGCGTCAAAAGCGGCCTGTTCCACCCCAAGGTCTGGCTCCTCGAATTCGAGAACGACGGCGAGCGCCGGTACCGCTTCCTGTGCAGCAGCCGCAACCTCACCACCGACGCCAGCTGGGATCTCCTCGTCCGGCTGGACGGCGAACCAGTGCAGGACGTCGACGACGTCGGCCCGGACAGCGGGCCTCTTGCGCGGTTCATCGCCGGGCTCCCCAGCCTCTGCACAGTAAAGCCCGACGCCGACCGGCTGGCCAGGGTGCGCGGCCTCGCCTCCCGCCTGGCGAACGTCCGCTGGGACCTGCCCGAGGACATCCACCGTCTGGCGTTCCGTCCGATGGGCATGGGAGAAGACTTCGAACAGGGCTCGATCGTGGCCCACCTCCGAGACCCAGAGAACTTCATCGCGCTGAACAACAAAACGGGGAACGCAGCCTTCCTGGGACGCGACAAGCTGGTCGTCTCGCCATTTTTGGACGACCGGCTGATTGGCCGGCTGCAGGACCGCTGGACAGAGAACCTCTACGTCTACTCGCGAGGCGACCAGCTGGACCTTCTCAGCGAGAAGACCGTGGCGGACACCCGGACGTCCTTCCAGGCTTTTGACGAGCTCGGCACCCCCGAGTCGGCGGACTCAGGCTTGAGCGAGATGGGCGAATCAGGAATCCAGCGAGTTGCCGATGATCTGACCGGTCTACACGCGAAGGCCTACTTCTGCGACTACGACCACTTCACCTATGCACTCCTGGGTTCCGCTAACGCCACCGAGGCGGGCTTCACCAAAAACGTTGAATTCCTGCTGGAGATGCGCGGAGCCAAGAAGCGCCTCGGCGTCCAACGAATCCGGGAAAGCATGAAGGACGTTCCCTTTGCGGTCTATGACGGCACGGGCGGTCAGGCCCGCTCGAAGGAAGACAAAGCAGCCTTCCGGCTGGAGAACGCGCTGCGGGATGCCGCAGCCCACCGGTTCCTTTTAGACGCCGTGCCCGATGGCGGACCCAAGAACGCCTTTACAGTGACCGTCTCGCATGACTGGTCACCGGGGCCTGAATTCACCGCGACGCTAAGGCTACTCTCGCTCCCCCAGCCAAGCGCCGTCGTCGAGCCCTCCTCTGGTCCGCAGGAACATTCCTTCCGCGCAATACCGCTCGCCGACGTGACCCCTTACTTGGTGCTCACGCTCGAGGATTCGGGCGCCGGACTGTCCAAGAGCACAGTTATCCAGGGCAGCCTGCGGACAGACCCCGATGGGCGACTGGACGAGATCGTTGCCCGCCAGCTGGACGATCCGCAGAAGCTCCGTCAGTTCCTGCTGCTGTTCCTCACGCCCGAGGATGCGCTGCCCGGCTCCGGAACCGGCACCGGATGGTTCGCGAGTTCCGGGTTCGGAGACGGATCGACCGCCGGGCTCTTCGAGGCGATGGTGGGCGCAATGGCTGGTCCGGACGCGTTGAACGTGTTCCCGGACTTGAAGGTAGTCATGGACCGGCTGCTCGCCCTTCGCGGCGATGATCCGGAGATTCAACAGCTGCATGCATTGTGGACGGCAGCCACGGACGCACTGGACATGGGGGAACTTCATGGGGTTTGACGCAACGCCTGCACTGGACGGCCTCCGCGGCTTCCAGCGCCGGACCGTGGAACACGTCTTCAAACGCCTGTACCTGGACGACCAGCAGGCGGACCGCTTCCTGGTGGCCGACGAGACCGGCCTGGGCAAGAGCATGGTGGCCCGCGGGGTTATCGCAAAGGCCATTGAGCGGCTTGATCAGTGGGACTCCGGAGTGGACCGGATCGACGTCGTCTACGTCTGTTCCAATGCTGACCTGGCAAAGCAGAACCTTAGCAGGCTGAACGTCACAGGGCAGAAGGACATCATCGAGTCTGGGCGGCTCACACTGCTACCCACCGAGTTGGCGAAACTCAACGCTCCAGCGGCGCCCGGGACCCGAAAGCGGGTCAACTTCATCTCGTTGACTCCGGGAACCTCGTTCAACGTGGGAGGCGCGACAGGTCAGGCACGGGAGCGGGCCGTGCTATTCCGCATCCTGGCGCAGCTCGGCGTCATTAGCGAGGAGCAGCATTCCGACGCCGTTGAGCTTCTTCGCGCCGGCTCCTCCACCGAGCGATTCTCTCGCCGCGTGCAATACATGCACGAGCAATTCCCTGGTGGTTTTTCCGTCCCGGTAAAGAACCGTTTCCGGACGATCGCCCACCAAAGCGGCAATCTGCCCGCGTTCCGCAAAGCCCTCCGTGAAGCTTCGCGCGATGGAGCTAATGCTGTTCGGCCCCGCATGAGTGCCATTATCGGTGGCCTACGGGGAGACCTCGCCCAGGCAGGCCTGGATTGCCTGGAACCGGACCTGATCATTCTCGATGAGTTTCAGCGCTTCCGCGATCTGCTCTACTCCCCCGGCACCGCGCCAAGCGATGAGGATCCCGCGGCGGAGCTCGCCCGGCAATTCCTCAGTTACAAAGGGGCCAAGCTCATCCTGCTATCGGCTACGCCGTACAAGGCGCACACGGCTGCGAACGAGGCCGACGGCGACGATCACGCCGCGGACTTCCGACAGCTCCTGCGGTTCCTGAGCAGCGAGGATTCCAGGTATATGGAAAGCCTCGAGGCGGATCTGGACGATCGGCGGACACAGCTGCTCAAGCAGGTCCCGGAGGATGCGCTGACTCAGCGGATCGAAGACCGGCTGAAGATGTTTATGGCCCGGACGGAGCGCCCGCAGCTCGGCAAGGATGACATGCTGTCGGTGATCGAGATGGCACCTACCGATGTCCGGGCTGCTGACCTTCGCAGCTACAAATCCCTCTCTTCATTGTTCCGCGCCACCCGCTCGGGCAATCCCATGGAGTATTGGAAGTCCGTGCCGATGTTCGCCCACTTCCTGACGGACTACAAGGTGGGGAGGATGCTGGACGGGCGGATCCAGTGCGACCGCGAAGCCGTTGACCCGGTGCTGCCCACGCTGACCACAATCGATGCGGATGCTTACCGCCGCTATGGCGCCGTAGAAACTGACAACGCGAAGTTCAGGGCCGTGCGGGACCACACAATCGGGCAGGGATGGTGGAAGCTGCTGTGGATGCCGCCGTCGCTCCCCTATGTTGAGCCTTCCGGACCTTTCGCCGAGGCAGGCGCAGCCGTCACTAAACAGCTGGTCTTCTCCGCGTGGAACGCCGCACCCACGGCGATCACAACCATGCTGTCCTATGAAGCGGAGCGACAGATCCTTGAAGGGTCGCCGGTGCACGGCGAGAACACGGCGGAAGCCCGGAAGCGATTCCGGGGGCGACTGCGGTTCCGCGTCCGTGATGGCGAACCACAGGCTATGTCCACCCTGGCGTTGTTCATTCCCCATGCTGCCCTGGCTTTGGTTGGCGATCCGTTGCAGGCTGCAGCCAGAAATGGATCGCTCGCCGCTGCAAACGCCGTTCGAGAAGCCGCGGCAGCGGCCGGTACCGCATTGGTGGGCAGTGCCGCCGTCGAGCCCTCAAACCGCCTCGGTGCCTGGGCTTCCTATTTCTCCATTCCTGGCGCGCTTCCTGCTGAATGGGCAGATGTCAGATTGGCGGCAGCCGAGCTGCGAGAGTTGGACAAGTCCATCCAGGCGGAGGGTAAAGCTTCCGAAGCCGTGGAGTTAGATGATGAAGGTAGTTCCGAGGCGGGCCTTTACCTAGCCCACGTTGACCGCATGTTGGAGGCAGCCGCCGGTAAGCCAGCTTGGGAGGACGGGATTGAAGACCTGGCCGTCAACTCTCCGGCCAACTGCATGTACCGGGCCTTGCGGCGGATTGTTTCGGATGACTTCGACGGCGCCGAGCTGTGGAAGTCAGCAATATTTGCGGCGACCGGACTCCGGACGCTGTTCAACCGCCTCGATGTCACCGAGCTGCTGGACAGGCTTTACCCTGAAGGCGATTACTGGCAGAAGGTGCTCCGCTACTGCGAAGCGGGGAACCTCCAAGCAGTGCTGGACGAGTACGTCTTCCAGCTCCGCAGCCAGCAGGGCCCTGAAGCCATCAACAAAGAACAGCTGCGGGCGCTGGCGGGCGACATCCGGCGGGCCCTGACCCTCAAGCCGGCGCAGATGCTCGCGAAGTACCCCGATGGCTCCCATGAGGATCTGCGTATGGGTGTTCGCTTCGCGGTCCGCTACAGCAACAGCAAGACCGAGGACGGCGACAGCAACCGTATGCCCGAAGTGAGACGGGCTTTCAACAGCCCGTTCTGGCCATTTGTCCTGGCTTCCACCTCCGTGGGGCAGGAAGGCATCGATTTCCACTGGTGGGCACACTCCGTGATCCACTGGAACGTTCCTGGGAACCCTGTCGATTTCGAACAGCGTGAGGGTCGAGTACACCGGTATCTGGGGCACGCTGTCCGGAAGAACGTGGCAGCCGCCCATGGTGCCGCGGTGCTGAAGCCTGGAGTCAGCGATCCTTGGAGAACGTTGTTCGAGGTCGCGGCGGCCGATGTCGCCGCGCAGCCTGCAACTGCCAGCACTGAGTTTGCTCCTCATTGGATTCATCCTGGAGCTCACAAGATCGAGCGCCGTCTGCTGGATCACCCGCTGAGCCGGGACGTACCGCGGACCAAGAACATGCTCGCCGGGCTGGCAAAGTACCGGCTGACTCTAGGTCAGGCCCGGCAGGACGACTTGCTGGGACTGATCAAGGACGGGGCGGAGATCAAGCCTCTGGATCTGCGGCCTCAGTCACCGCTTCATTAGTCCACATCCCGCAAGCACTCGACGCATGGTGCAAAGGCCAAGCCTTCGGGACGCGATTCACCGGCGGCTTCGGAAATTGTCTGAGAATGCAGATAGTCTTTCGCCGGTACGGCAAGAAGATAGCCGGTACGGCAAGAAGATAGTAGAGGAATGATGGCAAGGCTCGACGACGAGCAGCAAGCAGCACTGCGAAAGTTCAAAGAGGAAGCATTGGCGGTCAAGCCGCCCTCCCAACGCCCGAGAACCACGATTCCGCCTGAACCGCGTGTGGATGGCGGCCTCCTGCCGCCTCACGAGGTCGCCCAGATAGTGGGGTGCGAGGTTCGAGATGTCCTCATGATCCTGCGTCAGCTGGGGTACCCGAAGAAAACGTTCGCCTCGGGACTGACAATCGGCGAAGCAGAAGCCGTGCGGGAGACATGGAACGCATCGAACTCGGCCTCGGTTCGTCCGACGTTACCTCTTGAGTTTGTAGCCGCGGAACTGGAAGTAGACCTTCCTCTGCTGGTCCTCGAAGCCAAGCGGGCAGGAATCCCAGTTCGAGGTGGTTGGGATGACTTTAAGCTATTCGAAGTCGAAGCCGACCATTTGCGACGTGTCCTAACCTCGCGGCGAGCGCAGTTGATGCAGCCAGCGGAGCCAGCTCTTGGTTCGGTCCGAAGCTCGGCCCTTGCAAAGACGTCGGCACCCAAACGCATTAGTACGTCGGCTACAACCGGCGAGAGACCCGCACGCATAGCCAGCGAGATGACTAGCAAGGTAATTCCTGCAGCCGCGATCAACCTCGCTTCCAACACGCGGCTCTTCCCCGTGACAAGGACCACCACCTTGCCTGTTACCGGGGGAGCTCTCATTCCACCGAAACCGGCCAGCATCATCAGTATTCAGCGCGCTCAGGTTGCACGTTCGAAGGCTCTGGAGACGGACCCAGACAACAGGTCGATCATGGGTGGTTTGCAGGTGGCACCCGAAGCACCCCCTCTGGTCACCACAATCGGCAAAGGATCTTCCGAAGTCGAAGCTCTCCAGCAAACTCTTGGCGGTTTTGCCCCAAAGGACCACGCTGTCCTATTCCGGGAGCTGGGCGCCGTGCTTAGCTTGGACGAGCAGATTGTCCGCTCGCTCCCCGCAAACACCACGAAAACTCGCATTACCGGCTCGTCCCTCCGAAGCTTGATGCGTCTCGTATGCCACGGGAAGTTCGGGCTCTTCGCCTATCACGAAGTCAGCAACACCCTCCGATCTGCCGCCCGGAAGAATTGCCGAACTGCAACGCCCTCCACAATCACCAAGGCGCTCGCAAATTTCCGGCCAATGCATACCGGCGTGCTCACAGATCTGGGTAAAAGCCGATTCATGTTCTGGCATGTGGAAGGGAATGGCAGCAAGCTGGCAACTGTAACGTTTGCCGCCATGGCTGACTGGGTTTTCGGAATTGAACGGGGACAATATGTTCCGCTCCGGGGCCGTGTAATATCCGTCGCTCGCGGAGCGCAGCTGCATAATGCAGACCGCGAGGATGCACAGTTTATGGCTGAAGCGGCCCTTAAGCTCCGGAAAGGTATACATATCCGGAGAACAGCCGCTGTTGACAGCGCGCAGCGAGGACGGAACTATCTCGACAACCGCGCCGCACAAACTCAGCGTAACCTCACGTACAAGCCGCACAGTGATTGGCTGATCCCCGTTGTCATTGAAGACGGATTCGTCACTGGGGGACTCCGCGAGGGGTTCTTCTCCAACTACGGAGGCAAAGCAGCCCATGCCGTCAGAGGCTTTGTGCGCCGCGCACCAGGGAGCTCCGTTAACGATCCGAAGACGGTGTACGTGAGCGCCCACATGCGCGGGGGCTACGACGTCGGGGACATTAGCTTCATGCCCACGGTAACGATTCTGCGAAACAAGTAGCGACGGAGGTCGGTCCTGCCGCATCGTCGGGTATGGAACACAAGGGCGGCGTATGTGGCCTGCAGGATCTGAGGAGCGGTTACTGAGCAACGGCAGCAGCCGTAGCGAATACATCTGCGGGCATTGGACGGCGTAGCTTCCAAGTAATGGCGATCGGTCTCTCGCCCGAGTGCTGAACGTAGTCCACCTGTCCCAGGCAGGTGTACGGAACTGTCAGCCCGGTCTCGTCGTCGGCTGTATCCCTCGTGAAGATCAGAGTCTTCGACCCATACGATGTCGGGTCCAGATATCGGCGCCCCGTCGGGCTGCCAGGCGAGGTAGCGTTCTGCGATTCCCAATGGAACAGTTCAGGACTGATGGCGTAGTCCTTGTACATCGTGGTCGTCGAGTGCTTCTTGTCGTCCTTGTTGAGCGTGACGAAGAAGGCGTCTGTCGCAGTCGCCGGGCACCAGGCCACGCCCTCGCGGTGCTGCACGTTCTTTCCCTGTTCCAGCGAGCCGTACTCCAGCGCCGCCAGTACTTCCTCGCGCCGGTAGGTGGCATGTGAGAGCAGCGGAATGTGCTGCAGGCCTGCGCCTAGGCTCTTCGCTGCATGTTTCGATGCGGCCACTCCCAGCTTGACCACCTGGCGGATCTCGCGGCACACAAACTGGTAGCTCCGCAGGTGGTCCAGTCCGTCGTCGTACGTTCTGAACCCGCCGCCGTCATCCCACAGCGTGTAAAAAAGCATGCGTGCAAAAGCCTGCTCGCGCATGCCAAGCTCCGCATAGCGGGGCGCGTCGGGAGCGACCAGCATGGAATAGGCGGCCGCACGTTCCGGATCGTCCACGTGAATCAGCGCGGCCATGCGGCCCAGCAGCTTCTTCTCCTCCGCGTCCGACAGCTCCTCAATCTTCCCCCGCAGCACGGTCTCAAGGGGTGAAAGCCCCTCGATCAGCCCAGCCTGTCGGAGGTAGCTGGTCCATGAGTCCCTGGTTGAGCGGTAGATCGTCTTCACTTCATTCCCCGACCGCTTCAGATAGGCCTCCAGCTCGGTCTCGGCGTACGAGGCAATGTCCCGGACCAGCTGTGCCCGGTTGAACCGCAACTGTGCCTTGATGTTGTCCAGGACCACCTTCTGCGCCACCCGGTCCAATACGATCTGCGAGCCGGACGGCAGGTACGGGAATTCGTCCTCGACGGCCTTCTCCAGTTCCTTGCGGCCGTAGCCGGTCAGTGCCCGGTAGCGCAGATCAAAGCGGAACTCACGGCGCTGCTGGCCGATGAAGTCCAGGACCGTCAGCACCGCCTTGCCCTCGGCACGGCGCAGTCCGCGTCCCAGCTGCTGGAGGAAGACGGTGGCGCTCTGCGTGGGCCGGAGCAGCAGGATGGTGTCCACCTGCGGCAGGTCCAGGCCTTCGTTGAATAGGTCGACGGCGAAGATGCAGTTGATCTCCCGCTTTCCCAGGCGCCGGAGGGCTTCCTCGCGGTCTGTATTGTCAGTGGTGCCGTCGACGGCGACGGAGGCAATGCCGGCGCGGTTGAACACCTCGGCCATGTAGCGGGCGTGCTGCACCGAGACACAGAAGCCGATGGCACGCATCTGGCCGGTGCTGGTGACCTTGTCTCGGAGTTCGCGGATCACTTTGGCGGCGCGGGCATCGTTTCCGGTGTAGAGGGCGCTCAGCTGGGTGGTGTCATAGTTGCCGCGTTTCCATTCCAACTGGCTCAGGTCGACGTCGTCGGAGACGCCGAAGTAGTGGAACGGCACCAGCAGGTCAGCGTCCAGGGCGTCCCAGAGCCTAAGCTCACTGGCGGTCCGGCCATCGAAGAACTGCTTGGCGACGTCGACGCCGTCGCCACGTTCCGGGGTCGCTGTGAGTCCTAGCAGCTGCTGCGGTTTCAGATGGTCCAGCAGGCGGCGGTACGTGGGCGCCATGACGTGGTGGAACTCATCGATGACGACGACGTCGAAGAAGTCTGGCTCCAGCTGCTCGATGCCGAGGGAAGACAGCGACTGGACGGACGCGAAGATGTGCTTCCACTCCTGCGGCTTGTGGTCCCCCACGTAGAGCTCACCGAAGGCGCCGTCCTGCATGACGTCACGGTAGGTGCGCATCGCCTGCTTGAGAATCTCCTGACGATGGGCGACGAAGAGTAGTTTGAGGTCGCGGCCGGCAGTTTCGCTTAGCCGTTTGTAGTCCAGAGCGGCGATAACCGTTTTGCCGGTGCCCGTGGCAGCGACCAGGAGATTCTGGTTGAAGCCCTTGAGGCGCTCTGCTTCCAGATCCTCCAGCATTTCCTCCTGATGGAGGAACGGCTGAATCTCAAGCCCAGTAGTTGCATCCGGCGCCGCTGTGCGACGGCCGCCGTTCCGTTCCAACGCAGCGTCCAGCTTTTCGCCGTCGCGCTCCGGGTCATAGCTCTGGAAAGCCCGCTGCTCCCAGTAGCTGTCAAAGGTGACCTCAAACTTCTGCAGGAGGGCGGGTGTTGCGACGGAACTAAGCCGGACGTTCCATTCCAGCCCGTCCAGGAGTGCAGCCTGGCTCAGATTAGAGCTGCCGACGTAGGCAGTATCGAAACCCGTGTTGCGGCGGAACAGCCAGGCTTTGGCATGCAGCCTTGTGGCCTGGGTTTCGTAGCTGATCTTCACCTCGGCCCCGTACCTGTTGACGAGCTCGTCAATGGCGCGGCGTTCGGTGGCACCCATATAGGTGGTGGTGATGACTCGGAGTTTGGCGCCGCGCTCTCGGAGCTGCTCAAGGGCAGGTTCCAGAAGCCTAAGGCCAGTCCAGCGGACAAAGGCGCAGAGAAGGTCCACCGTGTCAGCGGACTCCATCTCGGCCCGAAGCTCGGCGGCGAGATTGGGGTCCTCCTTGCTGTTAGTCAGCAAAGCGGAATCGCTCAGTTTGGTGTTGGGGCGGCGCAGCTGCCGGCGTTTCAGAGCGTCAGGTCGGTAGAGGGACTGAAGCAGGGTGGGGCCTGAAATAATGTGATCGCCACCATGTAACTCGTGGAGAAGTCGGTTTGCTAGGGCAACCCTGTCGGTTGGCTTGGCTGCGGTGAGGGCTTTCCGAACAGCATCCGCTACATAACGGGAGAGGACTTCTGGAGAGTCTTCATCCTCAATTTCCGCAAAAAACGGCTGCAGGTTCGGCTTGGTGTCTAATAAGCGCTTGAGCCCATCTGTGTTGAGAACTTCGTATAATCCTTCGTGCAGCCGCTCTTCTGACTCTTCCCCTTGAAAGTTCGGCACTGGGCCAGGCTATGTGTTTCCGTTAACAAAGGCCACAATGTGACTGGCGGCGATCTCATCGGAGCGAGCAGGAGGTTCTTTTTTAGTGCCTGATCACTGGGTCCTTTCACAGGGGATGCCGACCACTGCGTTCGAGCTTGCGAGCCGAAACAGGTCCTCTTGCTGTCGAGAGACACAGCTTCACAAGCCGTTCAGTGCCGATCAGTTGATAATGCTGATATGATGTCAGACACTTGTCAGACGGGAGGCTATCATGGCTATGCTTAGCATTCGCGATCTTCAGCGAAACGCTCGGGACATCTTCGACAAGATAGAGCTCGGCGGTGAGCCGATGGTGATTACCAGGCATGGTCGTCCAGTCGCAACCCTTATGCCAGTCGATCAGAGGCAGGCGGAGGCCATTCTCGTTTCCACCAGCGAGGAGTTCGTCAAGAGCCGTCACGAGGCACAAGACGCTCGCGCAGAAGGCCGGACCTTGGACGTGAAGGATGCGCTTCGCGATGCCTTGGCATCCTCCCAAAGTCGAGATGAGGAAATCCAACCGCTCCATGATATTTCTCTGACAGCGCTCCAATCGTGGGTGAAGAATTACGCTTACACAGAAGTCGATCGAATCAGTGACACTGTCACACGGCAGGCCGTTGAAGCAGCCACTAATCGAAATCCGAGGAGCGTGGCCACCGAAAGTTGGCAGCAGACAATCGCCACCATGAATAACGAGTTAGTTCGTCTTAATTTGTATAAAGAGTTGCTGGAACTCGCTCATGTTCGAGCTCCTTTTGCATCAGCTCTGATGAGTTCAAGAGACCTACAGGACTGGCCCTTTGAGCGTCAGCAAGTTCGGTGCGCAGTGCTTAACACACAGACACTGGTTGAGAAGATCAACCGCAACTTTGTGGTGCACTTTAGCCGAGATGACCCCGAGGAGTTTAGGAAACTTTTCACGGCAGGTCTCCACGGAGCGGTAATTTCCGCAACCGGAGAACTCGAAGAGGTTCAAAAGGGCCGAGATGCTGCTTCACTGGCCCTACAGAAGGAGTGACCTCACTCTAAGTTCCTCTTTGTTTCAAGAGTCAAGAGACTTAGTTGCGGGTCCTTTAGCGAGTTGTATCTCGGCCTCCCGGCTCTGGCTTCTGATGTTTTTTACAGCCACTCGCAAAACAATAGTAAGAAACACGAGCAGGGAACTGAGGGTCGCAGCTAAGAGAACCGGACCGAATGAGCCAAGTTCCAAATCTAGCGCACCAGCAATAGAGGCCATTACACCGAGCGTCAGCCAACTCAGGGCACCCAAGCTGAGGGGACGCAGCAGCATATGGCCTACTTTCGCTGGGAACATAGAAATCAAAGCGAAAGCGACGAGACCGGTTGCCAAGACCTGTAACGCCACTCCATAGAAGGCAGAGAGAACCTCGCTGGAAGGCCTTAACGCCCCTTGAGCAATCATGAGGAATGCACTAATTCCCCCGGCGATCGGGAGCAAAAATATCCAAAAGAGCTCGGTTGCATGTCTTTTACGGATACTAATCACCTAACTCCTTCGGCAACTCCAGATCACCTTCGTTGGATGCTCTTGAAGCTTCTATGAGGGATCTGCTCTTCTCCCTACTCACTACCCGCACCACCTTTAGCGCACCGTAGCCTAACTGACTGTCCCACATCTCGGGCATACCTGGATCCCATTGACCAAAAACAAAAACCTCAGGTTCTCGACGAAATATCGATAGGACAGCGAAGTCGAGAGGGAAAAAAATCCAGGACCCCTCGGAATCCTTAGGAAACGGCAGCCAGATTATTTCTCCGAGGAAATCATTGTCAAGACCATCCAACAGCCGCAAGCAACGAAGCATGTGCGCGACCGGCACAAGGTCCTCGCTGTACAGACGGGACAAGTTGCCGTTTCGATCCGTCTTTACAAGATCAACTGTAAAACATCGCCTCATTGCCACCCATCCTGACCATCGCCCACAGCGTCCAGATAGTGGGACTACTCTCCTGGCCGAAAATATGTCAAGTCTACGTTTTACAACACCGCCCGACGCCCACAGGGATCCATATTACTTCCGCACTTATGGCTGGCCTCGACCAAAACAAGCGTGTCTACCCGGGTCCCACTCTGTCGTGTATGCGAGAGAAGCTGAATCCGAGGGTCGGGTGGCAGGCCGCTGGTGATATGAAGTCAAGGCATCGGGGAGACACTGTCCGCTTCAGCCGTAAAGCCGCCGCTGCCGGAACCTCGGGAATGATTCTCGCACCCGGCCCACCGTCTCCAGCGAGACATCCACTGCCCGGACGCCCGGCAACAATCCGAGGTCAGCCTCAACCACCCCCAGCGGAGCCACCAGCATGCTCCGGTACACCGATACCGGCGGAGCCTGGCACACCGCGGCTGCGTAGACACTGTTATCAATGGCCCGCGCCGCGTTCAGTGCCAGTTACTGCTCCGTCTTGTGCTCGCCCGGCACCCAGGACGAGCAGACCAGCAGAACTTGCGCGCCGGCGTCGGCGAGCGACCAGGCCAGTCCGGGAACCGCAGGTCGTAACAGGTCATCAGGTCGAACCGCACTCCCCCGTGATCGAAAACCACCGGCGCCTCGGACCGCCCCGGCTTGATGAACGTGGACTCCTCAAAGTCCTGCGCGTCGAAAAGGTGGATCGCCCGCTGCTGCATTCGAAGTCAACCGAAATGCTTGGGCGCAAGCATCCAGGTGATTACTTGGGAGTTTGCTTGAGGGCGGTTACCGGAAGCCGAACGTGACGCTGGTGAAGGCGCTGGCAACGGTACTTCGGGCTGTCGTAGTTCTGCTGTGGGCGACCGTCCGGTGGATGACACTAACAGTGGGCTCGTTCCTCATGTACAGCGCACATCCCAGACAATGCGTAGCCGAGCTATGCACTGTTGCTTCGCCCCCATCTATCCGTTTAGCAGTTGCGACGATAAGCCTGCTCCCGCGTTGCCCTCAAGACAACTCCATCAACTCCAACTCAACTGCATCAATCAATGCAAGCATGTCTCCGGGAAGCACAGCGTCCTTCAAAAGTCTGCCATCGTAGTCCTTCGAAAGTTGGATACCATCGAATATCGCATCCCTCCACCACTTTCCCTTGATGTAGAAACGTCCCCCGTGAGCGATTGCGTTGCGAACGTGGCGGACAAATTCAAACAGGGGACGCTTGTCAAAGTAATCCTCCTCAGCCAGAAGGTGACCCAGTTCCAAAATCATCAGATTGGGCCAAGCGTTTATCATTCCGAGGTTAGTAGAACCGTCAATCTCGCCACCGTGAAAGTAAGGCGCTATGGCGAGCTTATGCATCGGACCAGTCTTGCGCCCATGTTGAACGAAGCCGTCAGGGGGGAGATCGAAGAGTTCAAGAATTCGAGCCCTGTCTGGACGCATCGATAGGATCAAGCCGCCCACCCCTGAGTAGACCAGCGCAGCCTTCATTTCGGCTATGCGGGCAGCGATTTCACGGGGCTTCACGTACCAACCCCCTGCTTAGGTTCTTCCCGGGGAAGAAGTTCACTGTGCGCCTCCGGCGGGTACGTCCAGTAACTCGCCTGTTCGTTGCCGTAAAAGAACGTAAACCGTCCGGGCGCGGTTCCGTCATCCTCTAACGGCTTGGGAACTTGGGACTGGTATTTCGCCAGTACCGTGCGTACTGCCTCGCTAGCCTTGTAGTACTCCATGAAAACCCGTGCATAACCAACCAGGGTTACTCGCTTGTGGACCCACTTCCCGCCGGTCCAGAGGTCCTGAGATACTACTGTGCGCAGGTCCTGGAGGCTGGTGTGCACACCAACGCTGGCCTTATCCAGTGGGAACCAGAGCGTAAGGGAAGTCCGGTTCTCCCTTTGAAGGGCTGTCTGTAGGTCCAACGGCAGGTCGGCGGCGTAAGGAACGATCTCCTTGTAGGCGGACGCTGCCAAGGAAAGTCTGAAAGCGATGTGGGCTGTGATGTCGTCATTGTGGTTGATAGCCCTCAGCACTTTGGTTAGGTGCTCCTCCGTGACCCGGTGCGGAGGGCATGATGCAACCCGTTCGAGGTCCCGGACCATATCCATGCCCGAGGAAGCGATTGCTTCCAGAGGCATCGCCAGGCTGCGGAAGCGGGCCTTCTCCTTCCGCCGTGCCGGCTGTGCCACGACAAGGAGATGAAACAGGAAAGCGCTGAGGTAGGCAATGCACAAGTCAAAAAGCCACGGAAGAGGATCTGGTTCTTGTTCCCCTGCCGCTGGGACTAGCTGCGGAATATTGCTGATGAAGACGGTGACAGCCACGCCAATGATGGCAATACCGGCGAGTATGTTGAGGGCCAGATGCTCGCGGCCGAAAGTAAACCCCGTGTCTTCCAACCAGTGCCTGATTCGCTTCACCGAGAGAGACTACCTGTGAAGGTTCCAGGACCACACATCGTTGCCCCCTCTAGAAGCACCACCGCAGCAGCCTTACCCAAGTCTTCGGATCCAAAAAGGCCGCACCGGGCAGGAGGTTTGCGCTCTGACTCCGCGGTCACCTTCATCGACAGGTCTCACCATCGTCCAGGCACGCAGCATGGTCCGCGTCGGCCCGTACTCTCGTTACCCGTCATCGAACACTGCCGCTGCGGGAAGGATGCGGGTGACTCTCGTGCTGGCTCCAAGCCCTAGGTACCGCGCCCGACTCCAGCTGCCCCAGCGCTATCCTCACGGCTATTCCTTACCTCGGTCCGGCGCGGCCACACTACTAACTGTCAGGGTCAGGCGGCCGCCTCGACCGTCGCCTTCTCCGTGGCCGTCATCTCCGGCAGCGAGGCCATGAAATCGCGGGTGATCAGGGCCAGGATCACCACGCCCAGCACCAGCCAGGACACCCCCAGCGTAATGGCGTTGCTGTCCAGCCGGGAGAGCAGGTAGGCGCAGATGATCGCGCCGATCACCGGGATCACCACGTAGGACTTGGGCGTCAATTTCGGACGCGGCGAGTTCGCTCCGTTCCTCGTGGGGCGCTGAGAACACTATTCACAGCCGCGACACGTCAGCGGCGGATCACCGCCCCATCGGTCTCGCACTGCACTTCGGCTATCACGAGTAGGCACGCAAGATGCGCCACATCGCAAACGTGAGCGCTTGCAACTTTTTGCCGTACTGACCTCGACCAGTGTTGATTCGCTCGACAGGGTATTGCCTCCGCTGCCGGGGCCTCTGCCTGGGCGTCCATACGGTCAGAAACTACGGGTCGGATAGTGGAGTGGGCATCGCATCTCAGAATCGGAGCCGCTCTCAGTAGAATCGCTCATCGACATCCGCGATGTCATAGCCAGCTGCCTTCGCCTGCTCAATGAGGTCATAGCACGGCTTTCGACTCGTGAACCCGTTCCTACCAAACAGGCGATCACACTCTGCGTCGTCGAACTCCACGCCATAGGGGCGTTTCGCCCACCTATCGTCGTCGATTGCGATTGTTGCCCGAATTGCCATTGCGGTACTTCCCTCCATGAGACCAAATCGCGATGCCCCCAGCTAGCGCCAGATCTCCAGCGCCCGGGTCCCGCATCTCCATTGGTGCGACGCCGTCGTAGAGATAGATCTCGCCGCTCCCATAGACCGTAGCGCCGGGGTCAATCGGCTCGAGTCCTAGCCGACGTTTACGAATGTACCATCGGCCGCCTTCCGGACGAATTCGATCAGGCGACTTGTTGATTGACGCGCCTGGGCTGCTGTCTCAGAGCGTTGAGGCACCGCACGAGCTCTTCGCGCTTCTGGTCGATTGTCGCTGTCGCTGGATTTGTGCGGAAATCGAATTCCGAGTGATGTAGAGACGCCACCCGTGAGAGCACGACAAAGATTCGACCAGGTCCCGGCTGCATTCCCCATCGAGCCCTCGTTCCCAAGCGGCTAATTTCGTGACAAACCGTCAACAGCATTTCGAGATTAAGGGTTCGAGCTCACATAGTTGAAGCCGGTCGTGGGTCTTACTAGGCGGTAGAGTGCGAGGCACAATTTGACCACAACCCCAGCCAAGTAAGTTTTGTGAGCCCCTTGCGCGTCGCCGTTGACCCGCGGATTTTGTTTTGGCCGCGATGTCGGCGGCCAGGAGGTTGCTTGGGGGGACGAAGTACCGCCAGCAAGGCCAGGCATCGAGAGGGGCCGCGAACCACAATGCAATGCGGTTGGTTAGCCGCACCAAAAACCCATTGATGTCTGTTTAGCCTTGTTGCAAGCCTTGGCGGGACAATTCACCCCAGAGCAGTTCCGGCACGGCATCAATCGCCGAGTCGAGCAGGAACTCGATCCTCGATGCGATAGGGCTGTCGGCGAGCGAGAGTGTTTCCGTCCATTTACTGGGTGCGTATCGCGCAAGCATCGACAGGGCGTAGAGCACGCACCACCAGGACATCAGCGGGCGGAGTGTTCGTTCACTACCCCCTGCGCGTGGCAGAAGAATAGACGTTCGCCTGTAGTACTCGGCGCCGTTGAGATCGGCAACGGCGCCTCCATGGCGGCTCTTCAGTTGATCGGCGCTTGGGACGATCACGAAGCAGCATCCCTCGTTATGACTCCAACGGACGCTGCCGGCGCCGTCTAGAACGACTTCGAGGTCGCCCAATGCGGGATAGCGTGCGAGAATTGCACGGACTTCTTCAGCTGTCTTACCCTGTCCGTTTGTCAGATCTGGAACTCGGATTTCGATTTCCGTAGGGAACATTTTTCCCTGGACGTTGTAGACGTGCGCGTCGATGATCGGGCGACTATACCCGTCGGGCTCCTGGAATGCCATCGTGTAATCAACCAGCTGGTTCATGGCAGCCCCGAAGTCGATCGAATTGAAATCAAGCGGCGAGTCGATTGCGAGGGATACCCGAGAGAACAGGTCCCGGGTACCCGGGTCCTGTTTGATCGGCGTCGCTAGGACCCCGTTGGGTACCTTTATGTCGTACTTGAGGCCATGCCCGTTGGCCTGCCACTGGTGATCCGTCCCGCGTCCGAGCAGTCGCGACCCCGCAGCGATTGCTCGCCCGGCCTGGGAAAGACCGTAAAAGAGGTTCAATGGCCGACTCTCGTATCCGATCCGATCAGCGGCGGCGAACTGCTGTTGAGCCTGTTCCAGAGCCATGTGAAACTCGCGCCAACGCGACTTATCACTTCGTAAAATACTAGCAAGTGCCCCCTGCGGTTCTGCCCTATATTGTACGGATTGAACGCCAGGATTCCGAGGCGGTCATCAGGCTCATTGAGTAGTTCGTAGTGGGCATGGGTAAAGCGTACTCAGTAGGGACAGCCGGCGAACAACTGCGCCCGGAATACAATCAGCCCGGGTCTTGCCCCCATAGGAGCCCTACCGGCGACAAACTGCTGCGACCACGAGCAGAGACCCTAGAACCGGATCACGTGGTCTAGACATCAGAGCGCAAAGCGGAACTCCACCACGTCCCCGCTGAACACCCTCTGCTGTGCAGGATTACTTCTCGACCACTTCCTCGTCGCCGGTGTCAGCCCCGTCCGCCGTCTGTTCGCCACGCTTCTTCCGTTTGAACAACCCTACGACGCACCTTCGACCGAGCCCGCCGTACCGGCAATGGCGCCACCGACGCCCTTGACAGCACTGATGGCCTGGGGCTCATCCGCGATCCCGTCCCCGTCGATATCCACGCTCCGGAACACGCGCGATACCGTGTCGGTCGCGGTGGCCACCCCGGCCCCCACTGCCACGGCGCCCGTTGCGACACCGCCTCCGACTGTGCTAGCAGTGCCAGCTATTCAGTTTTCCGTCACTTTCGCGGCATCTTCCATGGCTGCCATCGCTCGGTTCTGTTCGACTTTGCGGCATTCGTGCCTGCCTCTACACGCGCCAGATGTTCGGGGAACGTGTCGGGGAAATCGGCAAATGCTGCCCGCGCTGCGACGATGACGTCGCGACCGAACACGAAGCGCGTGACCCCTCCCGCCAAGGCTCCAACGGCGTACTCAATCGTTGCCTGCTGCTTTCCACTCAAGTTTTCGCGCACGGCGTCCATTTGACCTGTCTCCACAGTCCGAACGAAACTCAGCGCGGCGCCTCCATGGAGGGTGTGCGCGAGCGTGTTCGCCCAGCGCGACCAGTCCATTTTTACAAGGCGAATTGGAAGATAATTTCCGCACGAAACCTTGATCGCATCGCTCAATGATTGCCCACGTGTCTTGCCCGCGAAACCGCTCAGCCGGGGAGAGTATCAACGCATGACTTATTGGCAATGGCTGCTGGACTTCCTCAGCATTCCCAGGTGCTCATCGACCTTAGCAAAAGGGGTGGCGTCATCATGGCCATCCTTGGTGCGTTAGTGGCTGCCCCTGACGGGTTCAAACAGAATCTGGCTAAAGTTGGGGTGTACGTTGGAGGAGGGTTTCCGGCGGCTTCGTGATTGGCTGCGGCATCCAGCGGAAACCGCCAGTCCGCACGGGATCGCTTCGGGATTTCGATCGGGAGAGGGCGGCCTTAGTGCCAAGCTAGACCTACGTTGGAAAGCGTCCCCGGATGCGGCAAAAAAGCTGAGTGGCTGAGGGCAGGACTTCAGCGCTTGCAGGCTCAGGTTTCGGCCGAAATTTCCGGTATAAAAACTAAGGACGACCAACTGGAAGTAACCCTTGTAGACCTCCGCGACCGTCTGACTGAGGACATCAATCGGCTTCGACGTCAGATGGATGAAAAGGAAGCGAAGTCGAACCAAATAGATGCCCTGGGGCTTCTCCCTATTACAGCTGGTATCGCCCTCAGTGGCATACCGGGAGATGTGGCGAGCTGGGGCATCGGGGGTTGGCTTGCCTGGCTCGCTCGTGCTGCAGTCACGCTGTATGCCGTTATTTCCAGCTGGAATAGGGGCCATTGGCGCCCCCAATTATCAAATTAGGAAGAATCGCATTTGGATTCAACGCTGACTTCTGGTGAACGTACGCGAACTGGGTCGGTCCGGAGGTTTTTGAAACTTAGCACCGCGGTGGCTACACGATCCCAGAGGTAATAGAAAGCATGGACGGACCCGTTTTCGTCAAAGCACGGGGGCGGGCACTGCGGGGCCAATGACAGGGACTCGGGACGCCTCAGCCCGGCACCATTTGCCAGCCCTGCATACAGCGCCGAGGGCGCGCCCGGCCAGGCGGCGCGCCCTCGGTTCACACGAACCTCACGACTTAGTCGACGAGCACCCGCTCCTTGGCACCATCCGACGATTCCACCCGGGGCTGGGCATCCCTGTTCCGGTGGTTCAGCCAATTTGCTACCGCCAGCACCGCCACAAGCGCGAACGTGCTCAGCAGCTGCGGACGTGACTCGTCGCCGATGAAGCCAGCCATGAAGATCGCAGCCAGGATCAGCAGACCCAAGGAAGCGAGCCACGGGAAGCCGGGCATCCGCAGGGGAAGCTCAGTCCCCTCGCGGTCGGCGCGCAGGCGCAGCGCGAGCTGTGCGAGGAGCGCTGACGTCCACACCAGCAGGCACGTGGAGCCAACGATGTTCAGCAGGACGCCCAGGACCATCTCGGGGAACATCACCTCCAGCACCACCGTGACAACGCCGAAGGAGACGCTGGCCAGGACGGCAACAACCGGCACCCGCGCGGAAGACACCGAAGCGAGCCACCGTGGCGCTTCACCGCGCTCCGCAAGGGAGAATGCCATCCGTGAGGCGCCGTAGAGGTTGGCGTTGAGCGCAGAGAGTAGCGCCGCGACGGCCACCAGAGTGATAGCAGTGGCCGCGCCCGGCATTCCGACGGCGTCCAACACCGCCGCGAACGGGCTCTTCAGCCCCGCCGACCCCACGGGAACCACGGCCGCAATGATGAAGATGGCTCCGATGTAGAACACCAGGATGCGCCACAGCACCGTCCGGACTGCCTTCTTCACGCTGCGGGCAGGCTCGGCGGTCTCGGCGGCCGCCACCGACACGATCTCGGTGCCGCCGAACGCGAACGCCACCACGAACAGAGCGGTCGCGATTCCGCCGAACCCGCTCGGGGCATAGCCCTCCCCCATGAAGTTGCCAAGCCCGGGCGACTGCACCCCGGGAATCAAGCCGAAGAGCAGGGCAGCGCCCACCAGGAGGAAGCCGACGATCGCCGCCACCTTGAGCAGGGCGAACCAGAACTCGAACTCTCCGAAGTTCTTCACGCTGGTTAGGTTCACGGCGGTGAGCACCACGATGAACACCAAGGCCATCAGCCACACCGGCAGCGCCGGGAAGATGGTGGCGAGCAGGCCAGCTGCACCCAACGCTTCCGCTGCGATGACCACCACGAGCTGGATCCACCACAGCCAGCCCACCGTGGCGCCGGCCACCGGCCCGTACGCCTTGGCGGTGTAGACGGAGAAGGCGCCGCTGTCCGGGTTGGCCGCGGCCATCTCCCCGAGGGCCCACATCACCAGGATGATGAGCGTGCCGGCCACGAGGTAGGAGATCAGCACGGCCGGGCCGGCGGCCTGGATGCCGGCGCCGGAGCCGATGAACAGGCCGGCGCCGATGGCGCTGCCCAGCCCCATCATGGTGAGCTGGCGGGGTTTGAGGGCTGCGCCGAGGGGGCGGGCAGACGTCGTTGTCTGTTGTTCCATGGGGATTCCTCAGGTTGTGGTGGAACGGATTGGGGATAGGTCAGAAAGATGTCAGGCCGCGTGGGCGGCGAGGAGCCGGAGCACGCGGTTGTTGGAGACGGGGTCGGCCACGGTGATCCGCACGCCGTCGCCCTGGTACGCGCGGACCAGAATGCCCGCGGCGTCGAACGCGTCAACCAGCTTTGCGAGCAGCTGGTCGTCAGCACGGATCCACAGGAAGTTGCCCTGGCTTGGCTGCAGTTTCCAGCCCTGGGCCTCCAGCTCGGCGGCCATCCGGGCGCGCTCCTGCTTCACCGCTGAGACCCGGGCTGCCATCTCCTCCGCCGCGTCCAGCGACGCGATGGCCGCCTTCTGCGCCAGCGCGCTCACGGCGAACGGCAGGGCGGTGCGGCGCAGGCCTTCGGCGATTGCCGCCGTCGTAATGGCGTAGCCGACGCGCACGCCGGCGAGCCCGTAGGCCTTGGAGAAGGTGCGCAGGATGCAGACGTTCGGGTACCTGCGGTAGAGCGCCAGGGAGTCGGGGCCGCTGCCGGCGTCGGCGTACTCCACATAGGCCTCGTCGATCACCACCAGGACGTCGGAGCGGACGGACCGCAGGAAGGCCTCGAGGCGTTCGTGGCTGATCGGCACGCCGGTGGGGTTGTTCGGGGTGCAGAGCAGGATGACCTTGGTGCGGCCGGTGACGGCGGCGGCCATAGCGTGGAGGTCGTGGCCCTCGGCGCCGTCCAGCGGGACGCGGACCGGCCGGGCGCCCGCCAACTCCACCAGGATGGGGTAGGCCTCGAAGGAACGCCACGCGAAGACCACCTCGTCCCCGGCGTCGCACAGTCCGGTGATGATCTGCTGCAAGACGCCCACGCTGCCGGGACCCACCGCCACCTCCGCGGCGGTGACGCCCAGGTGCCCGGCGAGCCGTTCGCGGAGTTCGACGGCGGCCATGTCCGGGTAGCGGTTCATCCTGCCGGCCGCCTCGGCCACGGCAGCGGTGGTTGCGGGCAGGGGGTCGTAGTGGCTTTCGTTGCTGGCGAGGGCGGCGATATCCGCACCGGCGCTGCGCCGGCCGGGGACGTACGCCGGAAGGCCGGTGACGGCGGCGCGAAGGGTGGGGACCGCCGTCGGGGGCTCGGCCAGGAGTTGATCAGGGCTCATGACGTCCGATCATGGAAGTGACCCGGGCCACACTGCAAGATAAGCTCTGGTGCTTGGGACTTCTGCTCAACTTCTAGTACCTCTGGTGAAAATATGACCATCGCGACCTCTCGCACCCTCGATTCGCTCGACGGCAGGATCATCCTTGCCCTCGACAAGGACCCTGAAGCCAGCGCCCTGGCACTTTCCCGGACACTCGGCGTCGCACGCAACACCGTCCACGCGCGGCTGGCGCGGCTGGAACGCAGCGGCGCGCTCCGCTCCTTTAGCCGCAGGCTGGACCCCGCCGCGCTGGGCTACGAACTGATGGCCTTCCTCTCGCTGGAAATCAGCCAGACGCGGTTCGGCTCCGTGGAAAGCGGCCTCGCCACGATCCCGGAGGTCATCGAGGTGCACGCCACCACCGGCGACGCGGACCTCATGGCCAAGGTGGTGGCACGCGGTACCGCCGACCTCTACCGCATCACCAACCAAATCCTGGAAATCGACGGGATCCAGCGGACCAGCACCGCCATCTCCGTCATGGAACTCATGCCGCCCCGGTACGACGGCCTGATCAGCCGGCTCTCCAAGGAGGAGTCCGGCAGGGCGGACTAGATTTGTGGTGATGTGCACCACAGGTGGGCTTTTTGTCACTCCTCCTTCCTTCCGCTGCCAAAAATCCCAGCCGCAAACGCGCCTCTTGCCGATCTGAGGTCTGCGTCACAGGATTCCTGCATGACTTCACTTACCGTCTCCGGCCGCGTGGCGCAGGTTCTCAGCAGCTATGTCAGCGACGTCTTCGGCGTCATGGGCAACGGCAACGTCTACTTCCTGGACGCCGCGGAGAAGCAGGGCCTGCGATTCACGCCCGTCCGGCACGAGGGCGCCGCCATCGCCGCGGCCGACGCCTACTACCGGACTTCGGGACGGCTCGCCGCGGGCACCACCACCTACGGCCCCGGCTACACCAACGCGCTCACCGCCCTGGCCGAGGCGGTCCAGGCGCAGATCCCGGTTGTGCTGGTCACCGGCGACGCGCCCAGCAGCGGAGCCCGGCCCTGGGACGTGGACCAGGCGGCCATCGCCGCCGGCCTCGGCGCGGCCACCTTCACCGTCACCCGCGACGCCGCCGGCGCCGTCACCCGGCAGGCGGTGGAGTACGCACTCACCCGGCGCACCGCCGTCGTGCTCGCCATCCCCTACGACCTCGCTGCGCTCGAGGCTGCGGACGAGGAACTTCCGGAACCGCCCGCACCCAAGGTGACGGACGACGTCGACGGCGGCCTTGGGCAGGTCGCCCGCCTTCTCGCCGGTGCCAGGCGGCCGCTGATCCTGGCCGGCCGGGGTGCGCACCTCGCCGGAGCCGGCCGGGAACTCCGAGATCTCGCCGACCGCGTCGGCGCACTGACCGCCGGAACCGCCCTCGCGCTCAACCTCCTCAATGGCGAGGGGTACCTGGGCGTGGCCGGCGGTTTCGGCACCGACACTGCAGCCGGACTCATGGGCGAGGCCGACGTGGTCCTGGTGGCCGGGACGAGCCTGAGCCCGTTCACCATGCGGTTTGGGCACCTGCTGGGGCCGGATGCGACTGTTATTCAGATTGATAGTGCGGTGGAGCCGACAAATCCACGCGTGGATCTGTTTGTTCAGGCCGATGTGAAGGTTGCTGCTTCGCGACTGTTGTCCCTGGTTGATGGCGAGACTGCGGCGGGAGTTTGGCGTGCGGAAGCTGCCCGGCGCCTGGCTGTTGGGCCGGGGCACGTTGCAGGTTCCGCTTCCACTGTGGACGGGCGGCTGGACCCGCGGGCTCTGGCCACGGCCCTGGATGCCGTGCTGCCGGAGCGCCGGACGGTGGTGCAGGACGGCGGGCACTTCATCGGCTGGGCGCCCATGTACTGGAACATCCCGCGGCCGCAGGACCTGGTGATGGTGGGGACCGCCTTCCAGTCGATTGGGCTGGGCCTGGCGAGCGCCGTCGGGGCGGCCCGCGCAGTGGAGAACGACCGTACCCTGGTGCTGGCCTCCGGCGACGGCGGCTTCCTGATGGGCCTCTCGGACCTCGAATCGCTGATCGGCGCCGCCCGCAGCGCAGTAGTGGTCATCTACAACGACGCCGCGTACGGGGCCGAGATCCACCAATACGGCTCGCAGGGCCTGACCGAAAAGCCCATGCTGATCCCGGAGGTGGATTTCAGCGGGATTGCCCGGGCTCTGGGTGCTGAGTCGGCTGTTATCCGGTCGCTCGGTGACTTGTCGGCCCTGCAGGACTGGATTGACGCTGGCGCTCACGGGACTTTTGTGGCCGACTGCCGCATCACGTCCACCGTCCGGGCGCCGTGGCTGACCGAGTGGATGAAGGCCTCCCAGGCTTCCAACGCGGCCATAGCAGGGTGACCGACCAACGGCATCAGCGGAATCACGGGCAACTTTTGTAGTTGGAGGACCCACTTAGGTAAGTTGAGGCATGGTCGCCAAGTTGCCTCGCTTCCTGCGGATCAGGGGTGTTGTTCACGCCAGGAAGATAGCTCCATAGCGTGGCTGAACGGGACTGTACTCACCAATCAGGGCCAGAGCCCCGCCTATGCTGTAATTCCGAGACGATTCATCTCGGGCTCCATTTTCCTTGTGCAATCGAGTTCGGAGGCTTCATATGGCATCTGTAAGCGTTTCTGTTGGTCCTAGCGACCGGGCAATAAGTTTTGACCACGCTGCGCAGAACCATTATGGACAGGTTCAAGGCTGCCTCAACATGATCTCGCTCATTGGGGTGAAAGAGGATCAAACCGGCTTCGACACTCGCCTGAGGGAGCACTTGACAGAGCCTCAGCAAGAGGAGCTCAGGGAAATTATGCTGGAAGCCGCCAAGGTTTTCGGGCAGCTGGGGCCTAAGCTTGAACCGTCAAAATTTGAAATTTCTTCTACTGGCCGCGACCCAGAGGTTTTCGCGACTTTTCAGCGAATCATGCTCGGTGCTACTAAACAGGTAACAGTCACCGACAGAAGCCAATTACTGCAACGATCCGTTCTGATAATCTTGGTAAGCGGGTTCGAAACCCTCATGTCCGATTTGGCGGCCGCCATCATCCGGGAAAACCCCGGGATAGCGAGTCTTGAAACTGCGAAGCTCAGCCTTGCCGAGCTCCACGCTCTAGGCTCAGTTGCTGAAGCAGCCGAGCATTTGACATCGAAATACGTCGAAGATCTTGCTAGGGGATCAATTGAGGACTGGGTCAAGTGGTTTGACAAGTCCGGAGTCAAACTAAACGAAATTCCGGCTGGCTGGGCACAATTTAGGGAAATTTTCGCGAGACGAAATCTTTATGTTCACACTGATGGACGTGTCAGTTCGCAGTATATCGATACAATGGTGTCCGCTGGTGCGAAGGCGGAAGACATCGCCCCGAAAGATTCCAAGATCACTGTCAATAATGAATACTTACAACAATCGTGCGAACTCTTAATGGCCGCTGGCACCCTGTTGGCTACTAGTGTATGGATGAAGCTAAGGCCCAGCGAATCATCCCTTGCTGTTCAGTGGTCCCTTGGAGTTCTGGAACGTGCCCTAGATGATCGCAACTTTCAGGCTTGTGTTCACATTTCTGACAAGATGCTGCGAGTTGTAGGCACCAAGGCCAACTTGGTGACGGTCTGCAGGCTGAAGACAGCCAACTGGACAGCAAGAATGCTGGCTGGCGATACAGAGCGAGTGGCAGCAGAAGTCCGCGGCTGGGACGTTGGTGGAATTGATCTTGTCTACAGTCACGTTCGCTCAGTCCTGCTTGCTAACGATGAGCATGCCTTGGATGAGATCTCCACCCTCGTCAGGACTGGACGCCTGGCTAAGGTTGACGTTCTTTCCTCTGTTCTCTACCAAGGCCTTAGGGAACGCCAAGGACAGCGGTTCTATGATGCGCTGGATGTCGAACATTTGGGCCTTAAAATCCTCGCGGAGGGCGGCGAGCCCTCACTTGAGATAGCACCGTAACGCGCCACTAAGTACGGCCGTTAGGTTCGGCGTTGAGGATGACGGGCGCCACATTTGGGCGCACCTTGTTGGCCGAAGTTCGATGTGATGCCCTGCCCGGAGGCGGCGCGATAGGGGCAGGGCAAGACGACGAACCTTCATGGCCTACTAGGTGCTCAACCGGCTGGGGGTGGAAGGCCGGGGAACGGTCCTAATCGACAGCGGCGCCGGCGGTGTCGGCTCGCCCGGACGTCAGATTGCCGTGGCCATGGGTGCCAGCGTCATTGCCACCGCATCGGAGAAGAACCACGATTTCCTCCGCTCCCTGGGCGCTGAGCCCGTGGCGGGGCACGCTCGGCGCGCTCCTCCCACATAGCTTCAGTATCCGCCGCCAGACGGCGGGCGCAATCCCCCAAAGTCGGCGTTCCTCCAGCACCCCCGGAACCCCCGGCGAGGGGATCGCGGCCGGTGGTGCCGGCGTCGTACTTTTCCTTTACGGGCTAATGAACAGTTGATTGGAGGTCCACAAATGGGACAGGCACGCAAAACCACCGACCGCCTAATGGCGGCCATGGGCGCCAAGGACAAAGAGACGCTGGCGCCCTGTTACGCCGCCGACGCCGTGGCCTACACCCCTGACGTGGGGGAACTCCGCGGAGGCGATGCCATCACCGGCTACCTCTTCGCATACTGGGAAGCCATGAACGACGTCCGGTACGAACACGTGGCCAAGTACGAAGCCAGGGACGTTGCGATCTACGAGGTATTGTGGTGGGAACCAACACCGAGCCACTGCACCTGCCGTCCGGCGAAACCCTGCCGGCCACCGGCAAAACGCTCCCGGTCAGGAGCTGCGACGTTACAACGGTCCGGGACGGCGAGATCACCTCCCATCACTTCTACTTCGACCAGCTGGAGTTCCTGGCACAGCTCGGCCTGATGCCCGCGTTGTCGCCGCGCTAAGCCGTTGGTGCAGGGTGCGGGAAAGATCAAGGCAAGATTGCCACAGTACGAGCCGTTGCAGTCCCCCAAACAAATTGCATCAAACCATCAGCCGCACCGACTAATGGGGGAAACGGATGACGGGTATCCAGTCCTGCCGAGTCACCGATGGAGAACGACCCTGCAACGCCAGATCCTGTGGATCCCGGGTCACTTCCGCTCTTCGATATCTCATTCGATTTCAAAACCGATAAGCCTGCAAAAAATAGGCCCGACGCCGATAGGGACAGTCCAAAACTCCGGTCAATTCACGAACTGTTGTGGACCAAGCGGCTCAACTCCGGGATCCTTTTCGCACCCAAACGGCCACTGCGCCGCCGAGACGGTTACCTTATCTTCACTGACCCTTCCGGCGTCAGACACTGGTACGGCAGCGATGCCATCACTGGCTCCTACGGCCGTTGGCTACGACCGAAGGCTTTAGTCGCCGCCATCGCCGGCCTGAACGAAGAGCAGCGAGCCCGGTTCCTTAACCCTCCGTACACCATTGGAAGTGCCATGATCTGGCCTGTCAGGTCGAAAGACCTGCCCACAATGAACACGGCACGAGGGCTGAGGATTGTCATTGCCGACCGGATGGACCTCACCCTTGAATGCATACGGCGTCACTACGCCGGTGAGCCAGGGAGTCCTCTCGCTGACGTCACTCACGCCTATGAAGACTTTTTCGCCCTCTTCGACGGGTTCAAGGAGTTCGTGGATTTCTTCCACTTCCAGGATCTCGTTACGCCGGACTATGCGCAGATCCGCTTCTATCTGCCGTTCGAAGACTTCCAGCGTGCCGGAACCCCCTCCACCACTGAGGAGTACGTAACGTACCGGGAGGCAACACTGGAGTTTATCGACAAGCGAAGCCGCCGGATGGCGAAGTGGCTCTCGGAGAACCACCCCGACGTGGAGGTCCGCGACTAGCTCCGGCGACAGGGCAACCCTGACATGTCTTTGGGTATGACCGGGGGAACCGCCCTGCGCTACGGCGTGGTTTCGGTCCTGCTGATCACCGTCCAAGTGGTCAGCTTGTGGTTTTATTCCAGCGAGGTCTACCGACCTGCAGGAACTCGCCGACCTGCTGGTCAGCCGGAAAATGCGCGGGAAGTTGCCGAGATCTTGCGGCTGAAAGGCGCTGACGCCTTCCGGTCCAACATGGAAGGCCATACCCGCGGCAAGATCGTGGTTGCCGTCGACTAGGATTCCTGATCCAGGCAGCTGGTTGAGGAGGGCTCCGTCCCTTGGGACGGAGCCTTCCTATGCGTGGTTGCGCTGACTACGTTACGACTGATTCCCACTAGCCACGGCGGGTGGTGTTCGATAATCTTCCGCCAAGAGCTGGGGGCAAACCTTGTTAGGTGGCGTTTGAAAGGAAAGTTCCGTGGGGAAGATGAAAGGCAACCGTCTGAACACGGCTGCCAATGTAGGTAGCTTCGTCACGTCTCGACAGCAGCTCGATATTCAGAGACAGCTGGCGATGCAGGGAGCGATTCAGGCGCAACTTGCTGCTGCTCAGCTTGACCAGCTTCAGCGTCAGCAAATGGCAACTGAGTACGCCAATCTATGCCGATGGGCAGACAACGAATTTCACGCAGGCCGCATGACCAAAGAGCAAGCCGAAGTATTTGTCGCCGAACAGTGGCATAACCGATTGACTCCCCCGCCAAAAAGCTCCTCGCTAGTTACTTCATCTCCATGGAAAGCTCTAGACAATATTCTTGGTCGCGATCCCGCTCCTGGCTGGTACCACGAAGGCCGCGGCACCGCGCGCTGGTGGAATGGCACAAGGTGGACGGTTCACATATGTTCCGTCCAGGAGGCACTTGCAAGGCAGCAGGTCCCGCCTGTAGCCGCTCCACCTCCGTCGACGGGCCAGGTGACATGCCCGGCCGGTTGGTACCCAACGCCTACGCATGGGGAGCTGGCATATTGGGATGGAAACGTGTGGACCGGCCAAACCAGAACGGATAGCTAGAACAGGCAGACGTTCCTGGCCGACTCCTCTTGTCATCGGCAACCAGAACTAAGAGCGGTTCCTACAACCGCCGCTGCCGGAACATCGGGAACGACTCCCTCACCCGGTCGACCGTCTCCAGCGAGACCTCCACGGCTCGCACCCCAGCGCCGAGCCCGAGATCAGCCTCCACAACACCCATCGGATCCACCAGCACGCTCCGCCCCACGGATACCGGCGGCGCCTGGCACACTCCCGCCACGTAGACGCTGTTCTCGATCGCCCGCGCCGCATTCAGCGCCAGCCACTGCTCCGTCTTGTGCTCGCCCGGCACCCAGGACGAGCAGACCAGCAGGACCTGCGCGCCGGCGTCGGCTAATGACCTGGCCAGCTCCGGGAAGCGCAGGTCGTAGCAGGTCATCAGCCCGAAACGCACTCCCCCGTGCTCGAACACCACCGGTTCAAGGGACTCCCCCGGCTTGATGAACTCGGACTCGCCGAACCCCTGCGCGTCGAAAAGGTGGATCTTCCGGTAGGAAGCCAGCCGGCCGCCGTCGGGCCCGAACGCCACCAAAGTGTTGTGCGCCCTGTCCGGTTCGTCCGAGGTCTCCACCACGCCCGCCACCAGCGCGATGCGGTGGCGGCGGGCGGTGGCGGCGAGCTCACGGCAGACGGGACCGTCCAGGGGCTCTGCCACGGCCGGGAACGTGGCGTCCACCTTCTTCTTCTCGTAGGTGGCGTACTCCGGGAAGGCGATCAGCGCGGCGCCGTCGCGCGCTGCCTCGGCGGCGAACCTCTCGATCGCGGCGAGGTTGGCCTGGATATCGGCACCCGACTCCAGCTGACCCAGCGCTATCTTCACGAGCTTTCCTTCCCTTGGCCGTACAAGCCGCAACTCAAACAGGGATCAGGCGGCTGCCTCGACCGACGCCTTCTCCGTCGCAGCCATCTCCGGCGGCGCCGCCTTGAAGCCGCGGGTGATCAGGGCCAGGACCACGATGCCCAGCACCAGCCAGGACACCCCCAGCGTAATCGCGTTGGAATCCAGCTGGGAGAGCAGGTAGGCGCAGATGATGGCGCCAATCACCGGGACCACCACGTAGGACACCGGGTTCAGCTGTTGCCCGGCCCGGCGCTGGCGCACGTAGTGGAACACCACTGAGACGTTCACCAGCGTGAAGGCGGTGAAGGCACCAAAGTTGATGAAC
This sequence comes from Arthrobacter sp. E70, assembly GCF_058266945.1. Lineage (NCBI taxonomy): Bacteria > Bacillati > Actinomycetota > Actinomycetes > Micrococcales > Micrococcaceae > Arthrobacter > Arthrobacter sp. E70. The sequence goes on along the minus strand of NZ_JBYQFR010000004.1, from coordinate 48,782 downwards.
GACGTCGAGGTGGCCACGTCCAGGAAGAGCGCGATCAGGCCCACGACGCCGGTGACCACCAGGTTGGCCACCGGGGTGTGGTACTTCGCATTGAGCCTGCCGAAGACCGCCTTGGGCAGGACCGAGTCGCGGCCCATCGCGTACATCAGGCGGGAGGCGCTGGCCTGCGCGGCCAGGCCGGAGGCGAACTGCGCCACCACCAGGCCGGCCAGGAACATGGCGCCGAACAGCTGCCCGCCGATCTGCAGGGCGATGGAGCTGGCCGCGGACGCCGAGTCCTCGAACACCCCGCCGGGGTGCACCAGCTGGGTCACGTAAGAGACTGCCACGAAGATGCCGCCGCCGATCAGCGCCACGAGCATGATGGCGCGCGGAACGGTGCGGCGCGGGTTGATGGTCTCCTCGGTGAGGGTGGTGACGGCGTCGAAGCCCAGGAACGAGTACGCGGCGATGGCCGCGCCGGCGGAGATGGTGGTGAAGCTGGCGGTGTCGTTGAAGAACGGCTGGCCGCTGGCCAGTCCCCCGGCGCCGTTGCTGGACACCACGTTGCCGATGGCCAGCGCCACGAAGAACACCAGGACCAGCAACTGGAACGCCATCAGCACGTAGTTGGCCTTATCCGCCACCTTGATGCCCAGGATGTTCAGCAGCGTGGTGACCACGATGAAGCCCACGATCCAGACGCCGATCGGGATGTCCGGGAACTGCGCAGTCAGGTAGGAGCCGCCGATGAGCCAGATGACCATGGGCAGGAAGAGGTAGTCCAGCAGCACGGCCCAGCCCACCAGGAACCCGACCCGGGGGTCGATGGAGCGGCGGACGTAGGTGTAGGCGGAGCCGGCCACGGGGTAGGCGATGGCCATCCGGCCGTAGCTGTGCGCGGTGAACAGCATGGCCACGAGCGCCACGAGGTACGCCGCCGGCGCGGCGCCGCCGGTGGTCTCGGCGATGATGCCGAAGATCCCCAGGACGATGATCGGGGTCAGGTACGCCAGCCCGAACAGGACCAGCGAGGGCAGCTTCAGCGTGCGGGTGAGGGTTGTTGTCACGGTGCTTCCTTAGGGCTTGTAGGACGGCGGTGTCCAGGTGGCCGGATTGATCCGGCCTTGGTAGACGGAAAGTTCGACGGCGGGCTCCCCCTCGCGGAACTGCGACCAGGGGCGGTTGAGGTTCTCCGTGCCGTGCGTGCGGACATGCTCGACGGCGGCAAGGTCCAGTTCCGCGGTGAGCAGCTGCGGCTGATCGTCCGAGGCCTCGGCGAGGGTGTTGCCCTCCGGGTCCACGATGATGCTTTGGCCCTTGCCGGTGGGGCCGGCACAGTTGACGCTGACCATGAACACCTGGTTCACGATGGCGTTGGCCTTGGCGAGGATCAGTTCCTGCCTGCGGTCCGGCGTCGTGGTTTTGACGACGTTGAGGATCACCTCGGCGCCCATCCACGCGAGCTGGCGGGACACCTCCGGGTACCAGGCGTCGTAGCAGATGTTCAGGCCCACCCTGCCGATCCCGGGAAGGTCCACGGTGGTGAACCTGTCGCCCGGATCGTAGGGCTCGAACGGGCGCCAGGGGAAGATCTTCCGGTAGTAGCCGGCGAGCTCCCCTTCCGGGGACAGGACCAGCTGGGTGTTGAACAGCTGGCCTTCCGGTCCGCGTTCACAGACGCTGCCGGGGACCAGCCAGATGTTGAGGTCCCTGGCCAGCTGCTTGAGCTCGGTGACCCGTGGCCCGTCCAGCGGCTCGGCACTTGCCTGGAGCATTTCAGCGCGCTGCAGGTCCGGGTCCTGGTCGCCGAAGAGATGCAGCTCGGGGAAGACCACCAGCTTGCTGTGCGGCTGGGCGTCAAGGGCTGCTTTGACCTCGTCCGCGAAGGCCGAAACGGGTTCGCCGATGAGCCGCGGCCGGGCCTGCGCCGCGACGAGGGGAAGGATTCGTTGCATGGGTTTTTCTCCGCTGTGGGGTGTGATCCGGGTTATATTAGATCAGAATGATCCAATAAAGGGAAGGGGGCCGGCGTGGGCCGTAAAGTAGCGGTTATGACCGATCAGCTGGAGGAGACCGCCGAGCCCCCGCGCCTTGGTGCCGGCAGGATCACCGGGATGGAACGGCGCAGCGCCATGGACGCGGTGCGGATGCGGATCGGCATGGCGATCTCGCTGGGGCTCCTGAAACCGGGCGAGCGGCTGCCGGACCAGGAGGACGTGGCCCTCGGTCTTTCGGTCAGCCCGATCACGGCCCGGCGCGCCCTGGCCAGCCTGGCGGAGCAGGGCGTAGTGGTCCGCCGGCGCGGCCGGGCCGGCGGGACGTTCGTGGCGGATGCGCCGCCGTCGGACGTCCTGGCGTCACTCTCGGCCTCGCCCGCCGAGTCCCAGGCGGTGAACCGGCTGGTGGACCGGCGGCTCTTGTTTGAATGCGCGGTGACGCACTATGCCGCAGTGAACGCCACCACCGAACAGCTGGACGAGCTGGACCGGCTGACCCGGGAGATGGCCGGGGCGAGCGACTGGTCCTATTACCACCGGATGGATGAGCAGTTCCATCAACTGGTGGGAACCGCATCCTGCCTGGACACCGCCGTCGACGTTTACCACGAGACCCTTGCCGAGCTGTATGACTACTTCATCCCCTACCCCATTGAGAAGCTGCACAAGTCCAACCACGACCACATCGCGTTGGTAGCAGCCCTGCGGGCCGGCAAGGTTGAGGAAGCGGTGGAGGTTTCACGGAAGCACGTGGACATCCTTCATCGGACCATGTTCATGGGGCTGGCGAAGGGCCAAGCCTAAGCCGCCAGGCCGATCCACAACGCCGGGCCGCCGGACGCACCTGTTTTGTCGTAGGCCCGGCCTAGGATTTCTTCCATGAGGATCGCCGTTGCAGGGGGAACCGGTACAGTGGGCCGCCACGCTGTGGCCATCGCCAGGGAGCGCGGGCACGATGTGGTCAGCCTCAGCCGCACCGAAGGGGTGGACCTGGTCAGCGGGCGCGGCCTCGACCAGGCGCTCCAGAACGTCGAAACAGTCATCGACGTCGCCGGCATCCAAACCATGTCCACCAAGAAGGCCGTGGATTTTTTCACCAATGCCACCCAGAACCTGCTGGCCGCCGGGAAGAAGGCCGGCGTGAAACACCACGTGGCGCTGTCCATTGTGGGCATCGATCACGTCAATTCGGGACTGTATGCCGGGAAGCTGGTGCAGGAGGACGAAGTCAGGCACGGCGGCATTCCCTGGCCCCTCCTCCGGTCCACCCAGTTCCACGAGTTCGTGCCGATGGCCATCAAGGCCGCCTCGGTAGGCCCGCTGGTCTTCGTGCCCACCATGTTCACCCGGCCGGAGGCGGCACAGGAAGTGGCCGCGGCCCTGGTGGACGCGGCGGAGGCGGGGCCGAAGGGCCGCATCCCTGACCTCGGCGGCCCGCGGACCGAACGGCTGAAGGACCTCGTCTCGGCCTATCTGGCCAGGACGCGGCAGAAGAAACGGATCGTTCCCCTGCACGTCCCCGGCCCCATAGGCAAGGCCATGCGCAAAGGCGCGCTGATCCCGCCGACGGGTTCCGCCGTCGGACGCCAGACGTTCCTGGAGTGGCTCGAAGCCATCGACGCCGCGTAAAAGCCGATCCCAAATGGGGCAGTTGCCCCATGCCCTTGCTGCGGCCCGGTCCTAGGCTCAGGGCATGGAGAAAAGGAGGCGGCCATGAACACCTACCAGCCGCAGTCATCAGCACAGGCAACACCGACCCTTGCCGAACTTCCCGAGGACGCAGCGGAGCATTTCGCCGGCTACGCCATCTTCGGGCTACCTTTTGCCAGCGGCCACTACCTGGCGTTCCGGGATTTTCCGGTGAGCTCGGTTGGCCCCGGCTACCGCTCCGTCTGGCACCGCACGCCCGGCGGGGAATGGACCCTCTACGCAAACACCGCACCTGAGTTCAGCTGCGCCCGCTACTTCGGGGCAGCCTTCCACCACACGGTGGAGACCGACGTCGACATCCGGTGGAGCGGTCCGTTCACCGCCCTGATCACGGTCCCGGGCGTTCTTGACTGGCACCTGCAGCTGGGCACTTCCGCGGCCACCTCAATGTTGACCGCCATGGCCATGCGGATGCCCGAAACGCTGTGGCGCAACGAGCTGGTGCTCAGCGTCATGGGAGCCTTCGCAGGGCCGCTGCTGAACGCCGGCAGGATGAAGGTCTCCGGTGTGGTGCCCAACGGCCAGACGTTCCAGGCCCAGCCCCGGCAGTTGTGGCTGGTCACGGATTCCCAGGCCACCATCCGGGGCGAGGACGCGGGCGTGCCCGGGCCACTGGAGGTGCAGGACCATCTGGCGGACTTCTGGCTTCCGCAACGAGGACTGTTCGGAGCCCGGGTGGGCGTGCGGTTCCCGTCCACCGCCCGTCCCGGCGTGGAACCCGCCGGCGTCCGCGGACGGAAGAAGCAGGCCGCATGACGGCGGGCTGATTCCTACTGCCCGCGGTGATGGCTTCCTAGAATGGCAGGTGTGAAGCAGTCACCGGCGGGGCCGCGCCGCAGTGAAGTCCTGGCCGCGCTGTCCCTCGCCATTGACCTGGGCCTCGGTCAGCCGATGGAGCACATGCTGCGGTCCTGCCTGCTTGCGTTGCGGATCGCTAAGGCGGCGGGGGTTGACGCCGCCGGCCAGGGCAGGCTCTACTACGCCAACCAGGTGGCGTGGATCGGCTGCCACGCGGATTCCTTCGAACTGGCGGCGCTGTTCACGGACGACATCGCCTTCCGCGCCGATTACTACAACCGCGACCAGCACGGACTGCCCATGTACGCCGGCATGTTCAGCCATGCCGGCGCGGGCCTGCCGCCGCTCGCCCGCGTTGCCTACTGGACGCGTTTCGCGGCAACGGGCAGCGCTGCGGTGCGGAACATGATTGCCTCGCACTGCATCTCTGCCGGGGTGCTCGCCAGCAACGTGGGGCTCGACGGCGGCGTGGCAGGCCTGCTTGCACACACCTTTGAGCGGTGGGACGGCAAGGGCCTGCCTGAGGGAGTAGCGGGGCCGGACATTCCGCTGGAAATGCGGATCATGCATCTGGCGGATACGGCGGAGGTGTTCCTGCGCCAGGAGGGCGTTGCGGGTGCCGTGGCGATGGTGCGGGCGCGCCGCGGCACCCAGTTCGATCCGGCCCTGGCCGGGCTGTTCATCGACCAGGCTGAGGCACTCACCGAAGGACTCCTCGACGTCGACTGCTGGCAGGCCGCCCTTGACCTGGCCCCCAGCGACGCTCCCCTGTCCGGGGCCCAACTGGACGCGGTGCTGCGGGCCGTGGGTGAATTTGCTGACCTCAAATCCCCTTACACGGCCGGACACTCCCGCGCCGTGGCTGCCCTCGCCGCCGCCGCCGGGGAGGAGCACGGGCTGCCGCCCGACGATGTGAGTGAGCTCCGCCGAGCAGGATGGGTTCACGACCTCGGGCGCCTGGGGGTATCCAACCAGGTGTGGGACAAGAAGGAGCCCCTCACCCGGGCGGACCTGGAACGCATCCACATGCATCCGTTTCTGGGAGAACGGATCCTCAGCCGCGTGCCAGGGCTGAAGAGCGAGGCGGCCCTGACCGGCCTGCACCATGAGCGGCTGGACGGGTCCGGCTACCCGCGCGGGATCGGCGGAACGGACCTGGGAATCAAGCAGCGGATCCTCGCGGCTGCGGACTCCTACCACGCCTCCCTGGAACCCCGTCCGCACCGGGCAGCGCTCACGCCGGCCGACGCGGCGGCCAGGCTGCGGCAGGAAGTTTCAGCCGGCCGGATTAGCCGGGAGGCTGCGGACGCCGTGCTCACGGCCGCCGGCCAGCAGCCCCATCAGCGGCCTGCCGCTCCGGCCGGGCTCACCCCGAGGGAAGTGGAAATCCTCGGCATGCTCTGCCGTGGCATGGCCCCGGCCGAGATAGCCGGCACCCTGTTTCTCGCCCGCAAGACCGTCCGAAACCACGTGGAGCACATCTACACCAAGATCGGTGCAACCAACCGGGTGGGTGCCACCTTGTTCGCGGTAAGGAACGGGCTGATTGAGCGGTGACTCCGCAACAAAAAATCGTGGGACTGCCCGTGCCATGCACCACTTCCCGGCCCGATCCGGAATAGCTGCAGATGTCCCCGCAGTTGTCCCAGGCATGAAGGCAATCACCTACAGCGAATACGGAGCCCCTGACGTCCTCGAATTCGGCGACCAGCCGATGCCAAAGGTGGGGCCCGGCATGGTCCTGGTCAAAGTCAAGGCAGCCGCGGTGAATCCCGTGGACTGGAAAATCATGGCGGGCTACCTGGATGCCGTCATGGACCTGCAGTTCCCCGTCATCCCCGGCTGGGACGTAGCGGGGGTTGTGGATTCGGTGGGCATCGATGCCCGGCAGTTCCAACCCGGCGACGAAGTCATCGCCTATGGCCGCAAGGACTATGTCCACGGTGGCAGCTTTGCCGAGTACATCGCGCTGCCGGAGCGTCTCCTCGCCCGGAAGCCCGCCTCGCTCGACTGGAACGAATCGGCGGGCCTGCCGCTGGCTGGGCTCACCGCCTACCAGGTCCTCAACCGTCTGGACCTGAAGGCCGGCGAAAGCGTCCTGATTCACGGCGGCTCAGGAGGCGTGGGCTCCCTCGGCATCCAGATCGCCGTCGCCATGGGCGCCAACGTCATCGCCACCGCTTCCGAAAAGAACCATGACTTCCTCCGATCCCTAGGTGCCGAACCGGTCGCCTACGGGGATGGGCTCGCAGAGCGCGTGCGCGCATTACGTCCTGATGGAGTGGACGTCGTTGCCGATTTCGTGGGCGGAAACCTCAAGGCAACCCTGGCCGTGCTGGCCGAAGGCGGCAGGCACGCCTCGATCGCCGACAGCGAAGTTGAAGAGCACGGCGGCGAATGGATGTGGGTCAACCCAGTGGCAGCCGACCTGCAGGCACTCGCCGCGATGGTGGACAACCGGAAGATGCGTGTGGAAATTGCCAAAGTCTTCCCGCTGGAAAAGGCTGCGGATGCCTTCCGGTCCAACATGGAGGGACATACGCGCGGCAAGATCGTGGTCGCAGTGAACCAGGAATCCTGACCGGCTGCCCCCTTTTTACGGAAGGCTCCGTCCCTTGGGACGGAGCCTTCTGCATAGGCGCTCGGGCGGAGCTTTCGGTCAATGAGGGGGTGTCACGTCTCGTCGAGCCGAGGTCTCTCACCGGCCGGTCTACGGGGCCGGTGACTGGGCCTGCAGTGAGCAGGCTGAGTTCCAGTGCGCGGCGATGCGGAGGATCTTTGGGCTGCTCGTTACACTTTCGGGGTTGCCGGACATTAATGTGTATGAGCTTGCAGACAGTCCGGGGGGACAAAGCGGAATTGGAGCGGGAAAAGCGTTTCTTGATAGCGCACGCGGCCGCCCACGACAGAATTTATCGTTATCTTCGCCGCCGGACTGATGATGCCGCCACCGCTGAAGACTTATGCTCCGAAGTCTTCCGGATCGCGTGGGAGAAAACGACCAACAGTACAAGTCTTAGTGTGATGGTCCTTTTCGGCGTCGCGCGCAACGTCTTGCGGAACCACGACAGGGCCTCGGCCCGCTCGGTGAGACTCATCAATGAACTTCGGCCAGAACACACGCTGGATGCCTCAGTGGAGTCTTCACCCCTTCAGGAAGCCCTGGAGAAACTCAGCCCTGATGAACGGGAAGTTCTCCTCCTGACCTACTGGGATGGCTTCAATTCCAAAGAAATCTCGAACCTACTCAACACCAGCGCGACAGCCATTCGGATGCGCCTGCACCGGGCGCGCAAAACCCTGGGCCACCTACTGGAGACAGAGGGCGAAGAACTATGAAGCAGGATACGCTCGACCAGCTGATTGAAAGCCACATGACCGCTGGTGATCCGGCGGCCCACATCACCGACTACGAACTGACCAGGAGCAGGGACCGCTCCCGCGTCCACTTCGCGGTCGCGCCCCCCGAGGATACCGACGACGCCTCCGCTTATGACACCGGCGACCCGCTCAATGTTGTACCAATCCCAGCCAAACGGGCAGGGCGCGCCAGAACATGGCTGGTATCGGCAGCAGCAGCCGCAGTTCTCGTTGCTCTGGTTGCTGGAGACGTCGTCGGGCTTGCCGGCTGGCGGGGCAGCGCTACCGCTGAGGCTGCTGAAGTCCTCAGCACTGCGGCCGAAACGGCCATCACCGGCACTGACCCTGTGGTGAAGCCAGGCCAATACCTGCGGATCAGGAGCACCAACGTCTGGTCAACGGAGACCGTGGCTCAGGACGGTTCATCGCATCAATGGCTGGATACCGAAAAGATGGACATGTATATCCCGGCCGACCCCACGGCGGAATGGGTGTGGCAGCGCTCCGGAAGAATTCCCACAGTCTTCTTCGACGCCAAAGCCCAGGCCTATGTTCGTGACCAAAACGTCCAGCCCCATCCGGAACTGCTGCGGGCCAACAAAGGCGAGTTCTACGGGCAGCCGGGCGGGATATCCAGCACGGACATGTCTTCCTTTCCCCGGGATCCCCACCGGCTGCTGAACAGCATCTACAAGCGCACGCTTGGGAAGGGGCAGTCAGTCGATGGGGAAGCATTGGTGTTCATTGCCGACCTTTTGCGGACAGGGATCGTTCCGGCCGACTTACGTGCAGCCCTGTACAAGGCTGCGGCCATGATCCCCGGGGTGACGATCATGGAAGGACAGGCAAACCTGGAAGGGCGCACGGGTGTGGCGATCGGGCGCGACGAGGGCACGTTCAGCCGCCAGGAAATCATCATCGACCCGCAGACAGGCCAGCTGATCGGCGAACGGCAGGTTGTCACCAGCGACTACGGGGCCGTGCCAGCCGGCACTGCCATCGGGTGGACGGCCATTGAAACATCCGTTTCCGATTCAGCTCCGTAGCGCCCCTTTGGTTGTCGACAGCCCGGGGAAAGCCGATAAGGTCCCGCTTGGACCCAGTCATCCAACCGGCGACCCGACGCGGAGAACCCCCGCAACGTGCCGCGGAAACTCCGTCAGGTCCTCGCCAGCGTCCCGGTACCACTGCGAGAGAACCGCCGGCGGCTGGCCCAGAACGGTCGTGTTGCTGAACGATTCGATCCACGACCCGGACCGTGCCAGGTGTTCGCTGGCCAGAGCCATGTGGTTGGCCATGGATTCGGCGTCGGGATGGACCTGCAGGACGGTGATCTGCCGGCCCTGTTCATCGGCGAAGAACTGGAACACCAGCATCCTCGGCTCACGGCTCTCCACCAGGCCTGCCACCTCGCGGCAGGCCTCGAGGGCTTCATCGAGGTGCCCGGGGCGCACGGTGTAGGTGCTCAAGTAGACAAACGGCTCGTACATGATGGCCTCCTGAACCAGGTGATCCGCACCCTGCGGATCACCTTCAGGATCCCGCCGACGCACCGCGCGGGCATCGGCGGAACGCGCCACCTTCGGCATCCGGCACTGGGTAGTTATGCCCACTCCAGCGATGCATAGTAGTGATCAGGAGGTTGCAGTGGCCGACGACGACAATCACCTCGCGCGCGCCCGGTCGTTCCACGCATCGTACGCATGGCGGCAGGCCTGCGCCGAGTTCCGCGCCGCCGGCGGGCTCGCCGGCCTTGGGGTCGAGGACGTCGAGCGTTTCGCCGAGTGCGCACAAATCGTGGGGTTCCGCGATGAGGCAATTGCCGCGCTGGCGCAGGCCTTCGAGACGCGGGCCGCGAACGGCCAGGTGCGTCCCGCCGTCGCCTCCGCTTTCTGGCTCTGGGAGGCCTACAACCTGAACAGCGAGTTCGGCCAAGCCAACGGCTGGATGGCACGGGCCAGGGAACTTGGCCCGGACGACGCCGGCGACGAGCCCGGCTGGCTGCTGATCACCGCGGCGTACGGCCGGATCGCCGCAGGTGCCTATGACGAGGCTTTGACGCTCCTTGCCCGTGCCCGTGAGGGCGCCGCGAGAACGCACGACGCCGACCAGCTCGCCTTCTCGACGCTCCTCACCGGCCGCGCCCTGGTCCAGTCCGGCCGCCTTGGGGACGGGCTGGACTGGCTCGACGATGCCATGGTCCGGGTAGTGGCGGGCGAGACGACCCCGAGGGTCACAAGCCTGCTCTTCTGCGCGGCGATCGGCACGTGCCAAATGGAGGTCCGGGATGTCTCGCGGGTCCGGGAGTGGAGCGCTGCCCTTGGATCGTGGCTCGATACGGTGCCTCCGTTCGGCGGCCCCTTCTACGGCAACTGTCTGGTTTACCGCGCGGTCCACCTCCGGCTCGCAGGCCAGTGGGCGGCTGCCCTCTCCCTGCTGGAAGAGGCATGCCAAAGCCTGGCCCAGGGCTCAGGAATCCGCCTGGTTGGCCACGCGCGTTACGAGCTCGGTGAATCGCACCGGCTCCTGGGTGACTTCCCCGAGGCCGAGGCGGCCTACCGGGCGGCGGCGTTCGCCGGAGGCCCCACGCAGCCAGGGCTCGCCCTGCTGAGGCTCTCCCTCGGAGATGTGCCGGCGGCAGCAACGGGGATCCGTCGTGCGCTTGGCGAGTCAGTGGGGCCGGCAGCCCGCGTGGAGCTGCTGCCGGCGGCAGTGACCGTACTCTGCGCGGCGGAGGCAGCAGGCGAAGCAGCGGCCGCTGCAGCCGAGTTGGGCAGCCTCGCCAAGCGATTCGCCTCCGACAGCGTGCGGGCCAGCCACGCGCGGGCCCTCGGCGAACTGGCTCTTGCCAACGACGAGTGGCAGAAGGCTCTTCCCGAACTCCGGCAGGCAGCGGGTCTGTGGCGGGACCTTGATGTCCCCTATGAAACGGCACGGTGCTCAGTGCTCCTGGCCAACGCATACCGGGGTGTGGGGGACGACGAGGCAGCGGACCTGGAACTCGAATCGGCGCGCGAGGCCTTCATGCGCCTCGGCGCCCGGCGCGATGTGCTGGAGGTCCAGGGCATGCTCCGGCATCCGGCCCTTCCGGGCCAGCACGGCCTCTCGCCCCGCGAGGTCCAGGTGCTCCGGTTGATCGTGCGGGGCCTGACCAACCGGGCAATAGGTGCAGAGTTGTTCCTCAGCGAGCGAACCGTCCAGCGCCATGTGAGCAACATTTTCGACAAGCTCGGTGTCAGCTCCCGGACACAGGCTGCGACGCACGCCCTCGACCGTGGGATCATCAGCACCGCCCCATAAGGCTGAGCTGCAAGGTTCCCTCAAGATTGGGGCAATAGATCTTCCCGATGGAAGAAAGCTCTTCCCGGGGTGCGCTACATCTTCCTAAGGTGATCCCACGAGCTTGACTAGGGGGACAACTTCGATGATCACGGACACGAATGCCGGCAGGGGCTGCGATGACGCCGCCGCGGCGGAGACCGCCGGCGTGGGTACGGCACCCGCAGCCGACGGACAGAATTCCATGGCACGCCCAACTGCCCGGCGCCCTGTCGTTATTCCCCGAGGCTACGCAGTCCCCCAGGCTCCGCCGTCGAGGTCCGCCGGCCGCGAGCGCGAAATCCGGCAAGTGATCTACGACCTCGCAAGCCTTGCGGCCAGACGCAGCGCGCAATAATCCGAGACTGACCAGCCCCGAGGAAGGTCAGTCCAGCGCCCAGGCCTGCTCCACACCCGCGCCGCTGGCCTTCCTCCGGCGCCGCAGCACTCCGACAAGGACGGCAGCGCCCGCCAGCAGCAGGGCACCCGCTCCGGCAGCGACCGCCGGGACTGCGGCACCGAAGGAACCCCCGGCACCGTCTGTTGTGCCGGCGTCGGCTGGCCCCGCTGACTGTGTCTCTTCCGCGACCGGGGCGGGCGACGCAGCAGCCGCCACAGATCCGCCGTCGAGCACTGTCAGCGACTTGCCGCGCCTGTTCACCACGACCACGGATCCGTCGCTCCGCTCAGCCAGACGGCCGGGATCGTCACCGACCGCGATGGTTTTAGAAGCGGCCGGAGCCCCGGCCGGAATGACCGAGACGGAGTCGTCCAGGCTGTTGGTCACGTACACGGTCCCGTCGGCGGCGGCCAGCACCTCCTGCGGCGCCCGGCCCACGGGGATCCGCCGCGCCACCATGGTGCCGCCGGGCTCGATCACCGCAAGCTCGTTCGTCATGATGTTGGCAACGTAGACGGTCCCGTCCGGGGCCGCCGCGATCCCGTGCGGGCTGGCCTGCGCGCCCACATCAATGGTGTGCGACGGCCATGCCGCGCCGGGGGGAATCACGGTGACGGTAGCTGCGAGCTGGTTGGTGGCATAGGCCGTCCCGTCCTTGGCCAGCGCCACCCGCACTGGATACGGCCCGGCCTGGACGGTCCGGCTCACCCACGCCTCGCCCGGCTTCACCACGGACAGGGAGTTCTCCTCCGGGTTGGCCACGTACAGCGAGCCGTCCGGCCCCACCGTGAGCCAGTGCGTGCCGAAGGAGACCTTCATGACCAGGGAGACCTCGCCGGCGCCGGGGCCCACCACACCGATTTCCGACTGCGCGCCCTCGCTCTGCGCCACGTACAGCGTCCCGTCCGGCGTCACGGCGAGCGAGGTGGGACCAGCCCCGGTCCTGATGGTGCGGGACGGCGCGGTCTCCCCCGGTCGGTAGGCCAAAACGCCGCCGTTGTAGCTTTGGTCGCTGACGTACAGCGTGCCGTCGGGCCCAGTCGCGACGGCCACCGGCTGGCCGGCCACACCTATCGTTGCGGTGTCGGCGGCGGAGGCCGGAACGGTGACGACGGCGACAGCCAGCAGGAGCGCGACGCCGGCCAGCAGCGCACGCCGGAGAGCTGGCGCCGCGAGCGCGCGTGAAAGCTTCGTCTTCATGAATGATCCCCCAAGAATGCTGCCGACCCCCTTGGCAACCCTCCGATCCTACCTGCCGGGCCGGCGAGCTGTTCACCCTGCGTTTGTAACCCGGTTGCTGGGGCAACCTACAGTCACTGCGACGGCGGCGGGGAGTCTCGCCGCGCATGACGCAGAGAGGCAACGATGACCGTCAAGATCAACCAGCCCAATTTCAGCAGGCGGACAGCACTGGCAACCGCCGGCGCGCTTGGTGCACTGGGAGCAGTGGCGGCCGCTGGTACCGGCGCAAAGGCAGCGCCCGGAGCCAAGGCCCCCAAGCCGGTCCTCACCTTCCGCCCGGACGGAAAGTTCAAGGTGGTCCAGTTCAACGACACCCAGGACGACGAGCAGACAGACCGCCGCACCATCGAACTGATGAATGGCACCCTGGACGCCGAGAAGCCAGACTTCGTGGTGATCAACGGCGATGTCATCAACGGAGGCTGTGATACCGAACTGGAGGTCAAGCAAGCACTCAACCACGTCGTGCAGCCGATGGAGAGCCGGAAGATTCCATGGGCCGTGACGTTCGGCAACCATGATGAAGACTCCGTAGCAAGGACCGGCATGACTGAGGCCAAGATGCTCCAGTTCCTGCAGAGCTACGAGTTCAACCTCAACGACGATTCTGCCGCCGGCGTCACCGGCACCTCCAACTCGCTGCTGCTGGTGCAGTCATCCAAGTCCAAGGACCCGGCGTTCGGTCTGTGGCTCATCGATACCGGCCGCTACGCACCGGACACCATCAACGGGCAGGACTTCGCCGGATACCCGCACTGGGACTGGGTCCGGATGGACCAGGTCACCTGGTACCGGAACCTCTCCATCGCCACGGAACAAAAGTACGGGCGGAAGGTCCCGTCACTCATGTGGGGGCACATCGCGCTCCACGAGCACCGCAACATGTGGTTCGCCAGCCTGGACTCCCGCACCGACGCTGACCACCAGCGGGCCATTGCCAAGCACGGCATCGTTGGTGAACGGAACGAGGACGAGTGCCCCGGCCCCTTCAACTCCGGCCTGTTCAACGCCTTCCTGGAACGCGGCGACGTCCGCGGCTACTTCGTGGGCCACGACCACGTCAACACCTATGTGGGCAACTACTACGGGGTGGAACTCGGTTATGGCCCAGGCACGGGGTTCGGTGCCTACGGCCTGCCGGGTGCGGACCGAAACAGGCTCCGCGGCGCACGAGTCTTCGAGCTGGATGAGAACCACACCGGCATCTACAAGTCGACCCGCTTGGTGTTCGCCAAGGACATGGGCATCGACCTGACCGCCAACGACCAGCCGATCACGCCCCTTCGCTTGAACCCGGCGCAGCTCTAGCGGCCTGCGGGCGGGGACACCGTGGACATCACGGCGTCCCTGCCTGGGTCCGGGGGCCAAACGAGGGGATTTCCCCCTTTGCGCCGGCATCCCGCAGGTCTACCCTGATCCGCATCAGCGTCCACCGCCGTCGAGGAGCCGTCATGCCCGGGTTTGTGCAGATCATCGAATTCAAGACCTCCCGCATTGAGGAGATCAAAGACCTGGGGCGCCCTTCAAGAACCGGGGAAGGCGCTCCGGCCACCGTGCGCCGCATTGTTGCCACCGAGGACAGGGACCGCCCGGGGACTTACTTCACCATCGTCGACTTCGACTCCTATGACTCTGCGATGCAGAATTCCAACCGGCCGGAGACATCAGAATTCGCTGCCAAGATGGCGGAACTGTGCGACGGGCCGGTGATCTTCCACAACCTCGACGTCATGTGGGAGGAAACCGAACCAGGTGCGGACAACCGGTAGGAAGCGTGTGTGCCTCCCGTCAGTCCTGCTCCGTAGCGGGGTGGAGCCCGTCCAACCCTCATCGTTGATCTCAGTCAGCTCGCGTCAGCACCGCTGGCTGCGGCGGCGGAGCAGCAGGAGGCGTAGCCTGAACCCATGGACGCCGATGTACGGCAGCTCCGGCTCCGCACCGGCATCACGGTGCCGTGCCTCGTTCAAGAGAACAGACGCGGCGGTGCAGGTGCCACTCCCCTGCTGTTGCTCCATGCCTGGGCCGAATCCCGCAATAGTTTCGACCGGCTGATCCCCCTCCTGCCCGGCTTCCGGATCTACGCACCGGACCTGCGCGGCCAGGGCGATGCCGACAAGCCGGCGACAGGCTACTCCCTGGCGGAGCAGGCGGACGATGCCGCCGCAGTCCTGGACGCGCTGGACGTCCCGCGGGCCGCCGTCGTCGGGTCCTCCAGCGGCGGTTACGTGGCCCAGCGACTCGCGGTCGTCCATCCCGGAAGGGTGGCCGCGCTGGTGCTGGTGGGGTCTCCCCAGAGCCTCCAGGGACGGCCCGCCTTCGCCGACGAGGTGGACGCGTTAACCGACCCCCTCGATGAGGCGTGGGTGCGGGACTCGCTGGCCTGGTTTCCCCTGCTCCATGACGTCCCTGCCTGGTACATCGAGGACCGCGTCCGTGACGGCCTGCGGATGCCCGCCCATGCCTGGAAGGCCATCCTCAACGGGTTGTGCGAGGCCGCGCCGCCCACGGAAGCCGGAACCATCCAGGCTCCCACCCTCATCCTCTGGGGCGCACAGGACACCCTGCTGCCGCGCAGCAGCCAGGAGACGCTGGCGGCCCGAATCCCAGGTGCGGTGCTGAGGATTCACCCTGACGTCGGACACCTGGTCCTGTGGGAATGCCCGGAGCAGGTCGCGGCGGACATCGCAGCATTCTTGCGCTCGCAGCCCTGACCCACGCAAGCTGATGGTCCCCGCGCCAGGGAGGCAGCCACGGGCCGCGATGGAACCGTTACGAGGACTTACCCGGGAGCTGCAGTTCCGCCCAGACCAGCCGGTGGTCGCTGCTCGGGAACGGGTAGACACCCGTAAGCCGTGACAGCGGGTCCGCCTGGGACGGCCAGAACACCCCGGCGTCCAGCACCTGCGTGCCCCGTGACGGCAACACGTAGTCCGTACGGAGGTTTCCCGGCGCAGTGTCCGCGAAGTCCGCCGTGTCGTAGCGGGGGTCACCCTTCTGGCTGTTGTTGGCTCCGCCCTGCAGGGCCGCCGCTTCAGGTCCGCCCGCGGAGGTGGGCAGGGGGTCCACGATCCGCTTGGAATTGAGGAGCTGCGTGATGGCGGAGCCCACGGAGTCGCCGTCCAAGGGGTCAGCATTCTGGTCGCCGACGATGACGAACGGTTCGCTTGGCCGAAGCCCCCGTTCCTGCCCCTTGTCGTCAACGATGTAGTTGGAGCTGCCCGGGGTGACGTAGTCAGCCCAGAAGCGGATTTCGTCGTGGTTGCGGCGGCCGTTCCGGTCCTCAGGGCCGTCAAAGGTTGGCGGCGTGGGGTGCGAAGCCAGCACGTGCACGGTTTCGCCGCCCACCGTCACCGGGACATCCCAGTGCGACTTGCTGGACAGGCGCACCGCCTCAAGCTCCTCCTTGGAGTACCAGTCTGCAGGCTCCGGCGTGGCTGGGTTGTCCGGCAGCAGCGCCCCCGGCATGTCCTTCCACAGGAAGTTCCGGAACGTCCTCACACTTTCCGTGTCGATCGGATACTTCGACAGGATGGCCATCCCGTATTGGCCTTCGAAAGCACCGAAGCCAAAGGCGTCGTCGCCGCCGCCGACCTTCCCGTCGTTGTTGAGGTCAAAGCCGGAAGGGACGCCGGTATTGGACGGAGCAACAAAAGCGTAGGGGTAGTCCACCGGATCAGCGCCATTCTGCCCCTTGGCCAGGTAGTTGCTGCGGAAGAGGTCCACGGCCCGGTTGTCCGGCACGTAGTCGAACTCGTTGAGCAGGATGACATCGGGGTGTGCCCGCTGAATGACCTCGGCCACGGCGCGGGCCTGCGCGTTGTCCGGAGTGGACAGGTCCGCCTCGAGCTCACCGGCTTTTGCCCGGTTCAGCGACAGGTTATAGGTGGCCACGCGCAGGTCCACAGCGTGGTCCTTGCCGGGTTCGGCGCGGGCCGGAACTGGACCGAGTGCGGCCGTGAGGCTGGCGAGGGCGGCTGCGGTAAGGGCAGCGGTCAGTGGGCGTCTGGTGGACATGGTGCTCCTTCGCGGCGGTGTACGGCGGCGCGTTCAACCTAAGCCGCCAAGGTGACAACCACACGTACGCCAGGCAAACGGAAACATGCGGGGACCAAAGCACCCACCCGCGCCGACGCGCCGCACGCAGCCAGCGGCCGCCGTCGTACATTACGACGGCGGCCGCTGACGCCGGTGCCTAAGGCGCCGAGGGCATCATCGAGGCGACGCTATTGTCCGGGCGCCCGGTAGGACGGGGTCTTCTTGGCGGCCTCGTCGATGTCCTCCACAGTCAGGAGCGGCTTCAGGCGGACGTTGACGTTCCCGGTCGAATTGATCAGCAGCGACAATGCTGCGGCGCTGGCATCGTCAGGCACCTCAAAGACGCCGAGGACGTCGTAGTAGCCAAATGCGTAGTAGAAGCTCTCCAGCGTTCCGCCCACGGAGCCGAGGGCCTGCGTCAGGGCCTCGCGCCGCTTGGTGCCGCCTTCCTGCATGAGCCCCTTGATTCCGTCACCCACATACGTTGCTTCAAACATGTACTTCGGCATGATCTTTCCTTTCCTACATTCCCATCCCGGTTGTCGCCGCAGGAACCAGCGCCACCCCCAGTGCGATCACGACCAGCGCCGCCGCAACAGAACGGTTCGCCAGACGCCTCCAGGGCAGCATCTTCTCCCCGGCAATGAAGGCCCCGATCAGGGCCATCCACCCGACACTCATCACGCCGAGTGCGAACAGCGCAGTCATCAGCGCCCAGCAGCAGGCCACGCACCAGGCGCCGTGCTCAACGCCCATCCGGAGGGCACCCGAATAGCCGGGCCGCATCCGGTGCAGGATGAAGTCCATGGGCGAGCGGCATTTCATCAGGCTGACGTTCTTGGCCGGAGTGAGCTGGTACACGGCAGCCATCAGGATGACGGCTGCCGCGACGTAACGCCCGCCCTGGTCGGGAGCGAAGGCCGCGGGTGCCATCGCCGCCGCCCACATATAGAGCCCGTACGCCACCAGCCCGAATCCGGTCCATGCGGCCAGGTAGCCGGCCACGAATACGGCGGTTGACCCGGCCGGCGCGTACCGTCCGGTCTGCCGCCTGTGTCGCTGGATCCGGTGGTAGGCCACCACCATCGGCGCCACCGACGGGAACATCATGGCTGCGAGCATCACCACCCACGTCACGGTGAAGAAGCCCACCGGCCCCGGATTGGTCCACGCGCCCATGTCCATCCCTGCCAGCTGCGTGGACGTAAAGACCCAGCTGGCAGCGGCCAGGACCAGCAAGACAGCCACCAGTACTGCCTCCCGCGGATCAACGCGGGAGGCGTGGGCGACTGCCTCGCCGTTTCCGGCAAGCTTCCGGTGACGCACCGGCCGGCCGTTCAGCCCCGGCCCTTTGGGGCGCCTTCGGCCATCTCGCTGGCGAACGTGAAGTCGGACGTTTCGCCGTACGAACCGTCGAACTCCAGCCCGAACAAGTTCACGTGCCCCGGTCCCTTGCCGATCCGGAACTCGGGCGCGAAGCCGTACATGGCGTTCTTCACTGTGGTCACGCCCCCGTCCGGGCCGGGCAGCGGCTCGAACATGTACCTGCTCTGCTGGCCTACCGATGCCGAAGGCCGCTCGCCATCCGAAAACGTCACGGCGGCGCGCTCCAGGCCCAGCCAATCGCCGTACAGGCCGGCAAAATCGGCGAAGGGGCCACCGGCCTGACCACGAAGAATGCTTTCCAGGGCGGCCACTTGTGCATCCGATGCGGACTGGTCGACGACGGCACCCACCTTCCAGCCGCCCGCCGTCAGGTTGGCGGGGAACCAGTTGACGAACGCGAAGTCGACGCCGGACAGGTCGGTGTCATCGAGGTTTCCCTTTGCAATATGGAAGACATTCAATCCGCTGCACTGGCCACCAGGCCCGGTGGGTACGCCGTCCACAGGACACGGACAAACCAGCTGGCACACGCAGGTGCCCACGTAGGTTCCGGACATTTCCCAAGACACAGCATCCTCCTCACCTGGCACCATCGCCTGGCAGAAGCGGCCCGGATCCGGCGCCCCATCCCTGGAAACGGGGCAAACGGCCCCGTTAATGCAGACCGTATTCCCCCGCCCACGGGCAGTCAATATGGGGGGCTACCCAATGATTCCGCTCCCTGGAGGAACCGGAAGAGAGGCAGAAAGGGAGGCGTGACTCTCGGATAAATGCACACCATCGCGGCCCCAAGGCCGTTCGGCCCTAGCGGCATCCAGCGCTCCGGCGGAGGCTGATACTGGCGCCGGGGCAACCGTCCGTAGGCCCTGCGCCGGCCACCGCCACACCGTGAAGTGGAGGACCTCCATGTCGATCGCCGGAGGACGGTTCCCCCAGCGCCGCTGGGCCGCCGCGTTTCAGACTGCCCGCAGCGACGCCCTGCGCAAGATCCTCCTCGCCGCCGGGCCAGCGTCGTCGCTGCTCTACGTGGTCTTCACCGATGTCTTGGCTGCGTCCCGCTGGAACGGCTACCGGCGCACCGAGCAGATGGTGAGCGAACTGTTCGCCGTCGGCTCCCCCGGCCGGGACGTCCTGGTCCCTTTCACGTGGATCTATACGGTCCTGTTCACGGCGTTCGGGCTTGGCGTCTGGAACTCCGTGCGCGGCAACCCTCCTCTGCGCATCGGCGGCGCCCTGCTTACCGCGTACGGGCTGTGGAACATCATGGGCGCCCTCTTCCCGCTGACGCTGGGTGAGGCTTCCTCCGTTCCCATGCACATCATCGCCACCAACATCCAGCTCGCACTGATGGTCGCCGCCATGTGCTTCGTCGCGGCCGGGTTCCACGGCCGGATGCGGATCTACTCGATCATCTCGCTCGTGGTGTCAGCGCTCATGGGTATGGTCGCGTTCATGGCGGCGCCGGGGCCGAACCTGGTGCTGGGCATCGGCGAGCGCATCAGCATCGGCGCGTTCCTGCTGTGGGTGGCGGTCCTCGCCGTCGTGTTGTGGAAACGGACAGCGCCAGGGAAACGCACGACGGCGGCGGGCAGCAAGGAGGCAACGTCATGAACTACGCGAACGGCCTGGGTAACGTGAAGCCGGGCGACATCGCCGAAGCCGGCGGCAAGGCCGTGGGCCTGGGCGGCCTCATCCAGGCGGGGCTGCCGGTGCCACCGGGGTTTGTGCTGACCACCGACGCGTACTCCGAGTTCGTCGCCCGGAACAACCTCGCGGAAGCCATCCAGGAACTCGCCACGCTGGAACCGCAGGCCTCACCGGAGGACTACGAGCACGCCTCCGCGCTGATCCGGACCCTGTTCAGCAAGGGCGCCATGCCGTCCGGCATCCAAGCCGAACTCGAGGCCGCCTACGAGCACCTCGGCGAGGGCATCGCCGTCTCCGCCCGGTCCTCCGCCACGGCCGAGGACCTCGCCTCTGCCAGTTTCGCCGGGCAGCAGGAAACCTACCTCAACATCCGCGGGCCGGAGGCGCTCAGCAAGGCCGTCATCGACTGCTGGGCCTCGCTCTGGACGGCGCGCGCCATGGCCTACCGCGCCCGCCAGGGGGTACCCCCGCAGGAGGTGCGCCTCGCCGTCGTCATCCAGCAGATGGTGGAGGCCGACGCCGCCGGGGTGATGTTCACCGCCAACCCCGCCAACGGCCGGCGCGACCAAACGGTGATCAGCGCCGCGTGGGGCCTGGGCGAGGCCGTGGTCAGCGGCCAAGTCACCACGGATGACCTCACCGTCGACACTGCCACCGGGAAGGTCCTCTCCCGGCAGACAGCGGACAAGGAACTCATGACTGTCCTCTCGGCGGACGGGACGGCCGAGGAAAAGGTGGCGGAAGCCCGCCGTCGTGCGCCCGTCCTGGACGATGCCGCGGCGGCGGAACTGGCCCGTTACGGCCAACGGATTGCCGAGCATTTCGGCGCGCCGCAGGACATCGAGTGGGCGCGGGCGGACGGCCAGTTCTTCCTGCTGCAGTCCCGGCCCATCACCGCGCTGCCCGAACCCTCGGCCGACGCTCCCACAGAATGGCCCGTCCCCTATCCCAAGGGGCTCTACTTCCGGGCGAGCATCGTGGAGCAGATGCCGGAGCCGCTCTCCCCGCTCTTCGCCGACCTCATCGACGGTTCGGTGTCCCGCTCGATCTCGGCCCTGATGAACGACGCGCTGGGCCAGCACTCCCTCCGCGAGGGCGACGTCCGGTTCCCCACCATCAACGGCTACGCCTATTACTACTACCGCACCTGGCCCATGCTGCGGATGACGGGCAGGACCGTTCCCGCGATGGGTGCGCTGTTCCGCGGCAAGGCACACATGGGCGTCAAAGGCTGGCGCGACTACTCACATCCGCGCTACGAACGGATCATCAAGGACTGGTCCGTCACACCGCCGGCGGAGCTTCCCGGCGAGCGGCTGCTGGCCGGCGCGCAGGCCCTCCTGGACGCCGGAACCGTCTACTACACGGCCGTGCAGTCCATCATTCCGATGGCCGACATGAGCGAACTCTCCTTCCGGGCGTTCTACAAGACTGTCCGCCGCGACGGCGATCCCCCGGCCCAGGAGCTCCTCCTGGGTTTCGACAGCGAGCCCATCCGGGCGGAAAAGTCGCTGTACGACCTGGCTGGCTGGGCGCGCAGCGACCCGTCGCTGGTTTCCGTCTTGCTGGAGCGGCCGACGGCGGAGCTCGCCGAGTGCCTGCGCACCGGTTCCGCGCCGCCTGGGGTGGACGACGCCCTGTGGCAGGAATGGCGGATCACCTTCCAGGAACACCTGGCCCTGTACGGCCATGCGGTCTACAACCTCGACTTCGCCAGCCCCGTCCCGGCCGATGATCCCTCCGCGCAGGTGGCGACGGTGAAGTTCTACCTGCGCGGGCAGGGCACCGACCCGCACGAGCGGCAGCGGCAGCTGACCGAGCGCCGGGAGTCGCTGACCCGGGAGGTGGCGGGCCGGCTGGGGCCGCGGCGGCGGGCACTGTTCTTCCGTCTGCTCAGGTGGGCGCAGGAGACGGCGCCGGTCCGCGAGGACGCGCTGGCCGACGTCGGGCTCGCTTGGCCGCTGCTGCGGCGGATGCTGCTGGAGCTGGGGCGGCGGCTGGTGGACTCCCGTGTGATTGCTGCACCGGATGACGTGTTCTGGCTCCACTTCTCTGAGCTGCAAAGCGCGGTGGAGTTCGGGCTGGCGGAAACTGATTCCGGCGTTTCCCTGGCCGGTGCGTCCCGTCCGGTGCGTGGCGCCGCCGTCGAGGAGCGCAGGATGCTGTGGCGCGGCCAGGCGAAGGCCGCGGCCCCGCAGATGCTTCCGCAGAAAGCGTGGATGGAGAAGGCGTTCGGGTCGATGATGCCGGGAGGCCCCCAGCAGCAGGCCGGTGACGTGATCAAGGGGACCGGCGCGAGCTCAGGACGCGTCTCCGCGCCGGCCCGGGTCCTACGGGGGCCCGAGGACTTCGGACTGATGCAGCCCGGTGAGGTGCTGGTGGCCCGCATGACCACCCCCGCCTGGACGCCGCTGTTCGCGATGGCGTCCGCGGTGGTTACCGACGTGGGCGGCCCACTGAGCCACAGCTCCATCGTGGCACGCGAGTACGGCATCCCCGCCGTCCTGGGGACCGGGGTGGCGACGCAGCGGCTGGCCGGCGGCCAGAAGGTGAGTGTGGATGGTGACGCCGGGACGGTCACCATCGAGGCGGCTGCCGGTGCCGCCGCCGGGGGTTCCGGAGCGGCTTCTTCTGCGGGCGGCCTGAATCCTGGGTACAAGGGAAAGCTGCCATGACATACCGCACGCGCAGGGGCGCACTGCTGACAGCGGGTGCAGGGGCGTGTTGTGCGGCCGCCTACCTGGCGGTGGTGCGGCCCCGCCTCCTCCGCTGGGGTGCGACAGACGAAGAAGTGCGGGGACCATACCCAGGTGCGGATCTGATTCCGGACAGCACCCGAAGCGCCACCATGGCAGTGACCATCGAAGCGCCGCCCTCCCAGGTGTGGCCGTGGCTGGTGCAGATGGGCACCGACCGCGCGGGCTGGTACAGCTGGGACCGCCTCGACAACTTTGGGCGGCGCAGCGCCGAAAGCCTCCACCCGGAGTGGCAGGACATCGCCCTCGGCCAGCATCTGGCGGCAAAGCCGGATGGCAGCGAGTGGTGGGAAGTCGCTGCCCTTGAACCCGGGCGTTTCCTGGGCCTCCGCATGTCCCTTGATCTGCGCGGGCGTCCCTTCGATCCGGCAGGGGCGCAGCCACGCTTTTACACCGACTCGATCTGGGGATTCGACGTGCGCAGCCTGCCGAACGGGCACACCCGGCTGGTGGTCAGCGGGTACTGGGCGCTTCGGCCCAGGTGGCTTCAGCCCATCCTGAGCCTGGCGATCCTGGAACCCTCGCACTGGGTCATGCAAACCCGGCAGTTCTCGAATCTCAAGCGGCTCGCCGGCGGCCAGCAGGGCATGATATTCGAGTGAACAAAAACCGGCTCGAAGCCTTCAGTGACGGCGTCCTCGCCATCATCATCACCATCATGGTGCTCGAACTGCACACACCGGAGGAACCGACATGGGCGGGGGTTGCTGCGGTCCTGCCCGCGATTTTCACCTACCTGCTGAGCTTCGTGTACGTGGGGATCTACTGGAACAACCACCACCACATGATCCACCTGGCCAGCAGGGTGAACGGCGCCATCCTCTGGGCCAACCTGCACCTGCTGTTCTGGCTGTCGCTGTTCCCGTTCACCACGCGCTGGATGGACGAATCCGGTTTCCAGCAGGTCCCCGTGCTGCTGTACGGAACCAACCTGCTGTGCGCCGCAATCGCCTACTTCATCCTGGAACGGCGGCTCATCGCAGCGCAGGGCAAGGACGGGGCCCTCGCCAGGGCTGTCGGGAAGGACTGGAAGGGTAAAGCCTCCCCCGCCATCTACCTCGCCGGAATCGCCCTCACCCTGGTCCAGCCGCTCCTGGGAGTCGCCGCCTTCACCGTCGTCGCGCTGATCTGGCTGGTTCCGGACCGGCGGGTGGAACACTTCGTCGTCAAGGCCCAGGACAGCGCCGGGCAGCCGTGAAACAGGGCGCTACGGCTACTCCCCCATGCCGGGGTGCACGGGAACAAAGTCCACTTTGTTGCCGGAGTTCTTCCGGGCCGCCGGCGTCCGAGTGAACCCCTTGGCGTCCAGTCCGTTCCTGGCCCGGAATTCTGCGAGCGCGGTGTCGTAGGCCTTGTTGAGGGTCTTACCGGAGAACTCGCCGGTGCTGCCGTCTGTGAATGCGATCCGGATCCGGACGCTGGCCGGGTAGTGCCGGGTCATCCGGATGAAGCCGTCGGCGTCCTGCTGGAGTGTAATCACGGGGTCCTGCTTTCGTTGGTGGGAGCAGTCTCAAGTTTGCCGCGGATCCCTTGAATCCCGTTCCCGGCCGACGCCATACTTGGCCATGGCTTGGGGGATGACACGGCGTGGAACGTGGATGCGGTACGGCCTGCTTTCGGCCCTGCTGATCGGGATCCACTTGGGAACCCTGTGGTTCTTTTCGGACGGCGTTTACCACGGCGGCGCGAACGTCCCGCTCCGCAGATTCCCGGAGGACGTCGATGTCTTCTTCGTCCTGACGTTCACGCCCACGTTCATTGGTCTCAAGTTCCTGGCTTACGACTCCGCAGTGCGGGCAATCACTAAGGGCTATACGCCGGCCGCGGTGATGGTCGTCTTCATTGCCGGCTACGTGGTGGCCTTGGCGATGGAAATTGCATTCCTCATCGCCGCGTCAAAACCGGTAGCGGACTCAGGCTTCGCGATTTTCGGCTCGATTCTCCAAACGCCGTTCGTGCTCCTCTTGGCCGGCGCCATCGTCGCAGGTTTGGCGCTGAACAAGGACTTTCCGCCGCAGACGCAGCCAGGCACATCGCCTTAACCACCGCCACTGCGCGGCCTCCTGGAAGATCGGAGGATACTGAAAGGGCCTCCCGCCAGCAACCACTGCGTCCCCAGGACGGCCGAAAGGTATGCCCATGCCCGCCCGCTTCCTCCCCGCCCACCCGCCCAGCATGCACCTGGTGCTCATGCTGGCGCTCACGTTCTCAACCGGCGTGCTGGACGCGGTGGGCTATCTGGGCCTGGACCGGGTGTTCACGGCAAACATGACAGGCAACGTGGTGATCCTGGGCATGGCACTGCTGGGCGGCGACAACCTTCCCGTCCTTGGCCCCATCGTGGCGCTGGCCGGGTTCATGACCGGTGCCATGATCTCTGGACGTGCACTGCGGCTCAGCAGCGCCGGCTGGAACCGCCGCACCACCACGCTGCTGGTAGGTGTCAGCGCCGTCATGGCGGTTGTGGCAATCCTTCTCCTGAGCGGGGTCAACCCGCGGCACAACGAGGTCCTGACGGTTGCCATCACCGGCACGCTGGCGGTCACGATGGGTGGGCAGGCCGCCACCGCCCGTCACCTCAACGTCAGGGACGTCCCCACCGTGGTGGTCACCTCCACCATCACCGGCCTGGCCGCCGACTCACGCCTGGGCGCCGGCACCCACCCCTTCTGGGGGCGGCGGCTTGCGGCCATCGGGCTGATCATGGCCGGCGCTGCGGTGGGCGCCGGTTTCGTGCAGCTGCACCTTGGGCTCGGGGTGCTGCTGACGGCGCTGCTCACCCTTGGGGTCGCCCTGCTGGGCTGGAGCGCCACCAACAGGCACTCTCCCCCGCACGCCGCGGACACGGCGACGGCCGCACCCAGTCCGGGCGCCGCCGTCGTAAGACCTGATCCGCAAGCCGAACCGTAGGCCCCAGCCGCAGGAACGGCGGCTATCCCTCGCAGGCCACCCCGTCGCCGTCGCCATCCAGCCCGGAGCGGTACCCGGCCGTTCCTGCGTAGAGCGGTGCTGCTCCGGCAGCCACCACCTCCGCGCAGTTGGCGTAGTAGACAACAGTGGTGCTGGAGGCGGCCGCGACATACGTCGGCGCCGGCTGCCCGGGGCAGCCGCCGAGGATGCCCGCGATCGCGTCGTGCTCGGCCTGCGTCACCCACAGGCCGTAACGGGCCTTCACGGAAACCTGGCGCGCCACGTACTCGCACCGGAAACCCTTGGCCGGCGGCAGCCAGGTGGCGGCGTCGCCGTCGCCTTTTTGCTGGTTGGTGGGCCCGTCGGTGGCCTGGAGGTTCAGCGGATCATTGGCGAACGCCGTCCGCTGCTCGGTGGTGAGCTGTTGGGCGCCCTTCTGCCAGGCGTCGCTGAGTGCCACCACGTGGTCGATCTGCACGGCGCTGCTGGTGGTGGTGCCGCGGAGGAAGCCGATGACGGTGCCCGTGTACGGGTCAGCGAGTACGCCGGTCTTGACCGTGCAGGGGACGCTGTTGACGTAGGTGATGTCCGTCAGGTCCCGGTTGAGGATGTCGTTGCGGGTATCGCAGCCGTTCCGGTCCACGTCCGCCCAGGTGGGCCCGAACAGCGACCGCTCATACCCCGTCTTGGGGGCGCGGCCCTTCACGGGAAGGGTCTCGAGAAGGTCTGAGGCGGTGGTGGTGTCCGCGGCAACGGCTGGCAGGCTTCCGGCGAAGAGCGCCAGCAGGGCGGAAAGGACGACGGCGGCAGCCCAGCGGCTGCCGGACGCGGGCGTGGTGGGCAAAGACGTGGACATGCAGTTCCCCAGGTTCTGTGCACGAGAGTTGAGAGGGCCGGCGCTCCATGGCTGCCGACGCCACGGACGAGCTTATCGGCCGCCTACGAGCGGTTCCCCGGAACTGTGCGAACTCTTGGCAATTACTGCGCGAATCCTATGGTGAGATTCAACGCGGGCTAATTCAGCTGCACTGATAATGAATGGGTGGTCACCATATTCAAAGTCCTTCACAACGCCCTGTTTTTAGCGGGCTACCTCTCCATACTCATACTCGCCATTATTGTCGGTCATTTCGGTCGAAAAGACATTGAAATAGCAATTTTTGCTGTTGCCACGGCGATGTATGTCGCCATGCTCGTTCTTGCATCAGCGGTCAACCGCAAGAACAAGCGGATGGGGCTCGTGCAGGAGCCATCCGCAGGCGCGGCCAACCTACCGGGAAGAGTCCACAGCCTGCATGCCTCCGCCTCCTACGACCACGACGCCCACACAGTTTGGGCCCTGATTCGCCCCGCTGAAAGCGCGGTTTTCCTCTCAGATGCACAGCGGGCGTTTACTGTTCCCGGGACGCCACCAGGCGTAGGGGAACAACAGTGCTTCATCGGGCGGGACGGGTCCGTCTCAGTCATTGAAGTCATCGGCGAGGAAAGCCCGTGGTGGGCAACGACAAGGCCGATCGCACAGGACAAAGCTAACCAGCGTTATACCTATCGACTCGAGCCGACCCCTACTGGTTGCACGCTCACCATGGGAGCCGTTATTGAGCTTCCCGGAAATGCCGCCTTCGCCTACGACCCAAATAACTGGTGGGAAAACCATTCTCGGAAATACTTCAACCGCGTTCATGAAGTTCTTTCGGCCCGGCAAGACTAATCGGGAGAACGACGGCGGCACCCACGCCGTGTGCCGCCGTGGAACTTAAACCCGCTCGGGGAAGGATTCCACCTTCGCCGGGTCCCGCTCCACCAGGTCCCCGAGGATGCCATCAAGCTTGGTGACGAGCGCGGGGTCAAGACGGACTCCCGCCGCGGTGACGTTGTCCCGGAGCTGCTCCGGGCGCGAGGCGCCGACGATCGCCGAGGAGACGTTCTGGTTCTGCAGCACCCAGGCCACGGCGAACGCCGCCATGGACAGGCCCGCCTCCTCCGCCAGCGGCTTCAGCTTTTGCACGGCCTCCAGCACCGGCTGCTGCATGTAACGGTGTTCGGTCTTGACATCGCCGCCGTCGGCGGTGAAGCGCGAGGCCTCCGGGCCGCTGCCGCCCGGCACGTACTTGCCCGTGAGGACTCCCTGCGCGATGGGCGACCACACGATCTGGGACAGCCCCAGCTCCTGGCTCAGCGGCACGATCTCCGGTTCGATGACCCGCCAGAGCATGTTGTACTGCGGCTGGTTGGAGACCAGGTGGATTCCGAGTTCCCTGGCCAGCTCCACTCCCCTGCGGATCTCGTCCACCGTCCACTCCGAGACGCCGATGTAGTGCGCCTTGCCGGCCCGGACAATGTCGGCGAAGGCCTGCATCGTCTCCTCCAGCGGCGTCTCATAGTCGTACCGGTGGGCCTGGTACAGGTCCACGTAGTCGGTGCGGAGCCGGCGGAGCGAGCCGTTGATGGACTCCATGATGTGCTTCCGGGACAGGCCGCGGTCGTTCTTGCCCTCGCCGGTAGGGAAATAGACCTTGGTGAAGATCTCCAGGCTTTCGCGCCGGACCCCGTCGAGGGCTTCACCCAACGCCGCCTCGGCCTTCGTGCCCGCGTAGGCATCCGCCGTGTCGAAGGTAGTGATGCCCAGGTCCAGGGCGGTGCGGACACACTCGGTGGCGGCGGCCTGGTCGATCTGTTCGCCGTGCGTGGTCCAGTTGCCATAGGCGATGGCGCTGACGTACATGCCGGAGTTGCCAAGCTTGCGGTATTCCATGGTTTCCTCTCAGGGATTGGTCTGGCTGTCTAGTTCGTTGGTGCGGCGCGGCGGAGGCGCCGGGGCGGTGCGGTGCTGCCCCGGACCACCAGCCGGGGTTCGATGCGGCCCGCCGACGCCGGCGCTCCCGACAGGGCCCCGAGGATGGCTTCGGCAGCGAGCCGGCCCTGCTCGGCCACGCCGTGGTCCATGGTGGTGAGGCCGATCGCGCCGGCCAGTTCGTGGTTGTCGTACCCGACGACGGAAAAGTCGCCGGGGACGCTCAGTCCCGCGCCGCGGAGGGCGGCCATCGCCCCGAAGGCGAGCTCATCGGACGCGGCGACCACCGCCGTCGGGGGTTCCGACAGGGTGAGGAACGCGCTCATTGCCGCCGTCCCGGCGTCGACCGTGTTTTCGACGGCGGCCTCCAGCGCCGGTTCCTCCGGCAGGCCCGCCTCGGCCAGCGCGTCCCGGTAACCCCGGAGCCGCTCCGCCGGCGGCACCCCGCCAAGGGGCGACCCTTCCGTCCCGCCGATGCCCAGGAAGGCTATCCGTTCGTGTCCGAGGTTGAGCAGGTGCCGGGTTGCCGCCCGGCCCCCGGCCCGGTCCTCTACCTTCACCGACGAGGCCCCCTCCCGTTCGGAGCCCACCAGTGCGACGGCCTGGCCCTGCTCCTGCAGCGCCGTGAGTTCGTCCGGCGTGAGCTGGAGGGCCGCCACCAGGACTCCGTCGGAGCGGCCGCGCAGCCTCCTGCCCGCGAAGAACTCCTCCCGCAGCCCCGGCGTGGACAGCTCCACCAGGAGCACGTCGTAACCCGCCTGGCTCAGGACGCGCCCGGCTGCCGCGATGACCTCGGCGAAGAACCATTTGGAAAGCAAAGGCACGACGACGGCGACCGTCCGGGTGCGACCGGTGGCGAGTCTGGAGGCGCTGGGCGAGATAGCGTAACCGAGCTCCTCAGCAGCTTTTCGCACGCGCTTGCGGGTCGCGTCCGAAATTCCGGGGATGTCCCGAAGGGCGCGGGAAACCGTGGAAACGGAGACTTGCGCGCGGGCGGCTACCTGTTCGACTGTTGGGGGCACGCCCCTACGCTACGTGCTGCAAAGCGCCTTTCGCAAGCGCTTGCAGAGATCTTCCTCATGTCTCGGTCAAGGGGCTGGACGCACCACGATGGCCGAGGCGCACTGGTTGATGAGCGTGCCGAGGCTCGAGGATGCGGTCGCCGTCTTCGTGCCGGTGGCGGACGTATCGGTCAGGGCGAGGCTGTTCACTTCGATGGCCGCATTCGACTTGGCCGCGATGTTCGACGACACGTCGCCCAGCTCACTCGTCCCCGCCGGTGCAGTGAAGGACGTGGTCGCTGAGTTGGTGCCGTTCCTGACGCCGTGCGCGGTCAGCAGCAGTGCGCCGGCAGTCACCGGCGTGATGGAAGGAGCCCGCACATCCGGGTATGCCACCCCGCTGTTGGTGTCAGTGGCGGGCGCGACGTCCAGCGGCGTCGTCGTATTCGCCCCCTGCACTGCCACCGCCGCCCACGCATACCGCGAGGCGGGCTCCGGCACGCTGGGCGCGGTGTCGCCGGCCTGCATCACCCGGTACCAGACCGCCTGGTGCGCAGAGGCTGAGCTGGCGCTCGTGAAGTCGGCGATGGCGCGGGTCCATCCGGCCGGAGTGGTGACATTCGCGGAACCGGACACGGTCACCTGGGAGAACAGGAAGACCGTGTCGCCCGGCTGCCAGCCTGCCGGCAGGGTGGGCGTGTACGAGCCCGACGCCGTCAGCTCGCCAGCTCCCGTTGCCGAGGACCTGACGGAGACCGGGGTCGCCGGCGTGGGCGTAGGCGTTGGAGTCGGTGTAGGCGTCGGAGTAGGTGTCGGGGTGGGAGTCGGTGTCGGCGTCGGAGTCGGAGTGGGAGTCGGTGTGGGCGTTGGGGTAGGTGTCGGCGTCGGGCTCGGCGGAGGCGCCGGGCGGGTCAGCGTGAAACTGTCCGTGTAGGTCCCGCCCGAGGCGCCCACGAAATTGCCCGTCAGCGTCGTGTCCGTCACCGACACTTTCAGGAAGCCGTAGGTCGGGTTGTTGTTGCTGCCCATGAAGCTCTGGAAGTACGGGGCCGTCGTCGTATTGCTCTCACTGTTGATCGACCTGCCGCCCGAGCCCACCGTAGCCAGGATGGTCCCGGTGCCGGCGGCGAACTGTCCGGTTGGATTCGTGTCCGCAACGCAGTCCGGATTGAAGCTGCTGACCGGGATGGCCGTGCAGCTGCCCTTGAGGGCGAGCGGGTAGCTGCGCGCGTACGCGTGGTCATGCGCCTGCAGGTACAGGTCCACCTTCTTGGCCACCAGCAGGTTCATCAGGTCCGGGCTGGCAGCGCACGGG
This sequence comes from Arthrobacter sp. E70, assembly GCF_058266945.1. Lineage (NCBI taxonomy): Bacteria > Bacillati > Actinomycetota > Actinomycetes > Micrococcales > Micrococcaceae > Arthrobacter > Arthrobacter sp. E70. The sequence continues at coordinate 18,131 of NZ_JBYQFR010000004.1, read as the reverse complement.
TAGTTGACCATCGACAGGCAGTACATGTGCATCCCGACCACGACGAACGGGATCCCGGCGGCCCGTGCCGCGTCGATCGTCGAGGACACGTACTGGTAGCCCTGGGTTCCGGCCTTGTAGGACCAGTCCTTGGTGGTGCCGTCAAAGGTCAGCTTCGGGGACACCATGATCACCCGCACCAGCGGGCTCGTGGCCGGGTAGTCGGTGTAGAACTGCTGGCCGTAGTCCCCGGACGAGCCAAGCTTGTCCGGCAGGCACGCTGCGAAGTTGGACCACACGCCGTCCGGCCCGTTGTCCTCATGGTTCCCGGACACCACCTCGTAGGGCATGGTCCCGGCGTGCTGCGAGACGAACGAGCACCAGGACGACTCAGGGGTGATCTGGGAGTAGGACATGTCGCCGAGGTTGAAGAACGCTGCAGTCCCGGCGTTGCGGGCGGCGTCGATCACCTTGCCGGTCACCGTGTTGCCGCCGGTATCGCCGGCGAACCCCAGGCTCACCGTTGCTGCAGCGGTGGCCTTGGTCTCCCGCGATGTGGCGAGGAAGTAGACATTGGCGAGGACGAGTCCCAGGCCAAGCACAACGGCGAGGACGCGGCGCAAGGGAGTATGCAGTGGGTGGCGCACGCGCCGGCGGCCGTTCATTGGCAGCTCCATTCGGTGGCGCGGCGCAGGCCGTTGGCTGCCGCAGAATATCCGACGACGACGGTGGGCCCCGCCTGGCGTGACACGGAGGTGGCTGCTCCGGACACTCCGGTGAACTGGCCGTCCGAACCCGGCGGCAGGATGCGGGCGCTCTTGCCGATCCACATCACGGCCTGCGGCCGGGACGAGCGGAACGACGGCGTGCTGCCGGCGCCAACTGCGATGCCGGCCACGCCTGCCGTGGCACTGGACGCGGGCCCTGCGGCCGCTGCGCCCAGGTCATTGATGAGGCCCGATGCGCCCCACGCGACCGCGTGGGTTCCTTCCGGAACGGCGCTCTGGCCGAGCGCCTGCCCGGTGGAATCGATCGCGAGCACCACTCCGCCCCGTCCGCCCAGTGCCGGCAGCACCTTCGGCGTACCGTCGGGCGCCCACAAAACCGGGGACCCGCCGTCGCCAAGCGCCACGCCGCCGACGGTCCCGTCGGGGCCGACGGCGAATGCGTGGCCGCCCCGCGCACCCGCAGGCAGCGGAAGCTCGCGCGGCGCCGCCGTCACGCTGGGCCAGACAGCCGGATGCTCGTCCTCATCGGCGCCCGGCCCGTCAGCGTGGTCCTCGTTGGCGACCAGAACCCCTGCGACCACTCCCCCGTCTGAGACCGCCGACGGGATGGCAACCTTGCCCGGGCTGACGGGAAGCGGGTGGTACTGGCCGTTTTGCCACCACCATCCCACCAGCATTTCCTGGTTGGGGTCGTACCCGGTGCCTACCACCACTCCGTCCTTGTTCACCGAGGCGGGGGCCACGGCCTGGAGGGGTATCGACAACGCGGTGGCCTGCCCGTTCCGCCACAGCACCGGTGCGGACTCGCCGCCGGCCGTGTCGGCAATGCCGGCCACCAGGCCGTTGCTGCTGGCCGCGGTGGCGTTGCTGCCCGGGCCGCCGAGGCCGGGGAGCAGCCGGGCCGAACAGTTCGTGGCTGCGGGAAGGTCTGCCCCGGCAGCAGACGCCGCAATGGGCACCATCACCACCGCGCCCTCCAGTGCCAGCACTGCGGCTGTCAGCAGTGCCTGGGGCCGCACAGTCCTGCGCCCGCTGCCGGTTCCGCCTTTGTTAGTAAATCCGTAGTCCCGCAATGTTGCTCCCCGGAGTTGAGCCCAGATGCCCAGCAGCACCTGCAGCACAATCGACCACGGCCATGGCGGCCCTGTTCCTCTGAGGCTAGGACCCGGGCCAAACGGAAGTCACGAGTACGGGATACCTAATTCGCGGGCCCGCCCGTACTTGGGGGATATCCCCCTAACCGGCGCCGGGGCACCCCCCGCCGCATGCCGCCGTCGTACGCTCCTACCTAAGCCTGGGCACCAGCACGGGCGTGTTCTTCTTGTAGGCCTCGTAATCCGGCTGGCCGCCCCACTTCTTGTCGGCTTTCTTCTCCAGGGGCGGCACGCCGCTGCCCTTGGTCAGCAGCAGGGTCACGAACACCGGGGAAATGAGGGCTGCCCACTGCCAGCCCTGCAGTACGGGCAGGGCGATGATGGCAACGCCCACCCAAAGGATGATCTCGCCGAAGTAGTTGGGGTGGCGGGACTTTGACCACAGGCCGGTGCTGATGAAGCGGCCCTTGTTGGCGGGGACGTTCTTGAAGCGGGTTTTCTCGAGGTCCGCGACGGTCTCAATGGTGATGCCCGCGGCCCACACCAGCAGGCCCGCCCAGAAGAACCCGTCCAGCCCCACCTTCTTGTCCGATGTGATCGCCACCCAGGCGAGCGCCGCGGTGAGCACCACCCACAGGCCCTGGATGGTCCAGGTGTTCAGGAAGCGGAAAAAGTCCGGCTTGAGTTCGTCGAAACGGTCGTCCTTGCCGTGCTTGCGGATGCGCAGGAACAGGAAGCTGCCCAGCCGCGCCGCCCACAGCACCACCATGGCCGCCAGCAGCATGCCGCGGGCGTCCACCCCCCGGGAGGCCAGCACCAGGAACACGGTGATGGAGATGTAGGTCAGGGCCCCGGTGAGGTCGTAGAACTTCTCCGTCTGCGCCTTGTAGGACGGGATGAACACCAGCCACTGGATCACGAACGCGGCCGCCACCCCCAGTGCGAACACCGGGAACCCGCCGATCCTTGACCCAGCTTGGCTGCCGGCGAGGGCGATGAGCACCGCCACCACCACCGCTACGAGGATGCTGACAATCGCCTTGCGGCTGTTTCCGTTCATGCAGGTGAGGTCCTTTCACGGCCTGCCGCGCGCTGCTGCACGGCTGGCCTCCCGCGCCTTTGTGGAGGCACGTTTACATCCAACAACGCCTTGCGCGCCGTTTACCCAGTCTTCGGAGCCGCGGGGTTGTTGTATGGGTAGACCCGTCCGGCCACCGCAGCGGCACCGAACTGCTTCTGCAGCAGTCCCCGATCCCAGGAGTACACCATGAGCCGCCGCGCCAGGAACTGGCTGACCGCGTATGTTGTCAGCGCCGTGATATTCGCCGCCCTGGACGTCGCCTGGATCCTGCTGGTGGCCAACCCGCAGTACCAGAGCCAGATCGGCCACCTGCTGGCACCGCGGGCCAACCTGCCCGGCGCCGTCCTCTTCTACGCCATTTTCGTGGCCGGGATGGTGCACTATGGCGTCCGGCCCAACCACCCGGACGCCACGCTGCGGCAACGCGTGACGGGTGCGGCCCTCTTCGGCTTCTTCACCTACGCCACGTGGGCGCTGACGGCCTTCGCCGTGCTCAAGGACTTTCCCGCCGTGGTGGCGGTGACGGACATCCTCTGGGGAGCCGCGGCGTGCAGCCTGGTCACCTGGGTGGCTGCATCGGTCCTGCGCGACCGGATCCGGAAGGTGCGCCCAGCCTGACCGCGGTGACCTTGTACTCCGGGCAGCCGGTGGCCTCGTCCCCGACAGGTGATGTAAGTCCATTGACTGAGGCGCCCGGAAAGTGGAAGCCCGCGAACACCTGGCCGGGCTCCACGTCGTCGGTGATCCTCACCTGGAGTACGGCCTCCCCGTGCCGGCTCTCCACCCGCACGGTGTCCCCGCCGCCTATGCCCAGTGCCGCGGCATCGTCGGGACCGACGTCGACCGTCTCCCGTCCCAGCAGGCGCAGGTTCGCCGTGCGGCGCGTCATGCTCCCCGAGTTGTAGTGTTCCGCCCTGCGACCCGTGATGAGCAGGAACGGGAACTCCCCGTCGCATTCCTCCCCGGGCGGAAGGTAATGCCTGGCGGCGAGGTGCGCGCGCCGGTCAGGCGTGGCGAAGCCGTCCTGATAGAGCCGGGGTGTTCCGGGGGAATCCGCGGACCCGCACGGCCAGTGCAGCGGCCCCTCCCGGTCCAGGCGGGAATGCGACACACCGCCGAACAGCGGCGCCACAACAGCGCATTCGGCCATGGCGTTTGCCGGTGTTGGGCACCCGAGGCCAGTTCCCATCCGGGCCGCGACGGCGTGCAGCACCTCGAAATCCGTGCGGACACCGGCAGGAGGTGCAACTGACTCCCTGACCCGCTGGAAGCGCCGGTCAAAGTTGACGAACGTGCCGTCCTTTTCCAGCCACGCCGCCACAGGGAATACGACGTCGGCGGCAGCGGCGGTGGCGGAAAGGAACAGGTCGTTGCAGATCACCAGCGGGCAGGCGTCCAGGGCGGCGCGGACGGCTGTGCTGTCAGGATCGGTGGTGAGCACGTCCTCGCCGATGACCCAGAGTGCCTGCAGCGTCCCGGACCGGGCGGCGGCAAACATCTGCGGAATCCGAAGCCCGGGCCGGGACGGCAGCGGGGCCTGCCAAACCCCCGCACACCGCTCCCGCGCTGCAGGGTCAGTGACTTTCTGGTACCCGGGCAGCAGGTCGGGCAGCGCACCCATGTCCGAGGCGCCCTGGACATTGTTCTGTCCGCGCAGCGGGTTCACACCGCCGCCGCCGCCCGGGCCGACGGCGCCCCGCAGGACCGCGAGGTTGGACAGCGTCCGCACACCGTCCGTGCCGTGCAGATGTTCCGTCACGCCCAATCCGTAAAAGATGGCCGGCGCTGCTGCCTCCCCGTAGAGCAGGGCCGCCTGCACCAGGTCATCCTCCCGGACGCCGCTGATCGCCGCCACCCGGTCCGGCGGATAGTCGTCCAGCAGCACCCGCAGTTCGTCGTAGCCGGTAGCATTTGCCGCCAGGAAGTCGGAATCCACCAGCCCCTCCCGCACCAGGACATGCGCCAGGCCGTTGAACACGGCCACGTTGGTTCCCGGCCGGGGCCGGAGATGGACGTCGGCGTGCCGTGCCAGGTACGTCCGCCGGGGATCCACCACCACCAGGCGCGCCCCGTCCATGACCCGCTGGAAGATGCGCGAACCCACGACAGGGTGCGCCGCGGTCGGGTTTGCCCCCACCAGCAGGACAGCGTCACATCCGTCCAGGTCATCGAAGGGGTTGGTCCCGCCGCCCAGGCCGAAGGCGGCAGCCAGGCCAGCTGCGGACGGGGCGTGGCAGAGACGGGAGCAGTTGTCCACATTGTTGGTGCCCATGACGGCCCTGGCGAACTTCTGGGCCAGGTAATTCTCCTCATTGGTGGCCCGCGCCGAGGAGATCAGGGCGAATCCGTCCGGGTCCGCGTCCCGGACCGCGGTGAGCCTGGCAGCCACGAACCCGATGGCCTCATCCCAGGTTGCGGGAACCAGCGTCCCGTTCCGACGGATCAGGGGCGTGCCGAGCCGCTCCGCCGAGTTCAGGAATCCATGGGCAAACCGTCCCTTGACGCAGGCGTGCCCACGGTTGAGGGACCCGTTCCCGACGGGCTTGACCGTGCCGATCGTGTTGTCCCGGGTGACCACTTCCAACGTGCAGCCGACGCCGCAATAGCCGCAGGTCGTCGTCGTCCGCTGTTCACTGGCTGCCCTCTGTTCACTGGCTGCCCGCTGTTTGGTTGCCTGCTGCAGGTCCAGCAGCCCCCCATCCGACAATGCCCCGGTGGGGCAGGTATCCACGCAGGCCCCGCAGGAGACGCAGTCGGACTGTGCCCAAGGCCCACCTGTCCCCGGCGCCACTACCGTCCCGGCTCCCCGGCCCACCAGCGTCAGGGCGAACGTGCCCTGGATTTCCGCGCACGCCCGGACGCACCGCCCGCAAGCGATGCAGAGGTCCCGGTCGAGCTTGACGTACGGATGCGAGTGGTCCACTCCGCGGACCGGGAGCAGAACGCTGCCGGCCGGGGCACCCACTCCGTACTCCGCGCAGTCCCGGGCCAGCTCGCTCCGGTCCACGTCCAGGGCCCGTGGCGGCAGTCCCGCCACGATGGCCTGCAGTGCGGCCCGCCGCTCAGGTCGGGATGCGTCGACGGCGATCTGAAGGCCTTCCCGGGCCGGGGTGCTGCAGGCTGCAACGAGGCCGCGTCCGTCGACGTCCACCAGGCAGGTCCGGCAGGAGGCTGCCGTGCTGAGCCGGTCATCGTGGCACAGCGTGGGAATCTCCAGGCCTGCGCCACGTACCGCGTCAAGCAGGGTTGCTCCGGCCGGCACTTCCACGGGACGGCCGTCTATGTAGACCTTCATCCCTGCCACCCGGCCAGCCCGTAGACCCGGGCGAGGCTTCGCACCGCTGCCGGCACCCGGCGTCCAAAGGCGCACAGGCTGCCTGCCGCCATGGTGCGCAGCACTTCGCTGCGTTCCCGGCTGGAAAGGGCTTCATCGGGCTGCCGCCGGTCTTTCGGCACCCCGGCCAGGGCGCGGCCCCGCCACGTGCCCACCCGGCACGGCGAACACTGCCCACAGCTCTCCTCCGCGGCAAATTCCCACAGATTCTGCAGCACCTGGCCGCCGGTGAGCCGGTCATCGAAGGCGACGATTCCGGCGTGACCCAAGGCCGCGCCAAGCCTGGACAGGGCCGCTTCGCTCAACGGGATGTCGAGGTCGCCAGGGCCCAGGAAACCGCCCAGCGGACCCCCGATCTGGAGGGCGCGGAGCGTCCTTCCGTCCCGAAGTCCGCCGCCAAGGTCCTCCACGATCCGCCGCACGGGGGTGCCAATCTCCACCTCGTAGGCGCCCGGCCGAAGGAACCGCTCGGACAGGCAGGTGAGCACGGTCCCGGACTCGTCCGCCGTCCCCAGTGCCGCGTACGCGGCACCGCCGTGCTGCACAATCCACGGGACTGCGCAGAGCGTCTCCACGTTGTTCACCACGGTGGGCCTGCCGTGCAGCCCGTGCTCCGTGGGGAACGGCGGCCTGGGCCGCACCACGCCGCGAAGGCCCTCGAGCCCGTTGAGCAGCGCGGTTTCCTCGCCGGACACGTAGGACCCCGCGCCCACGGCCACCCGGATGTCCAGGCCGGTCCCGCTGCCTGCGGCGTCCGGGCCAAGGTAGCCGGCGGACCGGGCTTCTGCCACTGCCTCCCGCAGCCTGGCAGCGGCGCGCGGATACTCGGAGCGGACAAACACAATGCCGGTGTCCGCCCCGACGGCGAAGCAAGCCAGCGCCAGGCCCTCCAGCACGCGGTGCGGATCCTGTTCCATCAGGAGCCGGTCCGCGTACGAACCCGGGTCCCCCTCGTCACCGTTGGCCACCACCACCCGGGGAGCGGGATGCTCAAGTGCGGCCCGCCACTTCGCTGCGGTGCGGAATCCGGCCCCTCCCCGCCCCCGGAGTTGCGCGGCTTCCACCTGGGCCAGAACGTCCCCCGGGTCTACGGAGGCCGCGATGCCCGGCCAAACAGACCACGGCCGGGACTCTCCCAGTATTCCGGCGGTCACTACCGGCACCCGGCTGCTGCTTGCCACCGGGATGGACGGCGCCCTGGGCGGCGCAGTTCCGTGCAGTTGGTCGGCCAGGTCCGGCCCGGCATGCGCGTCCCCGCCGTCCAGCGCCGCCGGTCCGGAGTAGCAGTAGCCCAGGCAATGCACCTCCTGGAGGGAGACGGACCCGTCACCGCTCCGGCTCCCGGCCTGCACCCCGAGTGCCGCCTCCACCCCGGCAAGGTGCGTCCCCCCGGTGGCCGCGAAGCAGGCAGCTGCGGTGCACACCCGCACGTGCCTGGTTCCGTGGGGCACAGTGAAATCTGCGAAGAAGGATGCCGGGCCTTCCACGGCAGCAGCGGGCAGGCCGAGGCCGCGGGCAATGCCGGGGCTGGCAGCGGCAGTAGGCGCGGATTCGGACTGGCGCAACGAGTCAGGGACGCCACCAATGTCCCGGCCAAAGCGGGCGGCATACCTGCGGAACGGATCGTCGGTGTTCCGGTCCGGCGTGCCATCGGTTGGGGAGCCCAGATGCCGGGGTTCCTGCATGCCCCCAACCTTGGTCCCTGCTGGCTAGGCCAGGGAAGGGTCCAAAGTCCCCGCGTGGATGACGTCTGACGCCAAACTGGCCCAGTTTTCACGGGAGGCTGCCGGGAATCGGGGGAAATTCCGGCAAGCGCTACCCCAAAACTGGGCCAGTTCGGCACGGGGCAAAGGTCAGCCGAACAGCGCCGCCACCCGGGTCAGGGTCTCGTAGATACCGTAGGCCAGCGGCACGCCCACCAGGGCCCAGCCGACGGCGAGCTTCCCGGCCGAGGGGTTGACGGGCGTTTGGTGATTGTTGTTTTGAACAGTGCTCATCTCAGGCCTCCATGGCTGGTTCGTGCCGCTCGGGGCGGGGTTCGTGGAATCGGGCATCAACGGGTTTGACCAGCAGGTTGGCCACAAAGCCGATGACGAGCAGCGCCACCATGGTCAGCAGCGCCGGCTGGTAGGACGCGGCGTTCAGCTGGCCGGGCTTGCCCTGGGCGTCCAGGAACGCGTTGACGATCAGCGGCCCCGCCACGCCGGCGGCGGACCAGGCGGTGAGCAGCCGTCCGTGGATGGCCCCCACCTGGAAGGTGCCGAAGAGGTCGCGCAGGTACGCCGGGACCGTGGCGAACCCGCCGCCGTAGAACGAGATGATGACGAACGCGAGCGCCACGTACAGGATGGTGGTGCTGGAGCCGGCCAGGGCCAGGATGGTGTAGAGCACCGCGCCGACGCCCAGGTACACCATGTAGATGCGCTTGCGACCGGTGACGTCGGAGGTGGCGGACCAGGCGAACCGTCCTGCCATGTTGCCGATGGACAGCAACCCAACGAAGCCCGCGGCAACCCCGGCGCTCACCAGGGACTTGCCGTCGGCCTGCCGGAAGAAGTCCTGGATCATGGGAGCGGCCTGCTCCAGGATGCCGATGCCCGCGGTGACGTTGCAGAACAGCGCCACCCACACCAGCCAGAACTGCCGGGTCTTGATGGCGTTCTTCGCGGAGACGTTCTCCCTGGTCACCAGTTTGGCTGCCTTGACCTTCGCCGGATCGAACCCGGCGGGCCGCCAGCCGTCCGCGGGCACCTTGATGGTGAACGCGCCGAAGAGCATGTACACGAGGTAGATGGCGGCGAGGGTCAGGAAGAGCTTGCCGACGGCGTCACCGCTGGCCACCCAGCCCTGGGCGCCGGAGTTGGGATCGTACGCCTTGAGCAGGGCCTGCGATACCGGGCTGGCGATCAGCGCACCACCACCGAAGCCCATGATCGCCATTCCGGTGGCCAGGCCGGGCCGGTCCGGGAACCACTTGATCAGCGTGGACACGGGCGAGATGTAGCCAATGCCCAGGCCGATGCCGCCCACCACGCCATAGCCCAGGTAGACCAGCCAGAGCTGACGCGTGAAGATGCCCAGCGAACCGATAAGGAAGCCACCCACCCAGAACATTGCCGAGGTGAACATAGCCTTCCGGGGGCCGTTCCGGTCCACCCAGGTGCCCATGACCGCCGCGGACAGGCCCAGCATCACGATCGCGATCGAGAAGATGACGCCGATCTCGGTCAGGCTGGCGCCGAAGTGCTTGACCAGCGCCGTCTTGTAGACGCTGGTGGCGTAGGCCTGGCCGATGCAGAGATGGACGGCGAGCGCAGCCGGCGGGACCAGCCAGCGGTTGAAGCCCGGCGGGGCGATGGAGTGGTCACGGTCCAGGAAGCCCATGTTGATTCCCTTGCTGTTGAAGACGACGGTGTCCAGAGGCTAAAGGCTCATACCCGGGCCCGTTGCCTTCGGCAATTGTGCGGTAGATCATCAGCAAACGTACTATTGGCGCGCCGAGCGGCGGGGAATTTACGGTGAGCGGCACGCTCCGCTGCTGTACGTTGGACCCGTACCCGTCAGTAGCAAAGCTGGAAGCAGGTGCCGCATGGACGCGGACGTCATCATCATTGGCGGCGGGCTGGCCGGGCTGGTGGCCAGCAACGAGCTGGTCCGGGCCGGCAGGCGCGTGGCCATCGTGGACCAGGAGAACGAGTCCAACCTGGGCGGGCAGGCGTTCTGGTCCCTGGGCGGGCTGTTCCTCGTGGACACGCCGATGCAGCGGCGCCTGGGCGTCAAGGATTCCTTCGAGCTGGCGTGGCAGGACTGGCAGGGCTCAGCGCAATGGGACCGCCTCACCGGCCCCCATCCCGAGGATGAGTGGGCCCGGCAGTGGGGCCGCGCGTATGTGGAGTTCGCCGCCGGCGGGAAGCGCGCATGGCTGCGGGAGCACGGCATCCGGTTCACGCCCCTGGTGGGCTGGGCCGAGCGCGGCGACGGCAGGGCCGGCGGCCATGGAAACTCCGTCCCCCGCTTCCATGTCCCATGGGGCACCGGCACCGGGGTTTCGGAGCCCTTCGCCGCGCGTGCCCGGGAGGCTGAGTCGGCAGGCAGCGTCCAGTTCTTCTTCCGGCACCGGGTGGACGGTCTAACGTACGACGGCGGCACGGTCACCGGGGTGCGCGGCTCGGTGCTGGCACCTGACGCGTCGCCGCGCGGAGTGTCCTCCACCCGCGACGTTGTGGCGGAGTTCGAGCTGCGGGCGCAGGCGGTGGTGATCGCGTCCGGCGGGATCGGCGGCAACCACGGGCAGGTGCGGCGGTGGTGGCCCTCGCGGCTGGGGACTCCGCCGCGGACGATGGTCACCGGAGTGCCGGCGCACGTGGACGGGCGGATGCTGGACATCGCCGATGATGCCGGGGTCCGGCTGGTGAACCGCGACCGGATGTGGCACTACACCGAGGGCATCCGGAACTGGAATCCCATCTGGCCGGACCACGCCATCCGGATCCTGCCCGGGCCGTCGCCGCTCTGGTTCGACGCCCTCGGCCGGCGGCTCCCCTCCCCCGGCCTGCCCGGCTACGACACCCTCGGCACCCTGCGGCTGCTGCGGACCGCGCCCGATACCCAGCAGTACGACCATTCCTGGTTCATCCTCAACCAGCGGATCATTGAGAAGGAGTTCGCGCTCTCCGGCTCCGAGCAGAACCCGGACATCACCGGCCGGGACCTCAAGCTGCTGCTCCGGACCCGGCTGGGCCGCGGCGCCTCCGGTCCCATCGAGGCATTCAAGGAGCACGGCGCGGATTTCGTGGTGGCGGACACTCTGGCGGATCTGGTCCGCGGGATGAACGGGCTGACGGAGCAGCCGCTGCTGGACTACGGGCAGCTCCTGCGGCAGATCGAGGAGCGCGACGCCGAGGTTCGGAACCCCTACTCCAAGGACGCCCAGGTGGCAGGCATCCGGAACAGCCGCCGTTTCCTGGGTGACCGGCTGTTCAGGACGGTGAAACCGCACCGGATCCTGGACCCGAAGGCCGGCCCGCTGATCGCCGTGCAGCTGCACGTGGTCACCCGGAAGACGCTCGGCGGGATTCAGACGAACCTGTCCGGACAGGCACTCGCACAGGACGGCTCCCCCATTCCCGGCCTTTACGCGGCGGGGGAGGCTGCCGGGTTCGGCGGCGGCGGGGCGCACGGCTACAACGCGCTGGAGGGCACCTTCCTGGGTGGCTGTATCTTCACCGGCCTCACGGTGGGCCGCTCACTCGCCCGGGCACTCTGACCAGGCTTCGTGCCCAAGCCCAGTGCCGCCGTCGTGCGCTCCACGTGCCCGGAACCGGCGCACTTAGGATGTGAGGCATGGACTTCGAGGACGCGCTCCTGACTGCCACGGGCGCCGCGCTGATTCTTCTGATGGTGGCCGACGTCTTCCATACCCTGCTGTATCCGCACGGGTCGGGGCCGGTGGGGCGCACCATCATGCGCGGGTTCTGGCTGCTGTCCAGGAAACTCCGGGGCGGGGCCTCCTCCATCGCCGCGCCGCTGGCCATGGCCGCGGTGATCGCCGCGTGGGCTGCCCTGGCGGCGGTGGGCTGGGCGCTGCTGTACCTTCCGCACCTGCCGGACGGCTTTTCCTACTCCCCCGATGTCGCACCGCAGGCAGACTTTCCGGAAGCGCTCTACATCTCGCTGGTGGCACTCTCCACCGCCGGCTTTGGCGAAATCGTCGCCACGCACCCGCTGCTCCGGCTGGTGATGGCGTTCCAGGCCGTGGCCGGTTTCGGCCTGCTGACAGCCACGGTCTCCTGGATCCTGCAGACCTACCCGGCGCTGAGCCGGCGCCGGGCCCTTGCCCACCGGCTGAACCTGTTCCGGGAAGCGGCGGGCCCGTCCGGCATCGCCTCCCTGGACGCGCGGCACGCTGCGGGGCTGCTGGAATCGATGGCCGAGAACGTGGCGTCCGTGAGCATCGACCTGGTGTCATTCCACGAAACCTACTACTTCCATGAGGTGGAGCAGCGGGGTTCCCTGCCGGCGACCATCGCGTACGCCCACCGGCTGGCCTCCGAGGCCCAGGCCAGTGACAACGCCGAACTTCGGTTTGCCGGCCGGATGCTCTTCGCGGCCTTGGATGACCTGGCCGACGTCCTCCGCGGAAAGTTCGGCCACGTGGGGGAATCGTCCTCCGATGTCTTCGACCACTACGAGCTCCACCACAGGCACCGGCGGCCGCCGGAGTCCGGGCGGTAGCCGACCTCATCCGTTGTCGGCACCGGGGGCCGGGCGTAAACTCAGCCCACCATCCACACGGAGGCGGGAAGCCATGAAGAGCATCCGGGCGCAGGCCCTCGACGCGGAACAGAACGCCAGGCTCACTCCGGGCGGCGACGAACGGTTCTCCGGGTACGGCGTCATGGGCCTGCCCTTCAGCTCCGGCCACGTCCTGGCCATGCGGCGCTTCCCCGTGACCAGCGTCGGGCCGGGTTACAGCTCCGTCTGGCTGCGCCGCCCAACGGGACGGTGGACCATCTACGCCGACGCCCCTCCCGAGGTTTCCTGCGCCCGCTATTTCGGCGCGGCCCTGGACGACGCCGTCCAGTGCGGCGTCCACGTCAGCTGGACGGCGGACAACGCCTTCACCGTGACGATCGGCCGCGACGTGGACCTGACCTGGACGGTGGAACTGGCGGCCACTCCCGTCACCAGTTCCATGAGCGCCGTCATGACCGCGCTGCCCCACCCGCTCCTCTCGAACACACCGTTCCTCAAGGCCATGAGTGCCGCCGCCGGGCCCATGCTCGGCGCCGGAAAACTGGGCCTGGCGGGCAGCGTGCCCAACAAGCAGGGATTCCGGGCCAAACCCCGCCGTATGTGGTTCATCTCCCGCAGCTCGGCGGCCCTTGCCGGCGAGGACCTCGGCACCCCGCAGCCCCTGCCCGCCCAGACCCGGCTGGGCGATTTCTGGATTCCCCAGCGCGGCATCTTCGTGATCGGCGCTTCGGCCTTCGACCCGTTCGATCCCGCGCAGCATCTTCCGGCGACCGCGCGCCGGAGCGCCTAGGCTACCTTCGCCGGCGCGGTGACCTGTGCGGTATCCGGATGTGGATGGGCCGGAAACGCCGCGGGCCGGTCATCTCGCCCCGGCTTGTCAGTGCCACCGCGGCAACCAGCAGCCACATCGTGGCCGCCTGCCCCCACGGGTAGACCTGCTGGGGAACTCCAGGCGTCGTCGGGTTGAGGATATACTGGAAGGCCGCCAGACTCGCGTGCATCAGCGCCACCACGAGCACACTGCCCGTATGGTCGTAGACCCAGACCATCAGCACCCGGTAGGCCGTGAGCTGGCCGACGAGTACCGCGGCAATCCACAGTGACATGAAGACCGCCAGCGGCACACCGCCGTTCGTTCCGCCACCGCCCCAGTAGTTCACGAAGAAGTGCCACCCGCCCCACAGCACCCCCACCAGGAGCCCGGTCCAGAGAACGCTGAAGTGCTGCCTTGCCCGCGGAACGGCGAACCCGGTCCAGCCGATCTCCTCGAGAGGCCCGACCACCAGGCCCAGCACAGCTCCCATGACGAGCGTCCCGGCCCTGTCCGGCTCCGAGGCAATCCGCGGCGCATAGTTCAGGGAAGAAATCCACAGCACGAGCACGGGGGCGGCCAACGTTACCGGGGCCACCAGCAGGGCGAAGAGGTACCAGCGGCCGTCGACCCGCCACTTCGCCAGCCTGGCCCAGAGGTCCCGGTACCCTTCCCGTCCCGACACGATTCCCGTCAGGACGAGGCTGGCCACCGCTGGACCCAGCAGCATGGCCGGCACGGTGGCGGGCATGGTGAGCTGGAACTGTTCCGGAGTGGGTGAGAGGCCGCCGGTGACCGCCCACACGGCCAGGACGATGGCACTCCAGGACAGGAGGAAGGTCACGGCGTAGTACCACGGCAGCGGGTGCCTGCGCACCGATGTCGCCAAGGCATGCATGGGAACCTCCCCGCGCTTCAGGCCACGAGCCGGGCCACCAACTCCCCCCGGCTCCCAACGCCGACTTTCTCGAAGACAGACTTCAGGTGGTCATGCACCGTGTGCGGAGAGATGAACAGGTGCCGGGCGATGTCCGCCGTCGGATTTCCGGACAGCACCTCCAGGCAGACGTCCCGCTCGCGTGCCGTGACGCCGTAGGCCATCAGCAGCAGGCTGGCGAGTTCATGGGTGGTGGCGGGTTCCACCGTGACCACCATCTGCTCGGGGTCGTCCCCGGTGATCAGCCTGCTGGCCTGCAGCACCACCCAGTTGTCCCTGGCATCGCGCATCCTGGCCCGTGCCGTCCCGGAGGCAGCGGCATGCGCCTGCGCCACGAGCGAATAGAGCGTCATACTGAACCTGCCGGGGGCGGCTTCCTCCACATCGGCCAGCCAGGTGGCGGCGGCGGACGTGGCCGCGCGCAGCTCGCCGTGCAGCCCGGCAAGGACAATGACGGGCCCGACGGCGGCCTGCCGCACCGGGTTCGCCACACGGACGGCAACCCTGGTGGCTGCCGCAAGGGTGGCGGTTACCGCGTCCAGGAATTCCAGCTCGCGGTCGCTAAAGTCACGGCCGCCGCCACGGAAGATGCTTCCCACTCCCCAGCACGCGTCGTCCACGCGGAACGCCGCCCGCAACTCATGTTCCAGGCCCTGTGGCTTGAGCAGGTCGTTGATGCGGACGCTGCGGACCACCTCCCGGTGCGGCGCGTCCGACATCCTGGCGATGGCATGCGGGCGGCGCAGCAGCTCGGCGAAAGTGTTCGGTTCCTGTCCGGCGTATTCGGCCTGGGCAAAACGGAGGCTGTACTCCTCGTACTGGTCCTTGCCCACCGGCCAGGGCTGCCAGTTGGTGATGGAGGTCATCGCCATTGATTCGGGGTCGACGGCGGCCCAGCACCCCTGCTCGAACGGCACCTCCCGCTGCACGACGGCGAGGGCCGAGGTGTAGAGGTCTGCCAGGCCCAGGCCGTCGGCGGCCAGGGCTGCGATGTCCCGTCGGGCACGCTCCGCGCGCTCCTCCCACATACCTCAAGTATCGTCCCGGACGGCGGCGGGGCAATCCCCTAATTTGGGGGTCTCCGAAGCACCCCGAAACCCCCGGCGAGGGGATCGCATCGGCGCGTGCCGCCGTCGTACTTTTCCTCTATGGACGCCGGACCGAGCCCGGCTCCCCGGATCAAAGGAGGTTGCAATGGGACAAGCACGCGATGTGATGGACCGGCTGATGGCGGCCATGGAGGCCAAGGACAAGGAGGCGCTGGCCGGCTGCTACGCCGCCGACGCGGTGCTTCACACGCCGGACCGGGGCGGGATCACCGGACGCGCGGCAATCGCCGACTACTTCTTCCATTTCTGGGAGGCCATGCCGGACGTCCGGTACGAGCTCGCAGACCAGCATGAGGCCGGGAACGTGGCCATCGACGAGGGCTTCGTGACGGGCACCAACACCGGCACGCTGAGCCTGCCCACCGGCGGGTCACTGCCGCCCACCGGCCGGCCCGTCCGGGTCAGGAGCTGCGACGTGGCCGCGGTCGAGGAAGGTGTGATCACCTCGTACCGGGCCTACTTCGACCAGCTGGAACTCCTGGGACAGCTCGGACTGCTCCCGGAACCGTCCAGGCAGTGACGGGCTAGACTGGCCGGGTAAGGACGGATTGGGGGATCCAGGGCGGTGTTTGCTGCCGTTTCCGCTGGTCGGTCGCCGGCGAACGCAAAGGACCCCCGTGGCCTTCTTCCAGGATTTTCCCGTTCCTCCCCTGCCGCCCCGGCCCCGTGCCGTCCGGCACACTCCGCCGCCGTGGGCCGGCCCGCCTGCCTATGAACTGCCGGCCGTTGTGCACCTCGGCACCTTCCTGCACCGCAGCCGGGACGCGGTCGTGGCGCTCCGAAGTGCCGAGGTGTTCTCCGCGGGAGTGTCCTTCAACCTGTCGTGGGTCTTCCGCCGGGGCGACGAGGACGAGGAGGCCTGGGACGAGAGGCGCGGCCTGTTCTTCCGGCCCATGGGTATGCACCAGGGCAGGGCTGCCCAGTCCGCGCTGATGTTCGGCGTCCAGCTTCCCGACGGTTCGAAGGCCAGTTCCGGCCATCAGGTGCCGTACGGGCTCATGGGCACCGATGGGCAGCCCGCGCCTCCAACCCTTGCCCTGAACAACGGCGGCGGCAGCGGCGGCGATGACGAGCTCGCCGGCACCGGCAACTTGTGGCTGTGGCCGCTTCCGCCTGCCGGCGACCTCCGGTTGTTTGCGCAATGGACGGAGTTCGGGCTTGGGGAAACGTCCATCACGCTCGACGGCGGCCGGCTGCGGGATGCCGCTTCCGGCGCCCAGCAGTACTGGCCCGGGGAGGACAGCAGCAATGGGTAGTTTCACTGGACTTGTCCTGTATGCCGTCTTCGTCGCCGTCTTCTTCTACATCCTCTACGCCGTGGTGCGCGCCGCGGTACGGGACGGGATTGGCCAGGCCGACGAGCGGCGGCGACGGCGGGCTGC
Organism: Arthrobacter sp. E70; assembly: GCF_058266945.1. Taxonomy (NCBI): domain Bacteria; kingdom Bacillati; phylum Actinomycetota; class Actinomycetes; order Micrococcales; family Micrococcaceae; genus Arthrobacter; species Arthrobacter sp. E70. The sequence goes on along the minus strand of NZ_JBYQFR010000004.1, from coordinate 1,421 downwards.
GGAGCTGGACAAACACAGTGCGTAGGGCCTAGCGGCGGCCGGCTACGCAGTCACCTCCTGCACCGGGCATTCCTTTTCAAGGGCAGAGACAATGCTTCCATAGCCCTGAAGGAACATGCGGCGGCCGTGGCCGTCATCAGTCCACACCCAGATGATGGAATAGTCGGCCGTAATGGCGTCCACAACCCCGGTGCCGGCGAGGGTTCCTTCGGTGTACCGGACGCTGTCCCCCACTGCCAGGCGGGGATGCCGGACCCGTTTCCTTCGTGGCCGCAGGATAGCGGCGGGCCCTACCATTGCCGTGGCTCCTGGCGGTGGTTGTCCTGGTTGTGGTGCATTGGGTTTCCTTGGGTCGCGGGCGGATGGCCAGCTCATTACAACCCTGCCCGCTGCTCCCAGGTCACGCACTGAGGCGTGGTGAAGCAAGACTAACGCGCGGGGCGGCGCGCATGCCCGCCCGGGCCCAGGCAACCAATTGTGACTGCCGGCGCGCGCGTGATCATTAACGGTCGACGGCGGCGAGCAGCTGCGCTTCGGCGCGGTTCAGGTAGCCGGCAAGGAAGTTCGCTGCCGCGGCCGGATCCCCGGCTTCCAGGAGTTCCACGATCCGGGCGTTGTCCTCCACGTAGGGCTCATGGAAGGCGGGGTCGGCAGCCATGGAGTGGAACACCAGGCGCATCTCCGCCAGCACCTGGTCCATCAGTCCGTTCAGGCGCTCACTGCCGGCACGGTTGACCAGTGCGCGGTGAAAGTCCTGGTTGGCACCCGCCATGGCAGGGATGTCCCCTTTCGCAGCTGCGGCACGGGCGCGGCCGACGATCTCCTTGAGGGGCCCCACCGGAGCCTGCCCGGACCAGAGCACAGAGGCGGGCTCCAGGAACCTGCGGACCCGGTAGATCTCTCGGATGTCCTCTGCTGTCGGACGGGCCACGAAGACACCGCGGTTGGGGATGCGCGTGACGATGTGTTCGGCGTGCAGGGCGGTAAACGCCTCCCGGAGGGTGTTGCGGGAAACCCCCAGGGCCTCGCGGAGTGCTTCCTCGGCGAGCTTGGTTCCTGGCTTCAGCTGTCCTGCCTCGATGCGGCTGCGGAGCTGCGCGGCAACCCAAAGCCCCGTTTCGGCGTGCTTGGTGGTCCTGGCCTCGGTCTGCAGATCGTCCAGCACCTCGTCAAACGTCATGGCTCCACGATATAGGCCTCCGGCCGGCTGCCCGGACAACCCGCCATCAGGTCCTGCCGCTTCCCCACGGACGCGCCATCACCTCCTGCCGCTTCCCCACGGATGCGCTATCAGGTCCTGCCAGTTCTGCATGGATCCGCCATCACCTCCTGCAGGTTCCCCGTGACGCCCGTTCAGCTCTTGTGAGGGAAGTGATGGGGCGTCACCGCGGAGCGGGCGTTTGCTGATGGTGGGTGGTTGT
>NZ_JBYQFR010000039.1:0-603 GCF_058266945.1 Arthrobacter sp. E70 | reverse complement strand
GACGCCGTCGCCGACAAGGTCACCCCGTCCAACATCGTCCACCGCCAGACCGACAAGGTCCGCGACGCCGTCACCGGAGTCAAGGAGAAAATCATGGGCGCAGCCGACACCGCCACCACCAAAGTCCACGACACCACCACCACCGGCGCAGGACACACCACCAACGCCCTGCACTCCGCCGGCGACAGCCTCCACGACGCCAAAGACACCGTCTCGGCCAAACTCACCGACGCCGGCCAGGCAGTCTCCCACGCCCCCGACCAGGTCAAAGCCAAAACCCAGGGCAACCCCCTGGCCGCCGGCCTGATCGCCTTCGGCGCCGGCCTGCTCGTCTCCTCCCTGATCCCGCCAAGCCAGAAAGAACGCGAAGCCGCGGACCAACTCAAAACCGCAGCCCAGCCCCTGGCCCACGAACTCACCGACGCCGCGAAAAACATGGCCCAGGACCTCAAGGAACCCGCCCAGGAAGCCATGGAAAACGTCAAAGCCACCGCCACCGACGCCGCCCAAAACGTCAAAGCCGAAGGCCAAATGGCCGCCACCGACGTCAAAGACCGCGCCACCACCGCCAAAGACAACGTCCAAAACACCTAAACCAGGGCG
>NZ_JBYQFR010000038.1:0-642 GCF_058266945.1 Arthrobacter sp. E70 | reverse complement strand
CGCCGCAATCGCGGACACCGGAACCCTGAACCTCGCCGGAGCCGTGCCGCTGCCGTACGGGGTGGGCGACATGGTGCTGCGGCCGTTGACGGTGCTGCCCCGGCATACCAACGGGATGACGTTCACGGTGTCCGATCGCGGCGGGAACGTGTTGCACACGGCCACGTTCTTTTCGGTGGGCGGCGGGTTCATCGTCCGTGAGGGCGAGGAGGACGCGGCGCAGCAGGAACTCGAGGAGTCGAAGAAGGAGCTGCCGCTGCCGTTCCGGACCGCCGCCGAACTCCTGGAACACTGCGGGGACACCGGACTGGGCATCAGCGACATCATGCTCCTCAACGAGAAATCCTCGCGGGACGAGGCGGAGATCCGTGCCGGCCTGCTCCACATCTGGTCCGTCATGGAAGCCTGCGTGCAGACCAGCCTCAAACGGACAGGACTGCTGCCCGGCGGCCTGAAGGTCCGTCGTCGCGCCCCCGACTGGCATGACCGCCTGCTCAAGGAGGACAAGGACCGGGACCCCAAGTACTGGCAGGAGTGGGTGAACCTGGTGGCCCTGGCGGTGAACGAGGAGAACGCCTCCGGTGGCCGGGTGGTCACCGCCCCGACCAATGGCGCCGCCGGGATCATCCCCGCCGTGCTGTA
>NZ_JBYQFR010000037.1:0-667 GCF_058266945.1 Arthrobacter sp. E70 | reverse complement strand
TGGACGAAGCCGCGGTGGAGAAGGTCTTCGCCGGCAGCGGCATCGACGCCGTCATCCACTTCGCAGGGCTCAAGGCCGTGGGCGAATCCGTGCGGGAGCCGCTGAAGTACTACTACAACAACCTCGTGGGCACCCTGAACCTGATCCGCGCCATGGACCGGCACGGAGTCCGCTCCATGGTCTTCAGCTCCTCCGCCACCGTCTACGGCGAGCACAACCCCATCCCCTACGTGGAGAAAATGGAAATCGGGGCCAACAACCCGTACGGGCGCACCAAGGAACAGATCGAGGACATCCTCTCCGACCTTGGCGCCGCCGACCCCCGCTGGCACATAGCCCTGCTGCGCTACTTCAACCCCGTGGGCGCCCACCCCTCCGGCCGCATCGGCGAAGACCCCCAGGGCATCCCCAACAACCTGGTGCCGTTCATCGCCCAGGTGGCCGTGGGCCGCCGCGACAAACTCATGGTCTTCGGCGGCGACTACGACACCCCCGACGGCACCTGCCTGCGCGACTACATCCACGTCGTAGACCTCGCCGAAGGCCACGTGGCCGCACTGAACCACATCACCGACCGCACCGGCGTCTTCCGCTGGAACCTCGGCTCCGGCAAGGGCTCCTCCGTCCTGGAGGTCCTGCACTCCTTCGAAAAGGCCGTGGGCAAGCC
>NZ_JBYQFR010000036.1:0-696 GCF_058266945.1 Arthrobacter sp. E70 | reverse complement strand
GGCCGCGATCGCGGAGACGGGGATGCTGGACCTCGCCGGAGCCGTGCCGCTGCCGTATGGGGTGGGCGACATGGTGCTGCGGCCGTTGACGGTGCTGCCCCGGCACACGAACGGGATGACGTTCACGGTGTCCGACGGCGGCGGGAACGTGATGCACACGGCCACGTTCTTTTCGGTGGGCGGCGGGTTCATCGTCCGTGAAGGCGGGGAGGACGCGGCGCAGCAGGAACTCGAGGAGTCGAAGAAGGAGCTGCCGCTGCCGTTCCGGACCGCCGCCGAACTCCTGGAGCACTGCGCGGCCAAGGGGTTGGGCATCGCGGACGTGATGTTCCTGAACGAGCGGGCGTCACGTGACGAGGCGGAGATCCGCAACGGCCTGCTGCACATCTGGTCCGTCATGGAAGCCTGCGTGCAGACCAGCCTGAAGCGCGAGGGCGTACTGCCCGGTGGGCTGAAGGTCCGCCGCCGCGCCCCCGACTGGTTCGACCGGATCCGGAAGGAAAGCGCCAACGGCGAGGACCCGGACCAGGAAGGGGACCAGGGACGGGAGCTCGGCCGCGCTTCCTATGATCCGCGGTACTGGCAGGAGTGGGTGAACCTGGTGGCCCTGGCGGTGAATGAGGAGAACGCTTCCGGCGGCAGGGTGGTTACCGCCCCGACCAACGGCGCCGCCGGGATCATTCCCGCCGTGCTGTT
>NZ_JBYQFR010000035.1:0-734 GCF_058266945.1 Arthrobacter sp. E70 | reverse complement strand
TCGAAGTGCGGGCCCAGGCCGTAGCCTTTGACGGTTTTGGCGAGGATGACGGTGGGCTTGCCCTTGAATTCGGTGGCTGCCTTGTACGCGGCGTAGACCTTGCGGTAGTCGTGGCCGCCGCGCTTGAGGTTCCAGATCTGGTCATCGGTCAGGTCCGCGACGAGGTCCTTGGTCTGCGGGGTTTTGCCGAAGAAGTGTTCGCGGACGAACCCGCCGGATTCGGCCTTGTAGGTCTGGTAGTCCCCGTCGGGGGTTTCGTTCATGATCTTCACGAGCGAGCCGTCGGTGTCGCGGGTGAGCAGGTCATCCCATTCCCGGCCCCAGACGACCTTGATCACGTTCCAGCCCGCGCCGCGGAAGAACGCTTCGAGTTCCTGCATGATCTTGCCGTTGCCGCGCACCGGCCCGTCCAGGCGCTGGAGGTTGCAGTTGATCACGAAGTTCAGGTTGTCCAGGTTCTCGTTCGCGGCCAGCTGGAGCAGGCCGCGGGACTCGGGCTCGTCCATTTCCCCGTCGCCCAGGAACGCCCAGACCTGCTGGTCGGAGGTGTCCTTCAGGCCGCGGTTGTGCAGGTACCGGTTGGACTGGGCCTGGTAGATCGCGTTCATGGGCCCGATGCCCATCGAGACGGTGGGGAATTCCCAGAACGTGGGCATCAGGCGCGGGTGCGGGTAGGAGGAGAGGGCGTGGCCTTCCTTGGACTTTTCCTGCCGGAACCCGTCCAGGTCCTCCTC
>NZ_JBYQFR010000034.1:0-870 GCF_058266945.1 Arthrobacter sp. E70 | reverse complement strand
ACGCTGGCGGGAAGGTGTTGCGGAAGTTGCTTTCGGAGCCGGATGCTGAACAGCGGATCGCGGTGCTTAGCCCGTCCGGCTCCTCTATCCACGCCTAGCCAGCGATGATCCGGCGCGGGAGCGCCGTCTACTAGAAAAATCGAAGGTACTTGAAATGAGTCAAGTGGTCGGTATGACACAAGAGGAATCAGTTCCCCGGACCCCTGGGGTGCAGGAAATTCCGCCTCTGGCCAGACGAATTCACGTTTGGCGCATTGTTGGCGCGGCCGTGGCGCTGGTGGTGGTGGGCTCGATTGTTTTGAGCCTGGGGACTAACAAGGCACTTAATTGGCCCGTCATCGGGCAATACATGTTCCAGGACCGGGTCCTTGCGGGCTTAAGGCTGACGGTTGAGCTGACGATCGTTTCGATGGTTGGAGCGCTGATCGTGGCTACAATCATCGCAAATATGAGGCTGTCGCCCAACGTGGTGCTGCGCTCGATCAGCTGGGCGTTCGTGTGGTTTTTCCGGGGCATCCCGCTGCTTGTCCTCCTGGTCCTGATGTTCAATGTGTCGTTGCTCTACCCGGAGGTCTCCCTGGGGCTCCCGGGCCAGATTCCTCTCTGGTCCGTATCCTCCCAGGATCTGCTGAGTCCTTTCTGGGCCGCTTTCGTTGCATTCGTGCTGCATCAGGCCGCCTACACTTCCGAGGTAATCCGCACCTCAATCCGGGCTGTTCCAAAGGGCCAGATTGAGGCCGCGGAGTCGCTGGGTATGACCCATGCCCGGACGCTGCAGCGTATCGTTCTCCCGCAGGCCCTGCGGATCGCGATTCCACCCATCGCAAATGATGCAATCAATCTTCTGAAGGCCACGTCCCTCGTTGCATT
>NZ_JBYQFR010000033.1:0-982 GCF_058266945.1 Arthrobacter sp. E70 | reverse complement strand
ATTGCCGTGTCTGACCTGTTGTATTCCGTGCAGCAGATTTACGCCAGCAACTACCAGATCGTCCCGCTCCTCGTGGTCGCAGCTCTCTGGTACCTCATCATCGTTTCGATCATGTCTGTTGGCCAGTGGGCGCTTGAGCGCCGCTTCGGCCGCGGCACCGCCCGGTTGGGCACCACAGTCAAGGCAGCAGGAGGCAAAAACCGATGACAGTTATCGAAGCTCGTTCAGTGACCAAGCGGTTCCACCACCACACGGTCCTGGACAACGTAAACCTCAGCGTCTCCAAGGGAGAAACCGTCTGCCTTCTCGGCCCGTCCGGAGCCGGGAAGAGCACCCTGCTGCGTTGCCTGAACCTGTTGGAACCCCTGGACGCAGGCGCAGTATTCCTCGAAGGTGACCTGCTCGGATTCCGGGAGCAGCGCGGCCACCTGCACGAACTGTCCAAGCGGAAGCTTGCCCAGCAGCGCCAACACATCGGCATGGTGTTCCAGCACTTCAACCTTTTCCCTCATATGACCGTGCTGGAGAACATCATTGAGGCACCCGTCGGGGTGCTGAAACAATCGAAAACAGCAGCAAAAAAACACGCCCTGGAGTTACTGGAACTCGTTGGACTCTCAGACAAGGTCCACGAATATCCCGCGTCCCTTTCCGGAGGCCAGCAGCAACGCGTCGCGATCGCACGCAGCCTGGCCATGCGCCCCAAAGTGATGCTCTTCGACGAACCCACCTCCGCCCTGGACCCGGAACTGGTCAGCGAGGTCCTCGACGCCATGAAAACACTCGCCGTCGAGGGCATGACCATGATCGTCGTGACCCACGAAATGGGCTTCGCCCGCGAAGTCGCGGACCGGGTGGTTTTCATGGCCGACGGTGCCGTCGTCGAAGAAGGCCCAGCACGAGAAATGCTCGCAAACCCCAAGGCCGCCCGCACCAAAGACTTCCTCGCGCGCGTCCTCTAACCCCACCAACAAGCCCCCAA
>NZ_JBYQFR010000032.1:0-1858 GCF_058266945.1 Arthrobacter sp. E70 | reverse complement strand
TGGTTTTTTAGCTGGTTTCAAATTTTGTGCAGCTTTTGTCGCCGTTATTTCCGGTGGTTTTGGTTGTGTCTGTTTTTGTTTTACTTCAACGGAGAGTTTGATCCTGGCTCAGGATGAACGCTGGCGGCGTGCTTAACACATGCAAGTCGAACGATGATGCCCACTTGTGGGTGGATTAGTGGCGAACGGGTGAGTAACACGTGAGTAACCTGCCCTTGACTCTGGGATAAGCCTGGGAAACTGGGTCTAATACCGGATATGACCTTCCATCGCATGGTGGTTGGTGGAAAGCTTTTGTGGTTTTGGATGGACTCGCGGCCTATCAGCTTGTTGGTGGGGTAATGGCCTACCAAGGCGACGACGGGTAGCCGGCCTGAGAGGGTGACCGGCCACACTGGGACTGAGACACGGCCCAGACTCCTACGGGAGGCAGCAGTGGGGAATATTGCACAATGGGCGCAAGCCTGATGCAGCGACGCCGCGTGAGGGATGACGGCCTTCGGGTTGTAAACCTCTTTCAGTAGGGAAGAAGCGAAAGTGACGGTACCTGCAGAAGAAGCGCCGGCTAACTACGTGCCAGCAGCCGCGGTAATACGTAGGGCGCAAGCGTTATCCGGAATTATTGGGCGTAAAGAGCTCGTAGGCGGTTTGTCGCGTCTGCCGTGAAAGTCCGGGGCTCAACTCCGGATCTGCGGTGGGTACGGGCAGACTAGAGTGATGTAGGGGAGACTGGAATTCCTGGTGTAGCGGTGAAATGCGCAGATATCAGGAGGAACACCGATGGCGAAGGCAGGTCTCTGGGCATTAACTGACGCTGAGGAGCGAAAGCATGGGGAGCGAACAGGATTAGATACCCTGGTAGTCCATGCCGTAAACGTTGGGCACTAGGTGTGGGGGACATTCCACGTTTTCCGCGCCGTAGCTAACGCATTAAGTGCCCCGCCTGGGGAGTACGGCCGCAAGGCTAAAACTCAAAGGAATTGACGGGGGCCCGCACAAGCGGCGGAGCATGCGGATTAATTCGATGCAACGCGAAGAACCTTACCAAGGCTTGACATGGACCGGACCGCCGCAGAAATGTGGTTTCCCCTTTGGGGCCGGTTTACAGGTGGTGCATGGTTGTCGTCAGCTCGTGTCGTGAGATGTTGGGTTAAGTCCCGCAACGAGCGCAACCCTCGTTCTATGTTGCCAGCGGTTCGGCCGGGGACTCATAGGAGACTGCCGGGGTCAACTCGGAGGAAGGTGGGGACGACGTCAAATCATCATGCCCCTTATGTCTTGGGCTTCACGCATGCTACAATGGCCGGTACAAAGGGTTGCGATACTGTGAGGTGGAGCTAATCCCAAAAAGCCGGTCTCAGTTCGGATTGGGGTCTGCAACTCGACCCCATGAAGTCGGAGTCGCTAGTAATCGCAGATCAGCAACGCTGCGGTGAATACGTTCCCGGGCCTTGTACACACCGCCCGTCAAGTCACGAAAGTTGGTAACACCCGAAGCCGGTGGCCTAACCCCTTGTGGGAGGGAGCTGTCGAAGGTGGGACTGGCGATTGGGACTAAGTCGTAACAAGGTAGCCGTACCGGAAGGTGCGGCTGGATCACCTCCTTTCTAAGGAGCACCTACAGCAGTCATGTCATCGTGTATGCGGTGGTGTGGTGTTGTCAGGAAGCAAGCCCGTTGCGCAGGCGTATGTTCTGCGGCGGGTGCTCATGGGTGGAATATCAACGAATAGGTGCCTGGTGGCACGGACCGGTTGTTAGTACGAATGCTTTCCCTTTTTGGGGTGGGTGTTCTGGAACGCGGCTGGATCGTTTCGCCGGGTGGTGTATGGCACACTGTTGGGTCCTGAGGCAACAGGA
>NZ_JBYQFR010000031.1:0-3236 GCF_058266945.1 Arthrobacter sp. E70 | reverse complement strand
TATGAACCTGGATCTGGTTCGTGTGCTGTGGCCCTTTTTGGGGGTTGTGGTGCGCGGGACGGTTTCTGTGGTTCTCTCGAGTGTTTTTTGTTTTTGATCTTTGTGGTCAAGTTTTTAAGAGCACACGGTGGATGCCTTGGCATTAGGAGCCGATGAAGGACGTAGGAATCTGCGATAAGCCTGGGGGAGTCGATAACCGGACTGTGATCCCAGGGTGTCCGAATGGGGAAACCCCGCTGAGCGCGCGAGTGACTTGGTGACCCGTACCTGAACACATAGGGTGCGTGGGGGGAACGCGGGGAAGTGAAACATCTCAGTACCCGCAGGAAGAGAAAACAATAGTGATTCCGTTAGTAGTGGCGAGCGAACGCGGATCAGGCTAAACCGTTCCATGTGTGATAGCCGGCGGGCGTTGCATGGTCGGGGTTGTGGGACTTTCCATACCAGTTCTGCCGGGCTGGTGGGGTGTGATGTGCGCGCATAGGTGAACGGTTTTGAAAGGCCGGCCAGAGAGGGTGTTAGTCCCGTAACCGTAATGCGTTTGTGCCGCCTGTGAGAGTATCCCAAGTAGTACGGGGCCCGAGAAATCCCGTGCGAATCTGTCAGGACCACCTGATAAGCCTAAATACTCCCTAATGACCGATAGCGGACCAGTACCGTGAGGGAAAGGTGAAAAGTACCCCGGGAGGGGAGTGAAACAGTACCTGAAACCGTGTGCTTACAATCCGTCGGAGCAGCCTTGTAGTTGTGACGGCGTGCCTTTTGAAGAATGAGCCTGCGAGTTAGTGTTACGTCGCGAGGTTAACCCGTGTGGGGCAGCCGTAGCGAAAGCGAGTCTGAATAGGGCGTGTGAGTGGCGTGATCTAGACCCGAAGCGAAGTGATCTACCCATGGCCAGGTTGAAGCGACGGTAAGACGTCGTGGAGGACCGAACCCACTTCAGTTGAAAATGGAGGGGATGAGCTGTGGGTAGGGGTGAAAGGCCAATCAAACTTCGTGATAGCTGGTTCTCCCCGAAATGCATTTAGGTGCAGCGTTGCGTGTTTCTTTCCGGAGGTAGAGCTACTGGATGGCTAATGGGCCCTACAAGGTTACTGACGTCAGCCAAACTCCGAATGCCGGTAAGTGAGAGCGTAGCAGTGAGACTGTGGGGGATAAGCTTCATAGTCGAGAGGGAAACAGCCCAGACCACCAACTAAGGCCCCTAAGCGTGTGCTAAGTGGGAAAGGATGTGGAGTTGCCCAGACAACCAGGAGGTTGGCTTAGAAGCAGCCACCCTTAAAAGAGTGCGTAATAGCTCACTGGTCAAGTGATTCCGCGCCGACAATGTAGCGGGGCTCAAGTACACCGCCGAAGTTGTGGCATTCACACAGTCTCTAAGCCTTTGTGGTTCAGGAGTGTGGATGGGTAGGGGAGCGTCGTGTGGGCGGTGAAGTCGCGGTGTAAACCAGCGGTGGAGCCTACACGAGTGAGAATGCAGGCATGAGTAGCGAAAGACGGGTGAGAAACCCGTCCGCCGAATGATCAAGGGTTCCAGGGTCAAGCTAATCTGCCCTGGGTAAGTCGGGACCTAAGGCGAGGCCGACAGGCGTAGTCGATGGACAACGGGTTGATATTCCCGTACCGGCGAAAAACCGCCCATGCTGAGCGGGGGATACTAACTGCCCGAAACCTGCCCGACCGTCCTTTGGACGGAAGGGTTTTGGTGGAGCGCAGGACCTGATCCCGGGAGGCAAGCGTATTAACAGGTGTGACGCAGGAAGGTAGCCGAGCCGGGCGATGGTTGTCCCGGTCTAAGGATGTAGGGCGAACGGTAGGCAAATCCGCTGTTCATGTGCCTGAGATCTGATGGGACCCCCGTATGGGGGGATTTGGTGATCCTATGCTGCCGAGAAAAGCATCGACGCGAGGTTTTAGCCGCCCGTACCCCAAACCGACACAGGTGATCAGGTAGAGAATACCAAGGCGATCGAGAGAATTATGGTTAAGGAACTCGGCAAAATGCCCCCGTAACTTCGGGAGAAGGGGGGCCCCAACCTTGAAAGAACCTTGCGTTCTGGAGGGGATCGGGGCCGCAGAGACCAGGGGGAAGCGACTGTTTACTAAAAACACAGGTCCGTGCGAAGTCGCAAGACGATGTATACGGACTGACTCCTGCCCGGTGCTGGAAGGTTAAGAGGACCGGTTAGCCTCACGGCGAAGCTGAGAATTTAAGCCCCAGTAAACGGCGGTGGTAACTATAACCATCCTAAGGTAGCGAAATTCCTTGTCGGGTAAGTTCCGACCTGCACGAATGGAGTAACGACTTCCCCGCTGTCTCAACCATAAACTCGGCGAAATTGCAGTACGAGTAAAGATGCTCGTTACGCGCAGCAGGACGGAAAGACCCCGAGACCTTTACTATAGTTTGGTATTGGTGTTCGGAGTGGCTTGTGTAGGATAGGTGGGAGACGTTGAAGCCCGGACGCCAGTTCGGGTGGAGTCATCGTTGAAATACCACTCTGGTCACTTTGGACATCTAACTTCGGCCCGTAATCCGGGTCAGGGACAGTGCCTGATGGGTAGTTTAACTGGGGCGGTTGCCTCCTAAAAAGTAACGGAGGCGCCCAAAGGTTCCCTCAGCCTGGTTGGCAATCAGGTGTCGAGTGTAAGTGCACAAGGGAGCTTGACTGTGAGAGAGACATCTCGAGCAGGGACGAAAGTCGGGACTAGTGATCCGGCGGTACATTGTGGAATGGCCGTCGCTCAACGGATAAAAGGTACCTCGGGGATAACAGGCTGATCTTGCCCAAGAGTCCATATCGACGGCATGGTTTGGCACCTCGATGTCGGCTCGTCGCATCCTGGGGCTGGAGTAGGTCCCAAGGGTTGGGCTGTTCGCCCATTAAAGCGGTACGCGAGCTGGGTTTAGAACGTCGTGAGACAGTTCGGTCCCTATCCGCTGCGCGCGCAGGAAATTTGAGAAGGGCTGTCCTTAGTACGAGAGGACCGGGACGGACGAACCTCTGGTGTGTCAGTTGTACTGCCAAGTGCACCGCTGATTAGCTACGTTCGGATGGGATAACCGCTGAAAGCATCTAAGCGGGAAGCTCGCTTCAAGATGAGATTTCCATACACCTTTGTGTGTGAGAGGCCCCCAGCCAGACCACTGGGTTGATAGGCCGGATGTGGAAGCGAGGACTAACGACTCGTGAAGCTGACCGGTACTAATAGGCCAACAACTTACACCACACAGA
>NZ_JBYQFR010000030.1:0-4627 GCF_058266945.1 Arthrobacter sp. E70 | reverse complement strand
ACCGGGAGGGAAGATGCCACCAAAAACCCCGGAATCACAGGGTTTTTAGAGGCATATCCTGCCAAACAGATGTCCGGGATCGGGCCATGCGCTGCTATGGAATGGCTCACATCCGGCGGGACTCACCCGGACACCCGCAACGTCACTTCGAAGTCGACTTCCCGGGGCGTGAGACGGTAATGCTCCAGGACGCCAGGTCCGCAGGCCGCGGTTCCAACCCCGCGCATCTGATGATCCACATAGACGTAGCTTCGCCCGTCGGGGAGCAGATCGGAGCGATGGACGGCGGAGTCCAAGGCGGCCAGGCTGTAGGGGCGTACCGTCAGGGCAAAGGGCTCACCGGAAATCTCGAGAGTCACTCCCCCCGTTTCGAGGACCGCGGAACGGACGGCAGAGCGGGCACCCGACTCCTGGGGCCGAACGTAGTCCACATCCAGCCCTGCGAGGGGCAGTTCGAACCAGCCGGCACGGGTGCCCTGGCCCGTATCCGGATAGCTTTGGTGCGGGCCCTGGCCGAACCAACGCACAGTGGAGGTTGACTGGCCCAGCACGAGTTCCAGCCCGATCCGCGCCCATTCCACCCCAAAGCCGTTGTTGGCCCAGGTCCCCACCGGCCGGACCTGGGTACGCAGTGTCAACGCACCGTGGCCGCTGGTCCAGACGTAATCCACCAGCACGCCGAACTGTTTGTCCGCCGCACCCATCCGCGTCCGCACCCGAAGGAACTCCCCGCCGTCGGGTGCCTTTTCGGCGCTGATGCCCAGGAGGCGGGCGTGAAGGCGATCGAGGCCGGCGTCCTTCCATTGCGCCGCGAGTGGCCGGGGGTCGGTGCCATCCCACTCCCTGCCGAGGTCGTTGTCGGTGGGGGGCCACCACAGGACCAAAGCCAGCTTTTCGACCGGAATGCCGCCAAGGGACGTGGGCATTCCCGTGAACCGGCTGAAAACTGCTTCGCCCAGGCGGAGTTCACCGTCCGCAGCCTCCACAAGGTCCCGGGCCTGCGCCGGCCCGGGAGCGGCGCCACAGCGGACCGCCTGCCCCCAGGCAACTTCGTGGCCGGCGGCTGCCCAGGTGCTGTCGTCCGCCAAGACGGCACTAATCGTGAGCACCGCGGTCTTGCCCCCGGGCAGGCCCCGCCTGTAGTCGGCAACATGGGCGGGCAGCGCCACTGCCGCGTCCGACTGCGCTGCCAACGGCGCAACGTCCGCCGTCCCCTCAAGCTGCGTGCCGCCGTCGTCCGCCACCCTGTACTGGAACCTGAAGGCTGACGTGTCCGCAAAGTCCTGGCTGTTCCCTAGCCGGAAGCCCGTCCAGTCCGGCGCAACCTCGATGTGCAGCGGTTCGATGACCTTCTTGAAATCCAGCAGCCCGGGGCGCGGTTTGCGGTTGGCGTCCACCAGGCCGTCCGTGACGAAGTTCCCGTCGTGAACCTCCTCGCCGAAGTCACCACCGTAGGCGAATTGTTCGCCGCCTCCGGGAGCGGGGACGGTGATTCCGTGTTCCAGCCACTCCCAGACAAAGCCGCCCATCAGCCGCGGATACTTTGTGAACAGCTCCTGGTATTCGCTCATCCCGCCGGGCCCGTTGCCCATGGCGTGCACGTACTCACACAGCACGAACGGCATGGCGCGGCGGCGGGCGTCCAGGGCCGCGTCCTCGAGGGCAGGCTCAATGCCCTGCCCGATCAGCTCCGTTTCGGCCTGGCTCGCGTACATGCGGGAGTAGACGTCAACGTGGGCCGAGGTCCAGTCGCCCTCGTAGTGGATGGGACGGGAAGGGTCCCGGTCCTTGGCCCAGCGGGACATGGCGGCGAGGTTCCGGCCGGCGCCTGCCTCGTTGCCCAAGGACCACATGACCACCGAGGCGTGGTTCTTGTCCCGTTCCACCGTCCGGCGCATACGGTCCAACAACGCAGGTTCCCACTGCGGATCGTGACTGGGGTTCTGGGCCCATCCGGCGCTCTCGAAGCCGTGGGTTTCCAGGTCGCACTCAAGAACGACGTAAAACCCCAACTGGTCCGCCAATGGGAGGAATTCCGGGTGTGGCGGGTAGTGGGAAGTCCTGATGGCGTTGATGTTGTGCTGCTTCATCAGCCGCAGCTCCGCCTCCACCACGTCACGGGGCACCACCCGGCCCAGCCGGGGGTGGTGCTCGTGGCGGTTCACGCCGCGCAGCAGGATGCGCCGGCCATTGACCTTGAACTGCGCATCCTCGATGGTGATGCTGCGGAAGCCCAGCTGCAGCCAAACGGTCTCGCCGGGCGTGCTGACGGCTGCCTCATACAGCCGCGGAATCTCGGCGGACCACGGTTCCACCCGGGCGATGGCAGTTGCATCGCCCGCAGGCAGTTCCAGTCCAAGTTCGGGAACACGTACGACGGCGTCAACGGGCTTTCCGCCCCGGGTCGCCTCGACGCGAAGGACGCCTTGGCCTGATTGATGATCGTAGTCAGCGTGGACAAAGACGTCATCGAGGCCGTCCTCGGGGCGGGCCTGCAGGGTGACGTCCCGGAAGATCCCCGGCAGCCACCACATGTCCTGGTCCTCCACGTAGCTTGCGGCCGAGAACTGTGCCACCCGCACGGCCAAGGTGTTGGTTCCCGGGACCAGGACGCCGGAAACGTCGAACTCGTGCGGCAGCCGGCTCCCGCGGGTGGTACCCAGTTCCACGCCGTTCAGCCACACCGTGCCGGCGGAGTCAATACCGTCGAACCTTAGGAGCGCATGCGGGAAGTACTCCGCTCCGGCGTCGAAAGTCACTACGTGGTCGCCAACCGGATTGTCCTCCGGCACGTGCGGCGGCTCCACCGCGAACGGGAACTGCACATTGGTGTAGGCGGGGGCACCGTGCCCCTGCATGGGCCAGCTTGAGGGCACGGGAAGGGACGTAAATCCGACTAGGTCCCCGCCGCGCTGCCACCCGTCTCCCGGAGCAGTGCGGATACCGTCGCTCAACCGGAACTGCCACTCGCCGTTGAGCAGCAGCTTCGGAGCATCGCTGGCCAGGAAGGCCCGAGGTGGAAGACTGCCTCTGCCCGGCCCGGGAATCTCAAGGTCGCGGACTGCGTCAGCACCGAGCTCAAGGCTCCGTGATGGACTTGTGCCGGCTGCTGCGTGCGGGGCGGTGGCGCGAACTGGCATGGATCGTCCTTGAGGCTAGGTTCGAAGGCAGGTTGCGTGAACGTTCACGCCACGGCGTCAAGCCTAACCGCTTCCCTCGCATTTCAGTAGGGGTCAGGTTTCAGCAGGTGTCAGGCGGATTGGCGGCGCACCAGGGTGTGCAGCAGCACGAGGCGCGCTTCTTCGCTTCCTGCTTCCATAGAGCCGGACAACAGCCCGTCCAGGAGGTCGACGGCGGCACGCCCCACCGCGCGCAGGTCCAGGGAGAGCGTGGTGAGCTCAGGGGTCAGAAGTTCTCCGAGCGGGATCCCGTCCATGCCAATGACCGGGCAGCCGCGGGGCACTGCCCGCCCCGCTTCCTGCAGCGCCTTCAAGGCTCCGGCCGCCATCAGATCATTGAACGCCAGGAGCCCGTCGATCCCTTCCTGGGCGGCGAGGAGCGCGGCTATCGCTGCCTTCGCGCCGGCGGCGGAGGCGCTGGCTTCACACCGGCGCAGCCGGACCGCGAGGCCTGCCGCCACCTCCGCAGCCGCAGCTCCGCGGCCGGCCGCGGGGCTTCCCTGGTCCGAGTCCAGGTACGCAATGTTCCGGCAGCCAAGTGCCACCAGGTGGTTGAGGGCGAGCCGGGCGGCGTGGTGGTAGTCAAAGGAGATCCCACCTGCGGACCGCCCGGCAGGGTTGTCAAGGCCGACGACGGGGCGCCGGCCCATCACTTCCTGCGCCATCTCCGACTCCTGGCCGAGGTAGCCGATGAGGGCGTCCACCTGGGGTGCCAGCCGCTCCGCAGCGTCGAGGGCGCTGCCGCTTCCATGCCCGTAGTCGTCCACCACGACGTTCCAGCCACGGTTTGTGGCTGCCTCGACAACGCTGGAAGCGAAAGCGGGGAAATATGGATTGGTCAGGTCGGGAATGGCGAGGCCCACGGAGATGCGGGCCCCTTGGACCAGGCCCTTCGCGAAGCGGCTGGGCGTGTATCCCAGCTCAGCCGCCAGCCTCCGCACACGCTCCCGGGTGTCCTGGCTAATGCCGGCCATATCGTTCATGGCCCGGGTCACCGTCTGCCGCGATACGCCTGCCGCAGCCGCAACATCCAGGATGGTGGCACGTTTGCCCGCGGGGCCCTGGCTTCGGGAGGTCATAGACCGTAAGTCTAGGCTCCATACCCCGGTTGCCCCATCCGCCCAACGCGCCAGCATGTCCCGCCCCTTCCCCAAGGACGCGCCATCATGTCCTGCCAGTTCTGCGTGGATCCGCCATCACACCTGCAGGTGGCGGCGTCACGTGATGGGGCGTGCCTGGATTAGGGGTGTTAGCTGATGGGGCGTGCCTGAATTAGGGGTGTTGGCTGATGGGGCGTGCCCGGGGAAGGGGCGGGTGGTGATGGTGCGTTCCCCGAGAGAGCGCAGGACGTGACAGGGCGTGCCCGGGGACGGGGCGTTTGCTGGTGGGGCGTGCCTGGTTTTCTTGGGGGCTGTGCCCAGGGTTTGGGGCGGTTTTTGGTTTTGGTG